>NZ_JCANVJ010000013.1:0-89307 GCF_059569355.1 Desulfobotulus sapovorans DSM 2055 | reverse complement strand
TCTGGAGTCAGAGGAAAGCACTCTGGATCTGGGGACGGCAGCGGATTTTCTGGATGAGACGGACGTTCTGGACGTGGAAAATACAGAGGAAAGACCGCCGGAACTTGAACCTGATTTTGTGGCCCTGGACAGTGATGGCGGGCTGGATGTGGATGAAGAAGGCAGCTTTGTGGGAGAGGATCTGGATGCCCTGGGGCTGGACACCCTGTCTGTCGAAGGGGGTACTTCCGGTAAAAGAGATCTGGCTGAAGAATCCCTGATGTCGGATACGGATTTTATTTCCCTCTCTCCTGATGCCTTGCAGAAACCGCAGACAGCATCGTCTTTGGCTGCATTGGAGGCCCATCTGGAGCATGTGGATTTTGAAGCTGTGCTGGAGCGGGTAGTGCGCAAGGTCTTTTCCGAAAAACTGGACGCGGCTTTGGCTTCCGTGGTGGAACGGGCCGTGGAAAGGGAACTCCGGATTTTGAAAAAACATTTGTATGAAGAAGAGTAGACTTCTGGTTTCAGCTTTTTAAAAACCGGGTTATGTGAAAAAGCTGAATCAGGAAGATGCAGACCAGGAAGATCTGGATCGGGGCAATCAAAAACTTGCACAAAAAAAGGGATTATTCCATAATCCCTTTTTTTATGGCCATTTTTCATTGGTCTTTTTTGAGTATGTCCTGCCTGAAACGGCTGTTTTTTTACATTGTGCTGGCATGTTTGTATGGGCATTTTTTGAATATCACAAGAAGTATGGGGGAGACATGAGCGAGGCTCTGTTGGATAAGGGGTATGAACCCCATGAGGTGGAAGCACGCTGGTATCGCTACTGGCTGGACAACAAACTTTTTGCGGCTGCGGATGCCGACAGGGAAAAAGAAGCCTTTTCCATTGTCATTCCGCCCCCCAATGTCACGGGCAAGCTGCACATGGGCCATGCCCTGAACAACACGCTTCAGGACATCCTCTGCCGGTATCAGCGGCTTTGCGGTAAAAACGTGCTCTGGATGCCGGGTACGGATCATGCCGGTATCGCTACCCAGAATGTGGTGGAAAAGCAGCTGGCTCTGGAAGGAAAAAAACGGGATGATCTGGGCCGGGAGGCCTTTATCGACCGGGTCTGGGAATGGCGTAAAGAGTATGGCGGGGCCATTATCCACCAGCTTCAGCGTCTGGGAGCTTCCTGTGACTGGGATCGGGAACGCTTCACCATGGATGAGGGTCTTTCCAGGGCCGTGCGCAAGGTTTTTGTGAAGCTTTATGAAGAAGGACTGATTTATAAGGGGCATTATCTCATCAACTGGTGTCCCCGCTGCCATACGGCCCTTGCCGACCTTGAGGTGGAGCATGAGGAAAAGGACTCCTTCCTTTACCATATCGCCTATCCTCTGACGGATGGGTCTGGTGCTCTGGTGGTGGCGACCACCCGTCCGGAGACCCTTTTCGGGGATACGGCGGTGGCCCTGCACCCCGAAGATACGCGATACGCGGATCTGTCCTGCATGTCCGTGAAGCTGCCCCTCACCCATCGGGAAATTCCCGTGATCCTGGATACCTATGTGGATCTCGAATTTGGTACCGGCTGCCTCAAGGTAACCCCTGCCCATGATCCCAACGATTTTGAACTGGGCCTGAAACATGGTCTGGAGCAGATCAAAGCCATTGACGATGATGGCCGTATGAATGCCCATGCCGGCTTTTTCCAGGGGCTGGATCGTTTTGCAGCCCGGGAAGCGGCGGTTGCAGAGCTTGAAAAACAGGGGCTTCTCGTCAAAAAGGAAGAACTGACCCACAGTGTGGGGCACTGTTACCGCTGCAAGACCGTGGTGGAGCCCAATCTTTCCCTGCAATGGTTCGTGAAGGTGGCCCCTCTGGCAGAAAAGGCCCTGAAGGCCGTGGAAGAGGGAAAAACCCGCATTTATCCGGAGAACTGGACAAAAACCTATTACGAGTGGATGCACAATATCCGGGACTGGTGCATCTCCCGTCAGATCTGGTGGGGCCATCGCATTCCCGCCTGGACCTGTAAGGACTGCGGTCGCCTCCTTGTGCTGGAAACGGATCCTGAAATCTGTCCGGACTGTGGTTCCCGTGCCCTCACCCAGGAGAGTGATGTGCTGGACACCTGGTTCAGCTCTGCCCTCTGGCCCTTTTCCACCATGGGCTGGCCTGAAGATACTGAGCTTCTCAAAACCTTTTACCCGACTTCCGTGCTGGTGACGGGTTTTGACATTCTTTTCTTCTGGGTGGCCCGCATGATGATGATGGGCACCCATTTCATGGGAGAGGTGCCTTTTAAGGAAGTGTATATCCATGCCCTGGTGCGGGATGCCGAGGGCAAGAAAATGAGCAAATCCCTCGGGAACGTGATTGATCCTCTGGAAATCATCGAAAAATACGGTACCGACGCCTTCCGTTTCACCCTGACGAGCTTTGCCGCCATGGGCCGGGATATCAAGCTTTCTGAGGAAAGGGTAGAGGGCTACCGTCATTTCATCAACAAACTCTGGAATGCGGCCCGTTTTTCCCTGATGCACCTGGATCAGCCCTATGAGAATTTTGATCCCAAAGCCATTTCCATGCCGGATCAGTGGATTCTTTCCCGCATGAATGGTCTGTCTGCCCAGGTGCAGCATGCTCTGGATACCTATCGGTTCAATGATGCGGCATCCCTTCTTTACCGTTTTGTCTGGAACGAGTTCTGTGACTGGTACCTTGAAGCCATCAAGCCCGTTCTTTTCGGCAAGGCCGGAGAGGAGGCCAGGCAGGCGACCAAGGGGGTCTTGTACCGGGTGATCAGCGATACCCTGATTCTGCTGCATCCCATTATTCCCTTTGTGACCGAGGAAATCTGGGAAAAACTTCCAGGAGAACGCGGCTCCATCATGAAGGCGGATTTCCCCACCATGAACTGGGAGAATCAGCGTCTGGCCTATTCTCCGGAAGCGGAGGTGGCCATGGAGTTTCTTATGGAACTGGTAACGGGGGTGCGGAATATCCGGGGAGAAATGAACCTTTCTCCTGCCCAGGCTCTGGATGTGGTTTTTCACACGGACAATCCCTTTCAGACGGAAATCCTGACAAACCATGGGGAGCTTGTGAAGCTTCTGGCCCGTCTCAATACCCTGGAAATCACCTCTCCAGGCGAGCGGCCCAAGGCCAGCGCCACCAGCATTGTTTCCGGTTCAGCCCTGTATGTGCTTCTGGAGGGGGTACTGGATTTTGCCAAAGAAGTGGAGCGTCTGGACAAGGCCATCGCCAAGGTGGACAAGGAGCTGGGGGGCATTGCCGCCAAGCTGGACAATCCGGGATTTGTGGATAAAGCCCCAGAAGCCGTTGTGAAAAAAGTGAAGGCCCAGCATGATGAGCTTGCGGAAAAGCGAATCCAGCTTCTTGCCAACCGGGAACGCATTGCGGCCATGGCCTGAGGAATCGGGATATATCAGGGGCAGGCCCTGTGCCTGCCGGGTACTGCGAGGATAAAAAATATGTATGCCGTTGAGCGTTTGATTGATCTGGCCCTGGAAGAGGATATCGGTACCGGAGATATCACCACGGAAGCCATTGTATCCGAAGAGGCCATGGGCGAAGGGGTGATTATCGCCAAGGAGGCGGGCGTTGTGCCTGCGGGGTTTTCCGTGGCCCGCAGGGTTTTTGAGAAGATGGACAGGGATGTGGTGTTTTCTTCCCTGGTTTCCGAGGGCGTGGCCGTGGATACCGGAACTCCGCTTCTGCGGGTACGGGGCCGGATGCGGGCCTTGCTGACCGGGGAAAGAACCGCCCTGAATTTTTTGCAGCGGCTCTGTGGCATTGCCACCCATGTCCGCCGTTTTGGTGCGGGCATGGAAAAAAGCGGGGTTCTTCTGGTGGACACCCGGAAAACCACACCCGGATGGCGGGTGCTGGAAAAATATGCGGTACGTGTGGGCGGTGCGGCCAACCACCGTATGGGGCTTTATGACGGGGTGCTGATCAAGGAAAACCACATTGCCGCCGCAGGGGGGATTCCCCAGGCCATGGCTGCGGTACGCAGGCGGGTTTCCCATCTCATTAAAATTGAGGTGGAAACGGAAACGCTGGAGGAAGTGGATCAGGCTGTGGCTGGTGGTGCGGATGTGATTCTGCTGGACAACATGGATCTGGATACGGTGGAGGAAGCGGTGCGCCGCATCGCAGGCCGCAGCCTCATTGAGGTTTCGGGCATGGTGAATGCAGAGCGTCTGGAAGGGCTGCGTGCCGCAGGGGTACAGATCATTTCCGCAGGTGCCCTGACCCATCAGGCCAGGGCCGTGGATCTCAGTATGCGGATAGCCCCCCCTGGCTATGGATATCCCTGAGCGGAACCTCTGAAGTTTCGGGCAGTACCGTGGGAAAGCCGGACAGGAAGTCTTTGCGCCAGCCCCATGGATGCCCGATCCATTGCTGTCGGAATCCCAAGGCGAACCCCCGGAGTGCAAGGATACCATGATTCCCATTCGCGATACCCAGCCTTCAAGCAACCGGCCCCTTGTCACCCAGGGGCTGATCCTGATCAATGTACTGGTTTTTTTTGTACAGATGGGGCAGGGGCCGGAGCTGGGACGTTTTCTCTGGGAGTGGGGGCTGGTACCCGCCCGGTATACGGATGCCGGTGTCCGGAGCCATACCGGAGTCCTGCAGCCTGTGCTCACCCTGTTCACATTCATGTTTCTCCATGGTGGCTGGCTGCACATTATCGGCAATATGTGGACCCTGTGGATTTTTGGCGATAATGTGGAAGATCGCCTGGGACCTTTGCGGTATCTGGGGTTTTATCTGGGCTGCGGTCTGGTTTCCGGGCTGGCCCATTTTCTGGTTTATCCTTCTTCCACCCTTCCCGTTGTGGGCGCCAGCGGTGCCATTGCAGGGGTCATGGGAGCCTACTTTGTTTTGTATCCCGGCTCCCGGATTCTGACCCTGATCCCCATTCTTATCATTCCCCTTTTCATCGAAATACCGGCCTTTATCTATATGGGGATCTGGTTTCTGCTTCAGGTATTCAATGCCATGGGAGGCGGAGGCGGGGTGGCCTGGTGGGCGCATATCGGTGGCTTTGTAGCAGGTGCCCTGCTTCTGCGTTTTCTGGTGCAGCTTCCGGAAGGTCATTTTTCAGCAAAAATCCGTCAGCATTCCCAGCGCCGTAAAACGCCCGGTCTTCAGACCATCCGTCCTGTGGCTCCCCAGGATACGGCCCACATGTATGGTACCCTGATCATTTCCCCCTTTGAGGCCCTGGCCGGATGTACAAAAAGGGTAAACATCCCCTGGGGGTTTTATTCCCGTCTTTATAAAATTACGGTTCCGCCAAAAACCGCGGAAGGGCAGAAACTGCGCCTGAAGGGACTGGGACGCCGCATGGCCGATGGCAGCACCGGAGACCTGTATCTCAAGATCCGTATCCGGCAGATAAAGGATTCTCCTCTTCTCTGAGAAGGAAAAGGGGCAGATATTTCCGGAGGGATCTGGCAGCTCAGGGGCTGATGCTTTCCAGATCGCGGGCGACGGCATCCATGTCATCGTCCTCAAAGGCGGCATCCAGATCCTTGAAGCCTTTGCGTGCCCGTTCCTGGGAAATACTGTTCTTCAGTCTGCTGACCCTGTCCTTCTGATAGTCCAGCAGGGCCTGTTTGGGGAGGGTGGCGGCTCCAAAGCTGCGTGCCGGTCTACCCTTTCGTATCAGTCCCGCTTCCTGGGCTTCCTGCTGGGTGAGGAGGGGGATATGCAGGTTGCGGCGGACAAAAAGCCCCAGATCCTCATCTCTTCGGAACTGACGGATCAATTCCTTTTCCGCCGGATCCTTGATGTCCTGGAAGGCCTCATAGTAAATGACAATATCAATAATCTCCTGGATACGTTTTTCCATGGCAAGGGCCAGGTTGGCCTTCAGGGGTTCCAGGGTTTCCACGCCGCCCTCCATATAGGAAAACACATAAATATACTGAGGGTCTTTTTCCTCATAATACCAGGAGGGGGCACCTTCAATGCGGATCTGATCTCCTGTGACAAGGGCCTGTTCAAAGAGAAAACCGGCCAGAACGGTGACAAGCTTGATGGCAATGGCTTCGAGCATGGCGTTTTCCTTTCAGGATGGGGGCGGTGGAAAAAGGCGATGGAGGGGAATCTCCGCCGCCCGTTTTTTTTAGTTTTTCAGGGAGTGGATGGGGGCGGGGATGCGGCCTCCCATGGTGACAAAGCGGCTTCTTGCCGTGGCATGGGGCACATCAATAATATTGGCAAACCCCAGAAGACCACCAAAGTGGGCCATATCCCCTGCTTTTTTACCGGGGACGGGGATGAGGCGGCAGGCCGTGGTTTTGGCGTTGATCATGCCGATGGCCATTTCATCTGCAATGATGCCCGCAAGGGTTTCCACGCTGGTATCACCGGGGATGGCCACCATGTCCAGGCCCACGGAGCAGACCGCCGTCATGGCTTCCAGTTTTTCGATGGAAAGAAAGCCGTTTCTGACCGCTTCGGCGATGTTGAGGTCTTCGCTCACGGGAATGAAGGCACCGGAAAGTCCGCCCACATGGGAGCTGGCAAAGGCTCCGCCCTTTTTCACCGCATCGTTGAGCATGGCCAGTGCTGCCGTGGATCCCGGTGCCCCGATGCTGATGAGTCCGAGGCTCTGGAAAATTTCACCCACACTGTCCCCCACCGTGGGGGTCGGGGCCAGGGAAAGATCCACTACTCCAAAGGGAATGCCCAGTTCCCGTGCCACTTCCCGGCCAATCAGCTCTCCCACACGGGTGACCTTGGCGGCGGTGCGTTTGATGCGTTCGGCGATTTCTCCCAGATCCATGGAGGGCTTGTCCCTCAGGGCGCGGTCGATGGCCTTTTTGACCACGCCTGGGCCGGAAACCCCCACATTGATGACGGCATCCGCTTCACCGATCCCCAGATACGCACCTGCCATGAAAGGAATATCCGGAGGGATATTGGCAAAAACGCAGAGCTTGGCACAGGCCAGCCCGTCTTTGTCTGCGGTAAGGGCAGCTGCTTCCCTGATGGCGTGGCTCATGCGCAGAACCGCATCCATATTGATGCCTTCCCGTGTGCTGGCCACATTTACGGAGGCACAGACCCTTGCGGTTTCTGCCAGGGCTTCGGGCAGGGCGGTGATGAGGGCCTCATCCCCTCTGGCCATGCCTTTTTCCACCAGAGCGGAAAAGCCGCCCACAAAATCGACCTGCACGGTTTCGGCGATGCGGTCCAGGGTTTTTGCGACGGCCACCATGCCTTCAGGGCCGAAGGGGGCGGCGATAGCGGCGATGGGGCTGACGCTGATGCGCTTGTTAACCACCTGAATACCGTACTTTTCGCCAATGCGGTTGCAGGTGGGGACGAGGTCTGTGGCAAGACCGCAGATTTTTTTTTCGATATTGGCGCAGAGCCGGTCGATATTGTCACTGACACAGTCAAAGAGGTTGACGCCTAAGGTAACGGTACGGACATCGAGATGCTCGTTATTGAGCATACCGAGTATGGTGAGAATTTCCCTGTCGTGAATCATGGTGGCTCCGGTTCAGATGCGGGTGATGGATTCAAAGATATTGCGGTGCTGGATGTTGATCACAAGGCTGAGTTCTGCGGCTCTTTTCCTGAGATCCGCGGAAAGGGCACTGGTGTCGGCGGACAGGGGGACGTCTGCTTCATAGACCATGAGGTTGCGGGAAGGATCGTTTCCGCCTTCAAACATGGCCCGCAGATTGGTGACGTTGACCTTGTGACGTGCGAGAATGGCGGTGATTTCCGCCACAAGCCCCCGGCGATCCGGCCCGAAACAGGTGATTACAAAGGGTTCCGACGGGGGAGGGCCGTTGCTGTCTGTTTCCGGCATGGCCTTGACAAGAATATCCATCCCCTGGGAGGAAAGACTGCTGCGGAGTTTGTCCTGAAGGGACGCCAGTGAAAGGCCTTCGGGAAGACTTGCGATGAACAGCCCTGCAAACTGGGTGTCGAGAAGGGTCTGGCTGACCTGATCCAGGTTGCCGCCTTCCCGAAAGATGGCCTCGGATACGGAGGCGAGGATACCGGGTCTGTCGTTGGCCAGAACCGTGATAATCACTTTTTTCATGAATCGAATTTTCCTTTATGCTGAAGCCCTGATACCGTAGAAGAAACGTATGATGAAGAAATGCAAGATGCCCATAAGGTGCGATAAGGTTCCGGAATTTTTACGGCCCCTTCAAGAGTATAACGGTACTTTTTCCCATGAAAGGCGGGTTTATGGAAGTTTTTTTTTATAAGGTTCCGCTCTGTCCCCGTTGTCTGGCTGCCGAAAGGCATCTGAAGCATCTTCTGGCTGGCAGGGACGTGAGCCTTCATACCCTGAACATGCTGGTTCACCGTAAAGCGGCCCGGGCCGACGGTATAAATCTGGTACCTGCCATCCGTGTGGAAGACCGGGTGCTTTCGGGAATCTGGCTGAGCGAAGAGCGGATTCGGGATTTTCTGGAGGAAAAAAATGGCTGATCAGGAAAGGGAGCTGACCCGGGAAGCGCTTCTGGCCCTTGTGAAGAAAATCCCCTGCGTACGCAGTGTGGTGGTTTCCGGGGAAAGGGACATACCGGAAAATACCGGCTGGCAGGAAAGTGAAGAAGACTACCAGAAGCGTCAGGCGGAATGGCTGGAGGAAGTGGCGCGGAAAAAACGGTAAAAAGAAAGCGGCTTACGATCCGGATCAGCCTTGCAGTTTCGGGGCTTTCCCGTGATTTTCTGTCATTTTATTTCAGCCATCGTTCCCAGGCTGGAGCATGGAAACGATGGCTGAAGAAGGGGGAGTATCCGATGCAGATGTGAGAAAAAGGAGGCATGTCCCCCCTTTTTTAAGCACCGGAATCCCCGTCCCGACATGCCTGGGAGAGGGCATATGGGGACGGGAGAGCATGGAATCAGGAGGTTTTCCTGCTTTTTTTGCGTCTGTGCAGCCCCACACCAAGCCCGGTCAGTATGACAAGAAGGGGGACGGCGAGGAGGTTGAGGACTTTCATGCGGGTGCCCAGGCTGTCAATGTCGGCCCGGAGATTTCTTCTCACCTGTTTAAGTTCCTTGTTGATGCGGATTTTTTCCTCGTTGAATTTGCGGAGTTCCGCTTCCTGGGCTTCGGAAAGCACCAGAGCTTCCGAACCTTCCTTCTGCCGTTCCAGGGCCTGAATTCTGGCATTGGCTTCCTCTGCCCTGCGCAGCAGGGTCTGTTCCTGTGCCAGCCAGCGGGTTTCTGCCTGACGCTCAAGATCCCGTACCCTGGAAAAGGGACGATCCGTGACATCGCGGGTTCGGATGTGGATGAGATCGGGGCTGCCACTGAGCATTTCCACGCTGTTCAGCACGAGGCTGAGGTTGTCGTTGAAGATGCGGGCCATCTCAAAGCCCAGAAAATTCTGACGGCTCATGTAGTAGGCGTCAAAGAGAAGGTCGGCATCGGCAATGAAGACCAGGCTGGCGGGTTTCCATTGCCTGGGGAGCGGTGCTGGTTTTTCGGTTTTTGCTGTTTTCCCGTCTTCAGGGGTTCCTTCGGAAGAAGTGGTGTTTTCCGGCGGGCCGTCGGGAAAGACAGCGGGAAACTGACCGCTCAGCATGAGGGCCAGGGGATAGCGCTCTCCCGTGGCTTTGAAGTCTCTGCGGACATTTTCCATGCCCATGCGCAGGGTCATGGCGTCGAAGAGGGCGGCATTGGCAGAGGAAAGCAGCAGGGGGCTGGCCGTGAGGGGGCTGCCTTCGGCAAGTTTCACCGTTCCGGACATGGGCAGGAGGATGCTGTTCAAGCCCGTTGTGATGAGCTGCTCTTTTGTGATGGCAGCGGTATCCAGACTGAGCCAGGAAGGGTTGCTTTCCACCTGGTTGTTCTGTCCCATGAGCCGGGTGGCGGCATGAAAATCCACCACGACTTCCTTTGAAAGCGTAATGCCCCAGGCCTTCAGCAGAGGGGCGAGGGGGTTTTCCTGGCTTGCAAAGCCCATGGGATCGCTGACCGCAGCCGGATCGCTGAAGATGATGAGATTGCCGCCATTGCTGGCAAAGGTATCAATGGCAAAGAGCATTTCCGGGGAAAGGCTTCTGGGCTGAATGAGCATGAGAAGATCCAGCTTCTCGGGCAGGCTGTTTTCCTGAGGGCCAATGCGGTGCAGGGTGGCGTCCTTTTCCAGTTCTTTCAGGAAAAACCATTTTCCGCTGCTGCCCATACCGAATCCGGCCTGTTCTCCGAAGATATCGAGTCCGGAAAGGATGCCGATGTGGCGTTCGCGGGAAAGGGCCGTCTGGGTGAGGATGCGGGTGATGTCGTATTCCAGGCTGGTTTCCTTGGCAGGATCCAGGAAGGGAAGGGTTTTTTCTTTGTCCCCGGAAAGGGCGACCAGGCCGAGGTAAAGGTTTTCTCCGGTGGCGGTGGGCAGGGCCTGCACTCCGTAGGTTCTGGCCCAGTCCTCTTCTTCGGAATCCGTTTCCGGATGGAGGATTTCAAGCTGGATCTGCCCTTTGCCAAAGGTTTCGTATTCGCGGAGGAGGTCTCCGACCCTGCGGCCATAGGCCCGGATGTGGGCAGGCATCTGCATGGGATCATCGCTGAAATAGTATTTCAGGGTGATGGGGGTTTCCAGTTTTGCAAGGATGCTTTTTGTGCCCGGAGAAAGGGAGTGAATCTTGTCTTCTGTGGCGTCCCAGCGCAGGCGGACGCCGGACAGAAGGACGTTGAAAAGGACAAGGGCAAGGAAAAGAAGGCCAAGGCCCGCAAGACTGAAGCCCAAGGTTTTTCCGGAACGGTTGCTGCCTGTGTCTGCCATGGTGTTCTCCGTTATGAAAATATCGATGATGTTGTTTTTAAAAAAATCCGGAAGGCATCAGGATCGCCGGTTCATCAGGACAAGTCCATTGGCGGAAAGCATGAAAATCATGACGGAAAGATAGTAGGCCATATCCCTCAGATCAAAGATGCCCCGCGCAAAGGTGTTGAAGTGGGTCATGAAGCTCAGTTCTGCCACAAAGGCCGCAAGGGGTTTGGGGATGCTGGTTCCCAGCATGTCCAGAACCGGCGGATAACCCGCCAGCACAAAAATCAGGCAGAAGGAGAGGCTTAACACAAAACTGATGACCTGGCTGCGGGTGAGGGCTGAGGTGAACACGCCCACGCTGAGAAAGGCCCCTGCCATGAAGAAGCTGCCGAGATAGGCGCAGAAAATGGTCAGGAGATCCGGATTGCCGAGGTAAAGCAGGGTGAGCACCACGGGAAAGGTGAGAAAAAGGGCCAGGGCAATGAAGGCCCAGGCGGCCAGAAATTTGGCGAGGATGATTTCTTTGAGGGTGAGGGGCAGGGTGAGAAGCAGCTCCAGGGTGCCCTGCCTGCGTTCATCACTCCAGAGACGCATGGAGACGGCAGGAATGAGGAAGAGGAAAATCCAGGGGTGCCAGTCGAAGAAGGCCCGGAGATCCGCCTGACCGGCTTCGAAAAGGCGGCTCACGTAAAAGGTGAAAAAGGCCTGGAGCAGGAGGAAGATGACCAGAAACACATAGGCGATGGGTGTTGTGAAGTAATTGGCGAATTCCCGTTTAAATACGGCCCGGATGGCCTGGATGGAGCGTGACGGCATGGTGTTCTCCCGATATGCTGACGATGAAGGGTCTGCGTTTCATGGTGAAAAAATGTCCTGCACCTTTGGTCATGCGGAGGTGGTCAGCATACGGAAAACCGTATCCAGCCTGCCCGGCGAGATGAACATTTCCTGGATGGCGGTTCCCGACTCCCGGCACAGGGTTTCGACGGTTGCGGCCAGTTCGGGCTGGGATGCTGCTGGCCGGATGTGCAGGCGAAGGGGATCCGGATGCGATTCCTGGGGAAGGGGCTGGAGGGTTCCGAGGTGGCTGAGCCTGTCCATGAGATCCGGGCTTGCAGGGGTTTTCAGGCGCAGGGTGCAGGAACCGTAGTCCGGATCGCGACGGCGCAGGTTCTCCGGGCTGTCATCGGCCACGATGCGACCTTCTGCGATGATGAGCGTTCTGGGACAGAGGGCTTCTGCCTCGTCCAGAATGTGGGTGGAAATAAGGATGGCTTTGGCCTCTCCCATGGCCTGAATCATCTGACGCACTTCATGCTTCTGGTTGGGATCGAGGCCATCCGTAGGTTCATCGAGGATCAGGTAGGCGGGATCGTGAAGGATGCTCTGGGCAAAACTCACCCGCTGGCGATAGCCCTTGGAGAGGGTATGGATGGGCTGGTGACGGACACGTTCAAGAAAGCATCTGTCAATGGCGGCGTCTGCGGCGCGATTTCTGTTGCTGCCGGAAAATCCCCGGACTTCGGCGCAGAAAAGAAGAAATTCCTCAGCCGTCATATCCGGATATACGGGTGCGGTTTCCGAAAGATAACCGAGTTTTTCCCTGGCCTGTATGGGATTGCGGAGAATGTCGGCTCCTCCGATGACAGCGGTTCCGGATGTGGGAGGCAGATAGCCGGTGATCATGCGCATGGTGGTGGATTTTCCTGCACCGTTGGGGCCAAGGAAGCCCAGTATTTTTCCCTTTTCCAGGGAAAAGGAAATGGCATCCACGGCTTTTTGGGTGCCGAAATGCTTGGTCAGACTTTTTACTTCGATCATGGAACAGGTCTCCTGATGGGGGTTTTCCCGGACATCTTCCGCGCTTTTGCCAGACAGGAAGACCTGTGGCTTTGCAGAATATGACGATACGGAAATGCTTCGGGAACAGGGTGAAGAATGGACAAGCACAGCCAGAGTCATGATTTTCAATCCGGAAAAAACTAAGGGCAGGTGCGGTTTTTGTCAAATGCTAAACTGATTACCGTCTTGCTCCAGCACCGGGCACTCCTGCGCCCAGGGCCAGTATCCTCGGGAATTCATTTTCTATGAAACGGTACGGCTGAGCCAGGGACGCAATCAGATTTTTTTTGAGAGGCGGAACGCATGGGGGGACAAAGGGGATTGCGGGTTTGAGGACTGAAAGAACTACAGGAGCGCGGGAAAAGATTCTTGACAATACGGTTAATAGGCTTTACTGATCTGAATCATGGAAACTAAAGACGAACTGATAAAAGCCACCATACGTCAGCTCCTGCGGGTCAGCAAAAAATACGCCCGCATCGAAGGGCTCCCCATTCCCGTTCATGGGAATGGAGCCATTACAACCGCCGAGGCCCACACCATCCAGGTCGTTGGCGAGGGCGAACAGATCCGGGTGCTCGATATTGCCACGCACTTCGGCATCAGTAAAAGCGCGGCCTCACAGATGGTCGCCCGGCTGATCAAAAAGGGATTTATCCAGAAACAGCAGTCGGTTCATAACAGCAAGGAGTTTCCGCTATCCCTGACGGAACCGGGATGGCTGGCCTTCCGCGCCCATGAGCAGTTCCACGGGAAGGATTTTGCCGCACTGGTGGATCGCCTGAGCGCCTTCTCGCTGGCCCAGATCGCCACCCTCTCCGTCATGCTGGACACCATCGGCAGCGTCATGGACGAGAGGCTTTCGGAAAAAGGGGACTGACGGAGACATCCGACGTCCCTGCCCCATCAGGATTCCCGCTCTGTCAGGGGGGGGTATCGTCCCGGAACAGGCAGGTTTCCTGCGCAGCCAACGCGTGCATGCCGTCTTTTCAGGCGGCAATGAAGAGTATTTTTTTACCTATACGGTTAACTTACTTAACTATCTACGGAGTCCCCATGTCCAGTCTGAAAAACATCCTCATTGATTTTGCCATCAGGCGCCACCGCCTCGTCGCCATCGGCATCCTTCTTTTCACCCTCTGCACAGGTGCTTTTTTCCCATGGATCACCATGGATACCGACCCGGAAAACATGCTCGAAAAGACAGAGCCGGTACGGGTCTTTCACAACTGGAGCAAAAAACAGTTCGACCTGAACGACACCATCGTGGTCGGCGTCATCATGGAGGAGGATCCGGATGGTGTCTTCAATCCGGAAACGCTGAAGCGGATCCATGAGCTGACGGCATACGCAAAAACCCTCCGGTGGGAGGATCCCGCGCACCCCGGTCAGTTCTCCGGAGTCATTGAAGCCAGCATGATCGCGCCCTCCATGGTCGATCATATCCACCAGCAGGAACCCGGAACCCTTCGTTTTGACTGGCTCATGCCCCGTCCCCCGGAAACACGGGAAGAAGCACGGAGCCTCCGGGACAGGGCCCTGTCCAATCCCATTCTGAAGGGCCAGATGGTCTCGGAGGACGGAAAAGCCCTCTGCCTCTACCTGCCCCTCACAGACAAGATGCTGAGTTACCGGATCTACGGCAGACTCCAGGAAAAAATCCGGGCGCTTGGCGGCGGCGAGACCTACCACATCGCCGGTCTTCCGGTTACGGAAAGCGCCATCGGCGTGGAGATGTTCAGGCAGATGACCTTTGCGGCCCCCCTCACCATGGCCATGATCTTCGGCCTCCTGCTGCTGTTTTTCCGCAAATGGGTGCTGATTCTCCTTCCCATGATTGTGGCCACCGTGGCCGTTATCGGAGCCCTCGGGCTCATGATCGCCTTCGGTCATCCCGTACACATCCTCAGCTCCATGCTGCCCATTTTTCTTATGCCCATTGCCATATGCGACACCGTTCATATCCTGTCGGATTTTTTTGAGTCCTACACACGGGAAAAGGGGCGCAGGCAGACCATCCGGGAAGTGATGCAGGCTCTCTTCACGCCCATCCTCTTCACATCCCTCACAACGGCGGCGGGCTTTCTCTCCTTTCTGACCACCGCCATTCCGCCTGCCAGAGTTTTCGGGGTTTTCGTGGCGGCAGGCGTGATGATTGCCTGGGTCGCCACCCTGCTGCTCGTGCCCGCCTATGTGATGATGATTCCGGAACGCACCCTTGAAAATTTCGGGAAAGCCGCCCGGCACAGGGGACAGCCCACAGGACTCGAAACCCTGCTCCAGCACACCGGCCGACTGAGCGTGGGCCACGCCAGGGCCTTTCTCTGCATCATTCCGATCCTGATGCTGGTGGCGGCATGGGGGATTTCCCGCATCCAGATCAACGACAACTACGCCAGACGTTTCAGCACAGACCATGCCATCCGCAAGGCGGACGAGGCGATCAACAGGCACTTCGGCGGCACCTACACCGCCTATCTCATCCTCGAAGGCGCGGAGGCCACGCCCCTGTCCGGAGAGGCTCTCCGGCAGCTGGAAAAGGATCTTGTCCGCCTTGTGGGAGAACCTGGAGAGGACGGCAAAGCCGCCGCCCTGATCCTTTCGGATATCCGCAGCAGGTTTTCGGATTTCGCAAAGGCGCCCGGCACCCGTGAGGCCTTCCTGGAGAGGGCGCTCCAGTATGCCGGGAAAAAAGCAGAAACAGCCACGGATGAGGAATTTCAGATCCTTGAGGAGGTGCGGCACTTTTTCGGTACGGAAAAGGAAAGGCTGAAAACCTTCAAACAGCCTGCGGTGCTGGCCTATCTTGCGGGCCTGCAGGCCCATGTGGAAAAGGCCGGTCTCGTGGGCAAGAGCACCTCCGTGGCCGACGTCATCCGGAAGGTCAATCAGGAACTCATCGACGGGAAAGAAGAAAATTACCGCATTCCCGAGAGATTCCAGGAAGTGTCCGAGTGCTACATGCAGTATCAGCAGAGCCACCGTCCCAACGACCTCTGGCATCTGGTCACTCCCGACTTCATGCGCGCCGCCGTATGGATGCAGTTTCCCACGGGCGACAGCATGCACACGGCAAAGACGGTGAAAGCCGTTGAGGACTACATGCGGTCTCACAAGCCCCCCGTTTCCCTGTCCTGCAACTGGGCCGGTCTGCATTACGTCAACCTGGTCTTCCAGGACATCATGTTCTGGCAGATGCTGGCCTCCTTTGCGGGCACCCTCGTCATCGTCTTCATCATGATGACCCTTCTTTTCCGCTCCGTCCTCTGGGCCGCCGCCTCCATGCTTCCCCTTGTGCTGACCATCGCGGCCACCTACGGCCTCACCGGCATCGTCGGCAAGGACTATGACATGCCCGTCGCCGTCCTGAGCGCCATCACCATAGGCATCGCCATTGATTTTGCCGTCCATTTCATGCAGCGGAGCCGTCAGATCCACGGGGAAACCCGCTCCTGGAAGGCCTCCGTCCCCATTGTTTTCGGTGAGCCTGCGGTGGCGATCACAAGGAATGTCCTTGTCGTGGCCCTGGGTTTTCTTCCCCTGATGGTGGCGCAGCTGATTCCCTACAGAACCACCGCGATCCTGCTTTTCGGCATCCTGTTTTTCTCCGGCCTCATGACCCTTTTGCTGCTGCCGGCCATGCTCACGGTTGGTGAAAAATGGTTTTTCCGCAGACAGGGAGGAAGCCCGCAGACCGAAGACACCACCGCCAGAGACGCCGCATGAAGTCGGCCCGAAACATAGGAGAAAACCCCATGGCGACAAGACACCGCAGCACAAGAAAACCCGGCATGAGGTCATGTGTCTCGTTCATCCTGACCCTGAAAACATGAAGAAAAACGACCTGTTCCTTGCGTCGGCGGAAAGGCTCATGGAAAGCATGAGAAACCGGGACGCCGCACTTCAGGGGCAGCGGGAACTGCCTGCGGGAAATGCCGCCGTCCGCTCCGGGGAAACCAGAAACCTGTTCGACCGTCATTACGTCCTGTTCGAGAATGTTAAAAACGGCGTCGCCGAAGACGGGGAACCCTTACCTGTCGTTTCTGAAAACTGAAAAAAGGAGATACCGCATGAAAAAAATGGACGCCTTTATATGGGCCGTGGCGGGCCTTTCGCTCTGCGCGGCCGTCTGCCGGGCCGAATCCGCGGATTTCAGCGCAGAAGCCATTGTCCGCAAATCCAATCACATGAGCCTGTACCAGGGGGACGACTGCCGGGGCAGCATCACCCTGACCATCACCGACAGGCAGGGCAGAATCCGGAAAAGGGCCTTCACCATGCTCCGCAGGGACGCCGACGCGTCCGACACGGATCAGAAGTATTTTGTCTTTTTCCAGGAGCCTGCGGATATACGGAAAATGGTCTTCATGGTGCACAAGGAGGTTCTGTCGGGAAAGGATGATGACAGGTGGCTCTATATGCCCAGCCTGGATCTCGTGAAACGCATCGCGGCCAGTGACAAGCGCACGAGCTTTGTGGGATCGGACTTCCTCTATGAGGATATTTCCGGCAGGAATCCCGCCGAGGACATCCATGAGCTGGTGGAAACGACGGACAGCCACCACGTACTCAAAAGCAGGCCCCGAAAACCGGAAAGCGTTGAATTTGCATATTATGTCTCCCGTATCGACACAAAGACCTTTCTTCCCTCTGAGATCACCTATTTCAAGGAGGATGACAGGCCTTACCGCCGCATCCGCGCCATCCGCGTGGACCGTGTGGAAGCCGATGACAGGGGGGCAAAGACAGGGTATCCCACGGTCACCCAGTCCCTTGCCGAGGATCTGGAGACAGGCAGCAGATCCGAGATGATCTTTTCCCGTGTCCGCTACAACACCGGCCTGGATGAGGGCCTTTTTTCGGAACGCTATCTGAGGAGGCCGCCCAGAGATGTTGTACGCTAGAACATGTCTGCCATCCTGGCGCGGGATCCTGCTTGCCCTGATGCTGGGGCCGGTGTTCACGCACCAGGGACGGGCCGAGGATTTTCTCTCCGGTTCCGGGTTTCCCCCCCGGATCGAGGCCCATGGCTTCATCGAGTCAAGGACGGGCGTCCGGACGCAGAAGGATCCCTGTGAAAAGGACATCTCCCTCATGGAAATCCGTCTGCAGGGGGAGTTTTTCATGGAAACGGACAGTGCGGAGTTCAGATACAAAGGCGATGTGTGGCACGACGGCGTGAAGGAACAGAGGGAATACGACACCCGCGAAGCCTGGTTTTTTGCACGGCCTCTGGATTTTCTCGATGTCAAGATCGGCCGTCAGGTGCTCACCTGGGGCACCGGAGACCTTGTTTTTCTCAATGACCTTTTCCCAAAGGACTGGCAGTCCTACTTTATCGGAAGGGACAGGGAATATCTCAAGGCCCCGTCCGATGCCGCGAAAATCAGCCTGTTTTCGGAAACGGCCAACCTGGATCTGGTGTATACCCCCGCCTTTGATCCGGATCGCTACATCACGGGCGCCTATGTGTCCTACTGGAACGAGGATCTGAAACGACGGGCGGGTCAGGATGCCCCGGTCGTCGCCCATGCGCCGGACCGCTGGTTCAGGGACGACGAACTTGCCTTCCGCATATACCGGAACCTCCGCAGCCATGAGCTGGCTTTTTATGGCTACCGGGGCTTCTGGAAGCATCCCGCAGGAAAAACCGCCACCGGAACCGGCGCCTTTCCCCGGCTGAACGTGTATGGCGCGAGCCTCCGGGGACGGCTGGGATCCGGCATCGGCAACCTCGAAGTCGCTTATTACCAGTCCGCAGAGGACAAAAAGGGCTCGGATCCCGGAATCCGCAATTCCGAAATGCGCTACCTCGCAGGCTATACCCGGGACATCGCCAGAGACCTCAACCTCAGCGCCCAGTATTACCTTGAACAGATGCTGGACTACAGCCGCTACAGGGCGGATCCGCCCGGAGGTTCGCTCCGCGACCGTCTGAGGCAGGTGATAACCCTTCAGCTGACGGGCCTCTTCATGAACCAGAATCTGGAGCTGTCCCTGTCTTCCTGCTATTCTCCCGGTGATCAGGACGCCTTTTTCCGCTCTACCCTGCGCCATACCTGGACGGACAGGGTCACCCTTGAAGCCGGAGCCCATATTTTTGCGGGCCAAAAGCCGCATACCTTCTTCGGGCAGTTTGAGAAAAACACCAGCATCCACGCCGCTATCCGCTACAGTTTTTAATCGGATAAGGAAGACCGGAGAGCCGTATTGGTTTGGAGGCAGACGCCAGCATCGACTATGTGCGTGGATTTTTGGTTCTGGCGCGTGCGCATAGCGATGCTGCAGAAGCGTCCCGCAGCGGGACGCGGCAGGAGAAATAGACCCATTCGTATGGGGAGCAGAGACTGAGCTGTCTGTGCGGCAGAGAGTTGCACTTTCTGAAGAGAATGCAGGGAGGCATGCTCCATGCAAAAGTCATCAATGGTTCTGCGCTGTCTGATCCCAGACGGCTTCCGCAGAGTCCTTTCGCGGTTTTTTTTACGGGTAATCCAGCGTCCATGGAAAAAGTAACTTGGGGCTAGCCATATTTAAAAATTTTCATTAAATCAAAAAAAGTTTTAAAAGACTTGTTTCTGCGGAAGCGGTTCTGTCTTCCCGAAGAAGCGTGGATCGCCAGAGGAGAAAGCCCATGAAAAAAGATCTTCCTTCCCATGTCGCGGATAACCGGTATTACCGGCTCCCCCTGCTGCCCCTGCACTGGGAGGTGGTGAAAACCGCCATTTCCCTGCGCCTTTTTGATGTTCTCCAGAGCCCGAAAAGCGGCGGTGAGGCGGCCTGTGCCGCAGGCTGTGACCCCGCGAACACGGAACGGCTGCTCAACGCCCTTGCGGCTCTGGGATATGTGGAAAAAAAGCGGGGCCTTTTCCGGAACACGGAGGAATCGAGCCGGTTTTTCGTCACAGAAAGGGAAACCTGTATCGGTGAGGCGCTTCTGGTCTTTGACGCCTGGCATGGGGCCGTGCTGAACGGCGGGATGGAAAGACTTGTGCGGGAAGGCGCTCCGGGAAAGGGGGAGGGCATGGAGGATGCCGCACTCTGGCAGGAGATGACCCGGAAGACGGTGAATTTCTGCCGCAGCGGCAGGGCGCAGCACATGGCTTCCCTCATTGCGGAGCTGCCGGGTTTCGCAGGCTGGAGGAGGGTGCTGGATCTGGGCGCGGGTACGGGACTGCTGGGGGTGGCCCTGGCGGCCATCCATCCGGATCTGGAGTGCCTGCTCCTCGACCGGCCGGCCGTGCTGGAGGTGACGGAGACGGTGATCCGGGAATACGGTGTGGAGAACCGGGTGCGCACCTTTGCGGCGGACTGCATGAAAGAAGCCGTCGGCGGGGGCTATGATGCGGT
The DNA here is from genome assembly GCF_059569355.1 of Desulfobotulus sapovorans DSM 2055. NCBI lineage: Bacteria > Pseudomonadati > Thermodesulfobacteriota > Desulfobacteria > Desulfobacterales > Desulfobacteraceae > Desulfobotulus > Desulfobotulus sapovorans. Next base: position 69,346 of record NZ_JCANVJ010000013.1, on the reverse strand, counting down.
GATTGCAAGTTATGTCCTGAATTTTGCCGGAGAGGAACTCCTGCGTATCCTGGAAAAATGCCGGGAGGCCCTGAATCCCGGAGGCTGGATGGTGATTTTTTCCGATGCCCTGCGAAAGGAACGGACAGCGCCGGAAGAGACCGTTCTGGGCTGGCTGTCCGCAGCGCTTCAGGGACGGGATTTTGCCATGGATGCGCATACCCTTCCCGAAGCGCTCCTGGCGGTCGGTTTTGAGCGTGTGCAGAGCCAGACCCTTTCCGACAGCCCCACGGCCTCCCACGGGCCCGTGGCCTTTTATCTGGCCCGCAGATCCGGCCGGTAGAGCCTTTTTTTACCATGCCCCTGTTTTGCTGAAGCGGGGAAGGGGCGGAATTCTTTTTTAAAAATCCGGCGTTTTTCTGAACATCGTAAAAAACATGAAACCGGCCGCATGTCGCTGCGGCCGCAGGGAGTGCTTTGCCGTTTTTTCGGATCGGGGCAGTTTTTTTCCCAAAAAGGGCGGTGAGGATTGGAAAATTTCGGCATGAAGCGGAAAAACGGAAGGAGGAGGCAATGTGGTATCGCTGGAGGGTGATGATGGGAGTGCTGGCCCTTGCCCTGCCCCTGGGGAGCTGGGCGGAGACGGAGGGGCTTACGGGCAGGGACGTGATGGTGAGGGTGGATGAAAGACCCAACGGAGACAACCGCGCTTCCGTTCTCACCATGCGTCTGGAGGACAGCCGGGGAAGCCGCAGGGTGCGGGAGATGCGCACCTGGGCCATGGACGAGGGACCGGATACCCGCACCCTTATGGTGTTTCTGGAACCCGGAGACGTGCGGGGAACGGCTTTTCTTTCCTATGACTACGATGCCCTGGACAAAGAGGATGACAAATGGCTCTGGATGCCCGCCCTGCGCCGTATCCGCCGCATCAGCGGCGCGGCCCGGCGGGAGCGTTTCATGGGGTCGGACTTCTCCTATGACGACATGGGCAACCGCAATGTGGATGAAGACAGCCATCTGCTGGAAGGGGAGGAAACGGTGGAGGGGGCCGCCTGCTGGGTGGTTCTGTCCCGGCCGAGGGAAGCCGACCCTGCCTATGACAGGGTGCGCTACTGGGTGCGCAAGGACGCGGATCTCGTGGTGCGTGCGGAATATTATGACCGGGACGGCCTGCTGAAGGTTTTCCGTGTGGTGAAGGCTGAAAAATGTAACGGCTTCTGGACTGTCCTGCATTCGGAAATGGAGGACAGGGTGCGGCGGCACAGAACCATCCTGGAAAACCGGGAGGTGCGGCATGACACGGACATGGATCCGGAGATCTTTTCGCCTGCACGGCTGCGGCAGGTTCAGCCATGAGAAAGGGGAAACTCTGGAAAGCGAGCCGGATTCCAGCGCGGCCCGCCTTCTGGTTTCTGGCCATCTGCCTTTTCCATACCCAGGCCTTTTCCCTGGAATGGCGGAGACCCGAGGCCCATGGTGAATGGGTGCATGGGGTGCGGCTTTCGGATCTTTCCGGTGTGGTCACTTCCAGGGCCATGGCCTCCCTGACCCTGGGATGGAAGGGGGGTGCTGTGGACGGCCTGATGACCCTGGAAGGGGTGGAGAATTTTAGAATTCGGGAAGATTCGGAGGTTCGCGTCCGGGAGGGCTTTCTCACCCTGCGGCAGGATGCCTGGGAGGCGCGGGCGGGGCGGCAGATTCTCATCTGGGGCCGGGCCGACGGGGTGCGCATCGTGGACAGGCTTTCTCCCGTGGACAGCCGGGAGTCCGTCACCCGGGAGCTGGAGGAAATCCGCATGGGGGTGGACAGCCTGCGGCTGACCCGCTGGCTCGACACCGGCGAGGTGGAGTTTTTGTGGATTCCGCAGTTTCACAAGGGCAGATACCCCGGAGGAGATTCCCCCTGGCGGCTGGGAGAAGGCGGGGATACCCGGGAAAGAACCCCGGCGGGCTGGGAGGCCATGACCCTGGGACTGCGGCTGGGCCATTACGCCACGGCCTTTGATCTTTCCCTCTATGCCCTCTCCATGCCCATGGAAGGTGCTGTGCCCGCCGGATTTGCGGAAAGCAGGCATCCAAAGACCTTCATGCTGGGCGCGGACGCGGCCCTGCCCGCAGGGGACGCGGTATGGCGCTTTGAAGGGGCCTGGTTTGACGGATGGTGGCGGCAGGCTGGCGGGGAAGACGGAAACGCCCTGGAGCGGGATCGTTTCATGGCGCTTGCGGGCTGCGATCTCACCCTTTCCGGCGACCGGACCCTGGGTTTCCAGGTCATGGGAGACTGGACTCCCGGACTTCCGGAGGCCACGGGAGAGGAGGCCTTCGTCTCCCTTTTCACCCTGAACGCGGAGCAGAAGTTTTTCCGGGAGAGGCTCCGCCTGTCCGCCTTTGTTTATTTTGACCCCGGAGACTCCGGGGTGTACGGCCGCACGGCCCTTGACTGGGAAATCCGGGATGGCCTGCATCTGGAAGCGGGGCTGCACCTTTTCGAGGGGCAGGGGGACCGCTTCGGGCCGTACCGGGAGAATTCCCAGCTCTGGTGGCGGATTGCCATGGATCTGTGAGGGAAAGCGCAGAGGATCGCCCATGTCAGACGTCAGAACCGTTTTTTCCGCATTGTTTTTTTCCGATCAGGACACGGCGTTTTTTTGCCGGAAAGGAGGTCTTTGATGATCCAGTCTGAAACCATGCACAGGGTGTTCGATGCCCTGGCCCTGCGGCTGCTCCGTCTGCGCTGGGCCGTGATGGTCTTTTTTGTCCTTTTTCTTGCCGCAGGGATCGCGGGACTGCCGCGCATCGGCCTCGACACTTCCGCTGAAAACTGGTTTCTGGAAGGCGATCCCATGAAAAAAAGCGAGGATGCCTTCAAGGAGATTTTCGGCAATAACGAGTATGTGGCCGTGCTGGTGCGCGCGGAAAACATCTTTGACACGGAGGTGCTCACCCGCATCCGCAATCTGGGTAAGGCCCTGGAGCGGGAAGTGCCTTATGCGGACACCGTGCTTTCCATCGCGGAGCTGGAGTTCACCGAAGGCGATGAGTGGGGCATCCGTGTGGATCAGCTCATCCCGGATCCGGTTCCCGATGAGGCCGCTGTTCTGAACCGCCTGCGGGAAAAGGCCCTTTCCCGTCCCATGATCGCCGACCGTCTGGTTTCCGCCGATGCCACGGAGGCCTGGGTGCTGCTGCGGCTGAAGCCCTATGCGGAAGGCCTGCGGGATGCCCATGGCAATGGTATGGACATGGCCATCGGAGAAAAGGCCCTTTCCATCGTGAACCGTCCTGAATTCGCCCTGCTTCAGCCCATGGCCAGCGGCATGCCCGTGATCGGCGCGGAAAAAACCGCTTTTTTCAAAAAGGAGACGGTGAGGAACCTTGTGCTCTCGCTGGGCGTGACGGCCCTGGTGCTGGGGCTTGCGCTGCGCACCCTTGCGGGAATTGTCTATCCCCTTCTCACGGCGGCCCTTGCCATGTTTTCCGTCTTTGGTTTTGAGGGATGGATGGGCATACGCATGGATCCTTCCATGGTGCTTGTGCCCGTGTACCTTGGCATCGCCGTATCCATCGGCTACGCCATCCATCTGTTCCGTTTCTTCTACAGGGAGCTGCACCGCACGGGGGACCGCCACGCCGCCGTGCGTCATGCCATCGCGGAAACGGGATGGCCCATGGCCTTTACGGCCCTCACCACTATTGCCGCCCTTTTTTCCTTCTGGTTTGTGGATGTACGGCCCATCCGCTGGACCGGTCTTACCGCAGCGGGTCTTGTGGCCATGGTCTGGCTGCTGGTGGGAACGCTTCTGCCCGTGCTGCTCTCCTTTGGCCCTGGGGCGCGCAGGGTTTCCGGCAGAGCACGGGAGGAGGCCGCAGGTTTTGCGGAACGGGGGCTTTTGGCCTGCAGCGATGTGGTCATGCGGCACCCCGGAAAACTGCTGGCGGGTTTTGGCCTCATCACCTGTATCCTTGCTGCGGGTCTTTTCCGCCTTGAGGTGAGTTTTGACATCCGGAAAACCTTCGGGTTCAAAATTCCCTATGTGGCCCGGATCAGCGAGGTGGGGCAGTCGAAGGTGGGCTCCCTCTATTCCTGGGATCTGATGCTCACCTTTGATACGCCGGGCATGACGCGGGAACCCCATGTGCTCCGCAGGCTGGATTCCCTTGTGCGGGAAATGGAGGCCCTGCCCCTGACCAAGAAGACCACCTCGGTGCTTCCCATCATCAAGGATCTCAATCAGGTGGTGAACGGAGGCGATCCCGCCTTTTACGGGATTCCGGAAACCCGTGAAATGACGGCCCAGCTGCTGCTGCTCTATGAAAACGCCGGTGGCGAGGAGTCCCGCAGGTGGTCGGATTACGAGGACAGGCGGCTCCGCGTCATGGTGGAAATGGGAGACTACAACTCCAGGGCGGCCAAGGAGGAGCTGGAGCATATCCAGACCCGCGCGAAAAGCCTTTTCCCCGAAGCGCGGGTGGGGCTTGCCGGATCCGTGGCCCGTTTCACCGTGATGCAGCACCTTGTTTCCAGAGGGCAGATTGTCAGCTTCGCCATCGCCCTTGGCATCGTGTCCCTGCTCATGGGAGTGGTTTTCGGCTCCCTGCGCACGGGACTTATCGCCATGGTGCCCAACATCGCGCCCGCCCTGGCCGTGGGGGGTGTCATGGGCTGGTGCGGCATTCCCCTGGATATGATGACCATCACCATCATGCCCATGCTTCTGGGCCTTTCCGTGGACGACACCATCCATTTCATCAGCCATGCCCGGCTTCTTTTCGAACGCTGCGGGGAGTACGGCGCAAGCATTCGCGGCACCTTCATGACCATCGGGCTTTCCCTGGTGATGACCTCGCTCATCATCATCGCCAATTTTTCCGTGTATCTCACTTCCGTGGCCAGGGTATATGTGAATCTGGGGCTGCTCACCGCCCTGGGCATCACGGCGGCCCTTCTTGCGGACGGTCTGGTCACGCCCGTGCTCCTGAAGGTGACCCGGGCCTTTGGCAGGGAAAGGATGGATGAAACCGGGAGCGGAGGAGAAGAGGAGGAAGAAAAGGGCCTTTCCCGCGCTGCCTGAGGAAAGCAAAAGGTGCTGGTGCCGTCGGTCATGTGCAACCCCCCGCAAGGGGGTTTTTGCTTTTTCTTGAAAAACGGGCATGGGGCGGGTCACTGCCGTGAACCGTGGTGAAATGCTGTTCTTTATACCGCCTTCGGCCCGCCCCCGTGACAGAGGGGGAAGGCGGGATCTCTGGCCTTCTGGAAATCCGAGGGATTCATGCCGTAGGCTCTGCGGAAGATTCTGGAGAAGTGGCTGAGGTTGGCGTAGCCTACGCTGAAGGCGGCTTCGGTGACGTTGAATTCACGGCTGTGGATGCGTTCTGCGGCTTTCCGCAGCCGCACATGGCTGAGATACTCAAAGGGGGTCTGTCCATAGATCTCCTTGAACCCCTGGATGACTTTGTTGTGGTTCAGCCCCGCCTGATCGGCAAGATCAAAGATGCCGGGCGGTGTAATGAGGTTTTTTTCAAGAATTTCTGCGGCGTAACGGATTTTTTCCACATAGGATTTTTCCTCCCTCTTCTGTTTCCTTCCTGATTCTTTTTCAAGCATTCCCACCTGATAGGCAATGAGTTCCAGGGCCTTGGCTTCGGTGAACAGCCTCGCATTGGCCGGGGTGGGGCAGCCCTGGGCAAGGATTTCTGCGGCAAGGCGCATCTCCCTCGGAACCCTGGAGGGCTGGTTCCGGTTTGCGGCCATGGACAGTCTGAACAGGGTTTCGGGCTCCATGCCCGTGATCCCTGCGAGCGCTGCCGGATCAAGCAGCAGGCTCACCATTTTATACGGAACCTCTCCGCGCATGTCCTGGCGGATGTCTTTATCGTATCCGCCTGTGAACACATCCGAGGTTCCCGGCTGGATGTGCAGGGAGCGGTTCTGAAGGAGAAAGCGGGAGTTTCCGGAAAGGCAGACATAAAACCAGATCCTGTCCGGAATCAGCGCCCCGCCTGCGGAGACGGAGACATCCTCCCTGTAGGTGAAGTTGTAGACGCAGTAGGCCAGCCCCTCACGGATGGGCCGCAGATGCGCCGTCCCTTCTCCGTAAAGGGGATTCAGCCTCAGGGTGCCGGGAAGGGAGAGATCTTCGATGAGATGCAGCGCCGGGGGATCGTAGAGGTCGGGCAGGGTGAGAATTCTGCCTTTCAGGCCCATGACTGTTCCTTTCATCGGGCGTTAACCGGGCGTTCATGGAAAAAGTAATACGGGGCTAGCTTTAGGAAAAAAATTTCACTAAGTCAAAAGAAATTTTAATTTTAAAAATATCTGTTTCAAGGACTTCAAGGAATTTTGAAAAACGAAAAAGCAAGGCCCTGATTTTGGAAAGGGTATATTTTTTTTATTTGGAGAGAGGCGAAAAATATGGAGCAACAGAGGGGGCTGAAGGTCAGGGGACTGAAAAAAACCTACAGCAATGGGGTCAGTGCTTTAAACGGGGTGAATCTGGAAGTGGGGCCGGGACTCTACGGACTTTTAGGCCCCAATGGCGCTGGCAAGAGTACCCTCATGCGGACCCTTGCCACGCTCCAGCAGCCGGACGGGGGCAGTATCGCCCTCGACGGGGTGGATGTGCTGGCAAGTCCCCAGCATCTGCGGCAGCGCTTAGGTTATCTGCCCCAGCACATCGGAGCCTATCCCGGAGTAAAGGGCAGGGATCTTCTGGATCGCTTTGCCTGGCTCAAAGGGCGGACGGACCGGACCATCCGCAAAAGGGAAGTGGGGCTGCTTCTGGAACGGGTGAATCTCAGTGATGCGGCGGACCGGGCCGTATCCACCTATTCTGGCGGGATGCTGCGCCGTTTTGGTATTGCCATGGCGCTCATCGGATCTCCAAGGCTTGTCATTGTGGATGAACCCACCGCCGGACTTGATCCTGCAGAGCGCAATCGCTTCCACAGGGTGCTGGCGGATGTGGCGGCCGATGCGGTGGTTCTGCTCTCCACCCACATTGTGGAGGATGTGGAAAGCCTCTGCGGTCGGCTGGCCATTCTCGCCGAAGGCCGCATTCTGGCCGAAGGACCGCCTGCAGAGCTTCGGGCTTCCATGGAGGGTCGTCTCTGGTCAAAGGTTGTGCCCCGCGGGGAAAGCCAGCCCAGGGCCCTGCACCTTTCGGCCGTGCCCGAAGGCGTTCTGGCTGTGGTGCTGGCGGAAAAGCCGCCGCAGGGGTTTCAGCCCCACAGACCCAGACTTGAGGATGTGTACCATGGGGCCCTTGCCGGAGCCGGGGTAGAGGAGACCGGAGAATGAGGTTTTTTCTGAAGGAAGCCTGGCAGGAGTTTCGCCACGGACTGGGAAGTGGGGTTGTGGGGCTGATTTTTCTGGTTCTGGTGGCCTACCTTCTGCTGGTTCTCTGCAACGCCGATTATCTGCGGGACATGGGCGCTGTGGATGTTCCCCGCAATGCGCCCGCACTGGTCTATCTCATGTCTTCGGGCATGTCCTTTTTTTTGTTTTTTGCCTGGGCCTGGGTTTTTGCCCAGCCGGTGCTCCGGGACAGAAGTGTGGGGCTGCATGAAGTGGTGCTGGCCTGTCCCGTTTCCCTGAGACAACTCCTTGCCGCCCGCTTTGTGGGAGCTTTTTTTGTGGCTGTGCTCCTTGGGAGTTCCCAGATTGTGGGCTTTTATGTGGCTCCGGTGCTGGAATGGGTCGGTGCCGTGCCTGCGGGTTCCTTTGCGTCTGCTCCCTGGCTGGCCTTTGGCTGGGGCATGCTCCTTTTCATCATTCCCCTTTCCCTTGGTTCCGGAGCCCTTTATTTCATCGCCGCCATCCGCAGCCGGGGGCTTGGCAGCCCCTTTGCCGTGGCCGCTGTCCTCATGGGATTCTGGATGGTTTCCATGATCATCCTGAAGGACGGGAACATGGATTCTTTTTATTTTTCCCTGCTGGATCCTTCGGGCTATGCGGAGACGGAACATCAGGTGCTGGATCACTGGACTCCCCATGAAAAAAGCACGGCCCTTCTGGCCCTGACTCCGGCGCTGATCTGGAACCGCATCCTGTGGTGCGGTATTCCGCCCCTGTTTCTGGCCCTTGTTATTCTGCTGGCAAGGCGGGAGTGGCTGGTGCTGGACAGAAGTCCTGAAAAACGGCTTCGGCACAAAGGCCCTTTTTCCGTGGATTCTCCGGGAGCGGAAGTTCCCGGCCCCGTTGATCATCCCTTCTGGCTGCGGGCCGCAGGCAGCGAGGCCTTATGGCAGATGAAAGAGGTGCTGACCCGAAAATGGCTTTGGGTTGCCATGGGCTTTCTGGTTCTTCTCGGTGTGGCAGGGGCCTTTGCCCATGGTGTCTATCATGATTACGGGCCCATGGCGCCCCGGCCCGAGCTGGTAACCCCTCTTCTTTCCACCATGTTTTATCTGATTATTGTGTTCATGCTGGCTGGTCTCACGGGCCTTGCCGCTAGAAGGGATGCCCAGGCCGGTATGGAGGAGATGCTGGATGCGGCGCCTTCTCCGGGATACGTGCGGTTTTTCGGCCGGATTTTGTCCATGGGTATGCTGACCCTCCTTCTGGCCATGGTGCCAGCCTGCGGAGGTATGCTCACCACCCTTTTCGTGGAACCCGGCAGCCTGAACCTCCTGCTTCCCTTTCTCCATCAGCTTTTCGTCATGGTTCCGGCCCTTCTGGAAATCGGTGCCATGACCCTTCTTCTCCATGCCCTTATTCTCCGGCCGGGGCCTGCCTATGCGGCTTCCATGCTGGCGGCCTTCATCATGATCGTCAATCACGAGGCCCACCTTGTGACCTATCCGCCCTTTCAGATTGGTCTGCAGACCCCCATTGCCTTTTCCGGACTCACCGGGCTTGGTCCATGGATGGAAAAGCTTCTGATTTTTGGTTTTTTCAAGCTGTGTGTTGCGGCATTGCTCTTAAGTATGGCGGCCATGGTTTTGAAACGGGGTACGGATACGGGATTTTTTGTGCGCTGGCTGCGGTTGAAAAAGGGGCTCCGGGCTCGTCCGGGCATGGCGGCCCTTGCCTCTGTTTGTGGCCTTCTGGCCTGCGGCATTCTGATGCATCAGCGCTATGTGGTGGACGGAGGCTATGAAACCCTTGCGGAAACACTGGCCGGAGATGCGGCCTGGGAGACAATCTGGCTGGATCAGCAGGCCGCCTTTTCCCTGGAAGGGGGGCATGTGACCCTGAATGTGAACCCGGTGAAACGGGAAGTACATGGATGGTGGCGCATGGAAGGCTTTGTGTCTGAGAGCGGATTGCTGCACGCGGGTCTGCCCCATGGTCTGAATCTGACATCCGCACTGGTGCAGGGCCGGGAAGTGAAGCCGCAGGTCAAAGAGGATCATATGGCCCTTGCACTGGAAAACTGCCCGGCTGAGGGATGCGAGGTTCTGCTGGGCTGGTCTGTCTCCCTGAGGGGCTGGGATGCGGATGGCGAGCCTCCCTGGCTTCTGCCCCATGCCTTCTGGCTGCATGGTCCGGATGTCATGCCCCGCCTTGGTTTGGATGCGGGACGTGTGCTGCGTACCCCAAAGGAGCGGGAACGCTTCGGGCTGAAGCCAGAGCAGGCGCTTCCGGCCTATGCGAGTACCTTTGCCAGTGGTGCTGCGGCTCCCGGAGGCCAGTGGAGCTTTGAGGTGAGGGTTGTGGATGGAGACAAAGAAATCCATGTGGAAAAGGGCCGGATGGAGGGACTTCTGGATTTTGCCCATGTCTGGGGACCCGGCCTCCGGGAAAGTCAGCATGGCAACCTGCGCATGTACCACGATGCCAGCCGCAGAGATACGGCCAGCTCCGTTGCCGCCGATGTGTTGGATATGCAGGCCTGTGTGGCCCGCCGGACAGGCCGGAGCCCGGAGATCCGTCACATTGCCCAGTGGCCGAGGAATCTGGGGGAAACCCGTGTGGCGGGCAACTGGCTGATCCTCACCGAAGATCCCCACTGGGATGTGAAGGATAGGGGAACGGGCCGTTGGCTGAGGCGCTCGGCCATTGCAAAGGCCATGATCCAGCGTGTGCTGCGGGACGGATCGGACCTGAGGGAAGGGGAGGGGGCTTTGTGGCTGGAAGCGGGTCTGCCCGGAGCCATGGGCATATGGTGTGTGGCCGAAACCGATGGCATGGAGGCCTTTTCTGCCCTTCTCTCCCATGGTTCGGATCAGGTGGCCCGCCGCCTTGCGGGCAGTACCGTTCCCGTGACCACCCTGAAGCTGGCCTTGAAGGAGGGGGGCTGGGCGGAAGACTATGCTCCGCTGGCGGCATTGGACTGGACCGGACGACAGACGGCACAGAGCCTTGCTTCTCTGATGGAAGACCTGAAAAAGGATACACCCCTTGCCGTACTGAAAGCCCATGCGGGGGCGGAGATGGCCGCTGCCATGCTGGGAGAGCCCAGATCTGCGGACATACGGGTGACGGGCGGAGAAGAAACCCCGCAGCTGATCGGTGAACACTGGCTCTGGGAAAGGGGCGGCTGGGTGAGTGTGGAAGCCCCCCTTCGGGTCATGGGCTATGGCATGGAACCGGGCAGGGTGATGGGAGAGAAGGAAAAGCCGGGTGGCAATGCGGCAAAAACCAGCACTTTTTATCTCGATGCCTGGCCTACCTACGAAAGGGTGCCTGCGGATAACCTCTGGTCCTTCAGGCCCTGATGCCAGGGGCAAGTGGAAAAGATGACAAAGAAAGGTTGGGCCGGTTTTTTGGAACCGAAATCAGCCTGATGACGAAAAATGTGTTTCACACGCAGTAGGCAAGGAGATTCTTTATGTTTTTTAAGAGATTTACCCGCTTGTGGAATTTTAAGGCGCTTTATCCGGAAAAAGGGGGCGTTTCTGGCCTTGTCCTTTTCGTCTTCCTGCTTACGCCCTTTACTCCCGGAGCTGCACTTGCGGAAGTCCGTTCTCCGGAGGAAGAAAAAAGGGCTGTGTTCATGGAGAGTGTCACCGTAACGGCCAACAAAGTGGAAGAAAATATAACGGATGTGCCCCAGAGTATTTCGGTGATCGATGCCTTCACCATTGAGGAAAGAAGTATGCGGAACATCGGGGATGCCATTTCCCTTATTCCCAACATGAGCGTGAACCCTTCCCATGGCAGGCAGGTGAATATCCGGGGCCTCAATTCCTCCATATTCACCAACAATAACCCTGTGGTGCTCTACATGGATGGCATTCCCCAGACCGGGCGCTACGGTTTTGATGCTTCCCTTGCCAATGTGGAGCGCATCGAGGTGCTGCGGGGACCCCAGGGCACTTTGTATGGAAAGGATGCCATTGGCGGGATCATCAGTGTGGTGACCCGGGAGCCGGGGGATACCTGGCAGGGCAGTGTGGGGGCGGAGTACGGAAGCTGGAATTTCATGCAGGCAAGTATGAACATAAACGGGCCTGTGAAGAAGGATCTTCTGTACATGGGCCTCAATGGCGTTTTCCAGAAGGATGATGGATGGATTAAAAACATCCACCCCGGAATGGAAAAGGAGGCCAATGGCAAAGACAGCCGGAAACTCGGTGCCTATCTCCTGTACAAGCCCACGGATCGTCTCCGCATGCGTCTGACCGTGAATGATGAGGAGGAGAACAAGGATTGGCGGAGCGGTTACGGGCTTCCCAGTGGTTCTCCCTTTTCTGTGGTGAGACGAAAGGATGCGGAACATGTTGATTTTGATGTGAAAAGTTTTGATAACACAGAAAGCCAGTCCCAGGGTCTGAACCTTGCCTATGCCTTTGACCGCATGGAGCTGACCTCCGTCACCACCCGCAGAAAGGTGAGACAGGAGGGCGACTATGACGCGGATTTCGCCAATCAGGCCCTCTATGCGGGGTTGAAGCAGTTCAGCAATATGGAGCATGAAAGCTGGACCCAGGAAATTCGTCTTGCAAGCAGCAACCAGGAAGGCATTCGCTGGGTGGGCGGGATTTATCTGGATCGGGATACGCTGGATTATGGACCCTATGGTCAGCAGTTTCCTAATTTTGATCCGGTGAGCATGCAGTTTCTGGGGAATTTTGAGATGAACGCTGTGTCTGAGACGGATAGCGAGACCCGCGCCCTTTTCGGCCAGGTGATGGTGCCTCTGGGAAAAAGAATGGAAATGACCCTGGGCGGCAGGTACCAGAACATTGAGAAAAAAATGGATCTCGACATGTACTATCTTCCCGTGGGGGGCTCGGGTCCGCCCTTTTATGTTCTCCACACGAAAAAAAACTGGGACGTCTTCCTGCCCAAGGCGGCCTTTGCCTATAAAATCAACGAAGACTGGACGGCCTACGCCTCCTGGTCCAGGGGATATATGCCCGGCGGTTTCAACAATTTTGCCATGGGAGGCGAGGAAAAGGACAACCGCTTCGATCCCCAGCAGTCCACCAACTACGAAGTCGGCCTGAAGGTGGCCTTGCAGAAACTGCATTTTTCGGCAGTTCTCTTCCACATGGAGATCGAGGATATCCATGTCTATAAAGGGGTTGGCAATATGTACCTGACCTCCAACGCCAAAAAAGCCCACTCGCAAGGCGCTGAGCTGGAGGCCGTATGGATGCCCACGGAAAGCCTGGAAGTGAGCACGGCGCTGGGGATTGTGGATGCGGAATACGACGACTACGACGCGGGAAGCGTGAAGTTTGACGGAAAGACCATTGAGCAGACCCCTTCCCACACGGCCCGTTTGGGTCTGGCCTATTACCACCCCGACGGGTTCTATTCCCGAATCGACGCCAGGAATCAGGGGACCATCCACTTTTATGACGATGCCAACAAAGGGTTTGTGGAGCAGGATGCCTTCACCCTGGTGGATATGCGGCTGGGCTACCGCTTTAAGAGCTGGGATGTGTACGCCTACGGAAAGAACCTGACGGATGAGGAATATGTGACGAACTTCATGTGCAATTCCCTGGTGTCCCTTGCGGATTTCGGGGATCCGAGAACCTTCGGCATGGGAGTCCGCTACACCTTCTGATGTCCTTCCCGCCGTTTTCTTCGGAAAAGGAAGACGGCGGGAGATCCGGGGCTGGCCGGATGGTGTCTGAGACCAGCTCTCAAGGAAAAAAACATATGGAAAATGTCCGACCCACGGGTTTTTCCCGTCTCATGCAAATCGCAGGGGCCCGCAGGGGGCTTCTCATGGTTTCAGGTTTTTTTGCCGTACTGAGTTCCATTCTGGCCCTTGCGCCCTATGCCTTGATTTATCTTGTGATGGTGCGGCTTCTGGAGGAAGGAAGCAGCCGTGCCGCACCTTATGTGCTTGGCCTCGGGCTGTTTGCCCTTGGCGCCGTTTTTCTGCGGTATTTCTTTCTTTTTGTGGCCATCATGTTTTCCCATGTGGCCGCCTTCGGCATTCTCTATGATTTGAGAGCCACCCTGACCCGCCATCTGGGCCGTCTGCCCATGGGCTGCTTCACAGGGGGCGAGACGGGAAAAATCAAAAAGATTCTTTTTGAGGATGTGGAGGAAATCGAGGTCTTTATCGCCCACCACATTCCGGACATGGTGGCTGCCGTGGCCCTTCCTGTCCTGACCCTTGGCTTTCTTTTCACCGTGGACTGGCGCATGGCCCTGGTCTCCCTCATGCCTTTGCCCATTGCCTTTGCCATGCAGCGCAGGGCCTTTGGCGGCGATCAGGCGGCTGTGTGGCGCAGGGAGTACCATGATGCGCTGGAAACCATGAACAGCACCATCGTGGAATATGTGCGGGCCATGCCCGTGGTGAAAATCTTCAATCAGTCCGCCCATTCCTTTGCCCGTCTGCGGGAGGCCACGCTGGCTTATACGGATTTTATCCGCAGGATCACCCGTATTCAGGCCCCGCCATGGGCGGCTTTTGTGGTTATCACTTCCTCGTCTCTTTTTTTCATTCTCCCCGCTGGCCTGTGGCTGCACCTTGAAGGCAGACTTTCCCTTTCCGTCTTCTTTCTTTTTCTCATGATGGGGCCGGGCTGCATGACCCCCCTTTTCCGGCTGGCCATGCTGGGGGCCCAGATGGGTCACATTCTGGAAGGGATGAACCGCATGGATGCCATTCTTCTCCAGCCGGAAATCCCTGAACCGCAAAATCCCCTTTTTCCCCGCAGTGCGGCGATCCGTTTTGAGAATGTCACCTTTGCCTATGGGCGCCGTCCTGTGCTGCAAGATCTTTCCCTGAGTCTGGAAGCGGGTGGGGTTTATGCCCTTGTGGGGCCCAGCGGAGCGGGAAAAACCACCATCGGCCAGCTCTTGCTCCGCATGTGGGATGTGGATTCCGGCAGAATTCTTCTGGGCGGGGTGGATATCCGGGAAATGCCAAGGGAAGCTCTGATGCGTCATGTGGGCTTTGTTTTTCAGGAGGTGTTCATGTTCAGCGACACCATTTATGAAAATATCCGCATGGGCATGGAAGGAGTCAGTGAGGCGGATATTGAAAGGGCAGCAAGGGCGGCCCAGTGCATGGAGTTCATTGAGCGTCTGCCCAAGGGCTTTGAGACCCGCATCGGAGAAGGGGGCGAGGTGCACCTCAGCGGCGGGGAAAGGCAGCGGATTTCCCTTGCCCGCGTGTTTCTCAAAAATGCGCCCGTCCTTGTGCTGGATGAGGCCACGGCCTACGCGGACGCCCAGAATGAAGCGAAAATTCAGGGGGCCTTTTCCGAAATTATGAAGGGAAAGACCGTGATTGTCATTGCTCACAGGCTTTCTTCCATCACGGATGCGGACAGGATTTTTGTGATCCGGGAGGGCAGACTTGCGGAAGCGGGCCTCCATGGAGAGCTTCTGGAAAAAAAGAGCCTGTATCATTCCATGTGGCAGGCCCATATTCAGGCCCAGGGCTGGGCGCTGCATGCTTAGGGAGGTGGTGTCATGTTCGGTTCCGTTCGGGTGATTGCGGGCAGTTTCAGAAATCTTGGCGCAACGGTGCTGCTGAATGTCCTGCATTTTATACTCAAAGGTTTTCCCTTCGGGATGCTTATCCTTATACTCCATGAACTGCTGCGGCCGGAGGAGGAAATCCGTGGGATGTATCTTTTCTGGCTGGTGTTCATCATCGCTTGGGTGATGCTCATCAATGTGTTTCTTGCCATCCATGTGCATCTGCGGGCCTATGTCACGGCCTACGGTCTGGCCACGGAGGCGAGGCTTCGCCTTGCGGATCATCTGCGCGGGTTGTCTCTGGGATTTTTTAAAAAACGGGATCCCGGCGACATTTCCTCCCTCATGCTGCAGGACATGACCAAGGTGGAAACCCTGTTCAGTCATTTTTTCATGGATGCCATCGCCTGTGTGGTGCTGCCCCTTTTCATGGCCTCCTTCCTTGGGTTTGTGGACGGACGCATGACCCTTTTCATGCTGGTCTTTGTGCTACTGGCCCTTCCGGCGCTCATGGCCGCGCAGAAAATCATCGGATATTTCGGAAAGCGGCATATGCAGACCCGCAATGCCGTGGCATCCCGCATGCTGGAGTATCTTCAGGGCATCCGGGTTCTCATGGCCTTCAACCAGACGGGAAAGAATTTTCTGCGGCTGGATGCCATGATGCAGCGGTTCCGCAAAGACAGCATCCGGCTGGAAGCCGCGGGCGGCGGGCCGGTGATGGTGTATTGCCTGATTCTGGAGGCAGGCTTTGTGGGGCTTCTGGTCCTGGGGGCCTTTCTCTATGGTGCCGGGGAGTTGGGGTTATCCGTGTTTCTCATCTTCCTTGTCATCGGGTACAAATTCTTTGAACCCTGGATTAATTTCGGCCTTTTTCTCTCGGAAATGCGCTACATGAACATTGCCGCCCGGAGAATTACGGAAGTCATGGACACCCCGCCCCTTCAGGAGCCGGAAAAACCCCTTTTCCCCGAAGGCAGGGACATCGTGTTTGAGAAGGTTGATTTTTCCTACGGGGAAAGAAGGGTGCTGCACGGGGTGAGCGCCCGGTTCGGGGCCGGAGAGGTGACGGCGCTGGTGGGACCATCGGGTGGCGGCAAGACCACGCTCACAAGCCTCATTGCCCGGTTCTGGGATGTGGGCGGAGGCAGGATCACCATTGGCGGTGCGGATATCCGGGACATCCCCGTGGAAAAACTCCATGGCCTTCTCAGTGTGGTATTTCAGGATGTCTACCTTTTTCAGGACACCCTCATGAACAATATCCGTGTGGGCAGACGTTCGGCCACGGACGAAGAGGTGAGGGATGCGGCCCGCAAAGCCCGGTGCCACGATTTTATCATGGCGCTGGAAGAGGGCTATGACACTCTGGCGGGCGAGGGCGGAGCGCGGCTTTCCGGTGGGGAAAGGCAGCGGATTTCCATCGCCAGGGCCCTGCTCAAGGATGCGCCCATCGTGCTGCTGGACGAGGCCACGGCCTCCCTTGACCCTGAAAACGAGCTCTGTATCCAGCAGGCCATTTCCGAGCTGGTGCGTTCCAAAACCCTCATTGTCATTGCCCATCGTCTGAAGACCATCGCCCGGGCGGACAGGATTTATGTGCTGAACGAAGGCCGTATCGTGGAAGAGGGCAGGCACGGGGATCTGCTGGATGCGGGCGGGCTGTATGCGGATCTCTGGAGGGAGCAGCAGCGTTCCGGCGGATGGAAGCTTAAAGGGGGAAGTCTGGCCCTTGCCGGATGAGGGACGGGGCGCATGGGGCTGAGTACTTTCATCTTGCCCGGAGATACTGAAGAACATTGGCAAGGATTGAAAAAACGGATGACAAAAAGGCTTCGCGGAAGCCTTTTTGTCGTTCAGGTACAGGTAGGCACTCCCTGTTGTAGGGATATCTTTAATCTGGGGCATAAACCCGTGTCCGGCCCATCAGGATTCTGGGGCGGGCGACTTCCCTGAACCCTTCTGCAAGAACCGCCTCGTGCTCCTTAGCGAAAGCCTTTGCACTTACGTGGAAGCAGGGTTCGGAAAGAAAAAAGTGGCCGTCCGGTCTGATGAGACTGCGGATTTCTTCCAGATGGGCATGAATGTCCGGCACTTCATGCAGCATCCAGAAGGCATTGATGAAATTGTAGCTGCCTTCAGCGCCAATACGGTTCGCCTGGCAGAGATGGGGATGGATGAAGTCCGCCACCGCTTCTGCTGTGGCGCGGGAAAACATTCTTTGGAGCATTTCCGGCTGAAGGTCGGTCGCAACGACAACACCGTTCTGACCGGTGATGCGTGCCATGGGGATGGCGGCGAATCCCCCACCGCAGCCGATATCCAGAACCCGCATTCCGGGCCGGAGCCATGGCGCATAGATACGCTCCGGCTGGTGCAGCAGGCGTCGGAGCGGATTTTCCAGGTGAATGGCGTGTTTGTGGGAGCAGATATGGGGCATGGAATCCTCCTGTGGAGAGTTTAGTGGCTAAACAGTAAGGGCAAAAAAATATAAATTCCTGTATTACATTAAAATTTAGCGATTACGCTCCGTCATTTCCTTCAGCATGAGGAAAAAGTCCTCAATCACCTGGAATTCGGAGTCGCTCATCTCTGCCATGCGCTGGATGAGCGGCGTATCGATTGCTGCGTGGTGCTGTTCGTGCCCTTCAAAAGCCGATTTTCCCGCAGGTGTAAGCCAGATCTGATACCTTCCGCCATCGGAGAGGTCAGCGGTTTTGGTGATCAGGTCTTTGGCTTCAAGCTTCGCCAGTACCTGGGAAACGGCTCCCCGGGTAACGGCTGCCAGGGACGCGAGGGATGCAGGGTGGATGCCGGGATTCTGTCCGATCCGCATGATCATGTGGATTTCCGAAGGATGGAGCGGAGGGCTGCCGCCGTAAACCCGCGCTTTGCGCTCGTTGCGGTTGATGCCTTCGACCACTTGTAAGAAGAGGTTGATCAGATTGTGTGTACGCAGTGTTCGATCATTCATGGCATAGGTGTATAGCAGCTAAACTTGCACTGTCAAGCATAAAGTGACGGTTTGATCCACTGCCCCAGAACAAAAAATTCTTGACTTCAGGCGGCCGCGCTGATTGCATCCGCGACAGGATGCTATGCCGGATTGGTCTGTTCCGTGGGGGATTTTCCTGAAGGGAGGTTGTATGGTATCGGTCAGTGAACATTATGCAAATCATCTTGGATCAATTTACACATGGATGGCTGGAGGTGTCGAATCGGCTGTGAACCGAGGGGCTTCCGAGATAGCCTCCTTTGATCCGCTGTTTCTGAACAAAAGCCTAGCAGTTGACCTTGGAGCAGGATTCGGGATGCACAGCATTCCCCTGGCCCGTCGTGGGTTTTCCGTTGTTGCCATCGACACCTGCTCCGGCTTGCTTGAAGAACTGCGCCAGCATAGGGACAGCCTTCCCATCCAGACCATCAGGGATGATGTTCGCGAATTCCGGAGGTATGTAAGCACTGAAGTCCAGATCGTTCTGTGCATGGGCGATACCCTAACCCATCTCCCGGATACGGATTCCGTCCTGCAACTTTTGTCAGATGTTGCTGAGTCCCTGATGCCGGGTGGTCAGTTCATCCTCACGTTTCGTGACTACAGCCGGGAGCTTTCCGGTGATCAGCGTTTCATTCCCGTACGGAGCGATGACAGCCGTATCCTGACCTGTTTTCTCGAATATGCGGAGGCCCATATCACCGTCCATGACATACTGTACGAACGGGATGTCTCCGGGTGGGACTTTCGTGTCAGCAGTTATCAGAAGCTGCGCCTTGCGCCGGACTGGATTTGCAGCGCCCTTGAATCAAGGGGGTTTTCTGTGCAGCGGGAACCTGGAATTGCTGGCATGGTGCGTCTGGTTTCTACGCGTGTTAAGTAAAGCAAGGGAGGCTGTCTCCTTTTTTGGCGACAGAGGTGACGCTGTGAATAAAATACTGATGAGTGCCTGTCTTCTGGGAGAAAAGGTTCGATACAATGGTGAGGCACGGGTGGCTGAAGATCCCATTGTCTCCCGGTGGATTTCTGAAGGGAGGGTGGTTCCCGTATGTCCTGAAGTGGAAGCGGGAATGGGTATTCCCCGAAACCCCGCTGAAATTTTTGGCGGTGATGGTAAGGCCGTATTGCGTGGAAAGGCCGCTGTTATTGAACGGAATGGCACCGAGGTGACGGATTTTTTTGTATGGGGTGCCCATATGGCTTTGGATCTCTGCCAAAAACTGAATATCAGATTCGCAGTACTCACAGAATCCAGCCCGTCATGCGGAAGCACCACCATCTATGACGGGAGTTTTTCGGGTAAAAAAAACAAAGGGATGGGGGTTACCGCCGCCTTGTTGACGGAACAGGGTATTCAGGTGTTCAGCCAGCATTCGATACCGGATGTCGAGAGGCTTATCAGGAGGCAGATCTCTGAAAGCACCCCATAAAAGTTCCCCCCTCCTTGCGTCTTTCCCTTCCTGCCCTTACCTTCTCACAAGTTTTCAATCTGGCGCATGCGCCTGGATGTCCTTCATCAAAAATCAGGAGGCAGGGCTTATGGATACGGATCTTCTTTTTACCGAAGTTACAGCAGGCTCCCAGAAACTGGCCAACCGCGTGGTCATGGCTCCCCTGACACGGAACCGGGCAGGGGCTGGCAATGTTCCCACGGATCTCACGGCCCTGTACTACGGCCAGCGGGCCACGGCGGGACTGATCATCACAGAGGCCAGCCAGATTTCTCCCCAGGGTGTGGGGTATCCGGCCACACCGGGCATCCACAGTCCGGAACAGATCCTTGGCTGGAAAAACGTCACCCGAACCGTACACGAAAAGGGCGGCAGGATTTTTCTTCAGCTCTGGCATGTGGGCAGAATTTCCCATCCCAGCCTTCAGCCCGAAGGGGCTCTGCCCGTAGCGGCCTCCGCCATCCGGCCCGCAGGCGAGGCCTTTACCTACGAAGGTCTCAAACCCTTTGAAACCCCAAGGGCTCTGGAAACCCATGAGATTCAGGGCATTGTGGAAGACTACGCAAGGGCTGCGGAACATGCTCTGGAAGCCGGTTTTGACGGGGTGGAAATCCATGCGGCCAACGGTTATCTCATCGACCAGTTTCTGCGGGACGGCACCAACAGGCGGGGGGATGCCTATGGCGGAGGGCTCAGCCAGCGTCTGCGTTTTCTGGGTGAAGTGACCGACGCGGTTACCGGTGTTCTGGGTTCCGGAAGGGTGGGGGTGAGGATTTCTCCGGAAAATACCTTCAACGACATTCAGGACAGTGATCCCCGGAAGACCTTTACGGCGGTGGCGACCCTGCTCAAACCCTATGGTCTTGCCTATCTTCATGCGGTGGAAGGGGATTTTGCAACGGGAAAAGCGCTGCTGGATTATGGAGAGATTCGCAGCGCCTTTGGCGGAACCTTCATGGTGAACGGCGGCTATACCCGGGAGAGGGCGGAAGCTGCTATCCGGACGGGAGCTGCGGATCTGGTGGCCTTTGGCTCTCTTTATATCGCAAACCCTGATCTGGTGGAGCGTTTCAGAAAAGGGGCCGCCCTGAACACGCCGGATCCCGCCACCTATTATGGCGGTGATGCCAGAGGCTATACGGACTATCCTTTTTTAAGCTGATGGAAGTGGATGGATGTCAGAAGCAGGAATTTTAAGGGGCCAGAGAATTTTTCTCTGGCCCCTTCTGTTACCGCTTTAAAAAACGGATTCCCACCGTGCTCCAGCGTGGGAACGCTGGATGAAAAGTTCCTTTTTTTCTGGGCCTCCCCTTGATCCTGCGCGGTTCAGGGGGAGGCAGGCGGGATGTATCAAGGGGATCGTCCCCCTCATCATCCGGCAGGGGGGCGTCTACCGGGTCTTGTTAAGCTTCTCTGCCCGTAAACCGGGGGAGGCTTTTCATGGATCGGGCCAGGGCTGAGGCCAGTATCTGGCAGATGAGGATGCCCGCAAGCCCCGCAGCCATGCCGGAAAGGGCTTCAGGAAGCAGGGGGAAGGGAAGGGTATAGTCCGGCATGGGGGCGGTAAAGAGGGACATACCTTCGGGAAGGTGGAAGTTTTCCGCCACAAACTCAAGCCCGTCGGGATAGCCTGAGGCAAAGGGAGTCAGAAACAGTGCCGCCGCCATGGGAAGGATGAGTTTCGGCATCCGCCTTGCCAGGGCCACCATGGTCAGGGTGAGGACGGCTTCGCCCAGACCGATCAGGGCATGAACCTTGAGCATGGGCCACAGAACGCTGGAAAGGGAGGCCCCGGAACCTGAGGCCAGAAACAGGGAACAGAGGCAGGCGGCGACAACAACGGAGCACCATGCGGCAAAGGCCGTGGCAAGGTTCCGGAGAAGGGGATTTTCGGATTTCTGGATGAGAGCAAGCCTCAGAAGTCCGCCAAAGCCTGCGCCCGTACCAGACATGAGCAGAATATTGGCTCCGAGAACGGTGAGCCCGCCGTCTCCGAAGAAGATAGCCTGCACCATGAGGACGAGGGACAGGGAGAGAACCCCCAGGGGGACACCCAGCAGCGTTGCGGCCAGCACACCGCCAATGAGGTGGCCGGATGTGGCGGCACTGACGGGGTAGTTCAGCATCTGCAAGACAAAAATAAGGGCGGTTACGGCCGCAAAGCTTACGGGTCTGGCCTCTTCCTTTCCTTTTACGGCGGTGAAGACGGCGGCTCCTGCAAGGCCTGCTGCCAGAGCAGCGGTGACAGGACAGATGGCTCCTGTGATCATGGCGTCGGGTATGTGCATGTGGGTTCTCCCTGATGGTGAGGATGGATGTAAAAACGGGAATCCAAAAACGATTTCAAGGTGTTTTCTGCTGAAATTCCAGAACTTTTTCCGCAAGGGCCTCTGCCCAGACATCCAGACCTTCCCCCGTCCGGCAGGAGACGGGAAAGATGGCGGCCCTGGAGTTGACCCGGCGAACCGCGCTGGTGAAGCGTTCCAGACTGAAATCCGTTAAGGCCTGCATGTCCGTCTTGTTCACCAGAATGATGTCGCATACGGAAAACATCAGCGGGTACTTGAGGGGTTTGTCGTCTCCTTCGGGGACACTGATCACCATCATGTTCAGGTGGGCACCCGTATCAAATTCCGCAGGGCAGACGAGGTTGCCCACATTTTCGAGAATGACCAGATCATAATTGCCGCCCAGGGTGCGGAGTCCGTCCTCCACCATGGTGGCGTCCAGATGGCAGAATCCGCCGGTTTTCATCTGAATGGCGGGAATACCGGCTTCGAGCACCTTTTCTGCATCCACCGTAGAATCGATGTCCGCTTCCAGCACACCGATCCTGATCCGGTCTTTCAGGCGTGTGGCCGTGGCGATCACGGTGCTGGTCTTTCCCGCCCCCGGCCCTGCCATGAGGTTCAGGAGAAAGGTTCTTTCGGCCGTAAGCCGTGCCCTCAGATCTGCCGCCACCTTGTCGTTGTCGTCCAGAATGTTTTCCTTGACCTCGATGAGCCGTACTTCTGTCATATACCCTCCATACTTTTAATCACATATCCCCGCCCGCTCACCAGAGTGCCGCCGGTGTTCTGGCACTCCGGGCAGGTATTGGGGCTGTCGTCAGAAAGCTCTACTTCAAATGTGTTGCCGCAGGCCGAGCAGGCCAGCACAACGGGCTTCCATTCCACGGAGAGAAAGGCGCCTTCCGCGATGCTTCCTTTGGAAATCTGATCGAAGTAGCGGCGCATCCACTTTTCTTCGAGATCGGAAAGCCGCCCGACTTCCAGATCGATTTTGAGAATCCGCTGTATCCGGTTCATGCGGGCATGTTTTTCCGCCACAGCCAGAATTCGGTTCATTACGGGAAGCTCGTGCATGGTTCTCCCCTTTTTTGGCTCAGGCGAACCGGCTGTAATCCACGCCCCGCATGGTGGCGCGCTGACGGTACCAGTCCGCTTCGTTTTCAGGCGGTTCCACGATGGCGGATTCGGGCCTGCGCTTAAGGGTGATGGATCTGGACGGGCAGGTGGAAACGCAGAGTCCGCAGCCGATGCAGAGATCCGGATTCACTTCATAGGCGTTTTCCGTTTTGGCGATGGCAGCGACGGGGCAGCGTTTTTTCTGGCAGATCCCGCAGTCGATACAGCTTTCCGCATCGATCAGGGCAAAAAAGTTCGTGCTGACGGCATTCCGGATACCGTGTTCCGTAATGGAGCGCAGCACACCGCAGCAGCAGCTGCAACAGTTGCAGATGTAGTAATGCCCCTTGGCGAAGTTGTTGGTCATGTGAACCAGCCCCGCCTTCTCGGATTTTTTGAGGATGGCGTAGGCTTCCTCCTTGTCGATGGGGCGCAGCTCCATGGGGTGGTTTTCGAAAAAACCCGGAACCGGTGCAATGGAGAGGCAGACCTCGACGGGTTTGGTGCAGGGGGCGTCCAGCAGTTCGTGTTCCTTTTTGCAGATACAGTCCGCAACGGCAAAGCTTTGTCCCGCCTCGATGATGGCCGATACTTGCTCATAGGGCATGGACATCTGATCTGAGGGGATTTCCTCCTCAATGGGGACGATTTTCATGAGGGGGGGCTGGGTTTCAAAAAACTGCCGTCCGTAGGTTTCCTCATAGTCTTTGCAGAGCTGGGCGAATTCCCGGGTCATGCGTTTTCTCTGGAACTCAAAAATCCCGAAAACCCAGGGAGCCATGCGGAAGATCCGGAACCCGTGGTAATCGATGCCGAAAATCTGCCCCTTGTCCCACATGGTAAAGAGCATTTTTTCCAGGCCCTCCAAGGGGCGGCCCGTGCGTTTGGCGATCTGATCCGCAGACTCAAAGGTGAGCCTGAGATCGCAGAAGAGTTCCGCCTCTTCCGGCGTGAAGATCCATTCGAGGATCCGCAGTTCCACGCCGCTTTCCGTTGCGGGGAATCCGTTGGGCAGGGTGTCGAGCACTTCTTGCAGTTTGTGATACATGGGATGGGTCATGGGCTTTCCTTTTCCGATTCTTTTTTTCCGGCAGCCGCTTTGTACGACAGCCCCTCTCCATCGGGACGGGTTCCCCGGTAAAAGGTCATGAGAATCGAACGTTTCATGTGGGTTACGGCCTGAAGATCCAGACCGGTGGTTTCCATGTGATTGCCGATGAAGAGGGTTGAAAATCCATGCACCATGGACCAGGCCGCGCGGGTGATGGAGGCGGGATCTTCTCCCACCAGAACGCCCTTGTCATGGCAGTCTGAAACAAGTTCCTGAAACTCTTTGAAGTAGTGCGAAGACTCCGGCCTCAGATCTTCAGACAGTGTCATGCCCTTTTCCGGAGGCGCAAACATGACCCGAAAATGGGCCGGATGGGCGATGGCAAAATCCATATAGGCCATTCCCCAGGCCCCGAAGCGGGAAAGGGGCTCTCCATCCGTTTCGCTCAGGCGTTTTCGGGTCCAGTCCATGAGAAGGTCGAAGCCCTGCCGGGCCACTGCGGCCAGCAGATCTTTTTTGTCCTGAAAATGACGGTAGGGGGCCGCATGGCTCACCCCGACACGGGAAGCGATCTTGCGCAGGGTAACGCCGTAGGCACCGCCGTTTTCCTGGATCATTTCCAGGGCGGCAGTCACAAGCTCTTCCCGCAGGTTGCCATGGTGATAGGCTGTCTGGTCTGTCATCCCTGCCTCCTCTTGGTCTCCTCTTGCATTGGGCGGACTATAGGGCAGGAATGTTTCCAGTGTCAACAATAAACTGTATTCCAGTGTCAAGTTGTTGTTTTTTATGTGTTTTGTGGTTTTTAGGGCTTTTTCTCAGGGGCTGAAGGGTGTCCGGGAGGGGAGAGGCTGGTTTCCGAGGATGGCGGGCAGAACAGGAAAGCCCCCATCCGGGACGCTGGCGGAAGGGGGCTTGTCATGCAGATCTGGTGGAGTGGGGGCAGGCTGAGGGGGCAAGTGGGAAGCTCCGGCCCTGGCGGGACAGCAGCCCGCCCGCCCCCTGCTCACCGGGGCATCAGGGCAAACACCCCCCAGCCCAGATATTCACGGGTGCAGGTGGAATAGCGTTCCGGTTCCGTGGTCAGTCTGGCGCGAACCTCTTCAGCCAGCGCGTCTTCGGGGCTGGCGTCAAGCCACCTGCGCATGGTGAGCCATTTGGCGGCCTCGTATCTGTCCCATCCGTCCTGGTCCGCCAGAACCATTTCAACCACATCGTAGCCCAGATGCCCGAAAGACGCGAGGAGTCCCGGAAGCATGAGAAAGTCGGATATCCCGCTGGCAAGGCAGCCCCTGGCAAGCTCTTCCGTCGGCGGTAACTGCCGCCAGTAAGGCTCACCGATGAGGATGATCCCCCCGGTGTGCAGGCTGCGTCTCAAAAGCGCGATTGTGCCGGAAACACCGCCACCGATCCAGGTTGCACCGACACAGGCTGCCACATGAACCTTTTCGGCAGAGACATAGCCTGCGGCATCATCATGGATAAATGTGACCTTATCGCTGACACCGAGTTCTTCAGCACGCTGCCTGGCCTGACTGGTGAATAAGCGGCTCATGTCGATGCCGGTGCCGATGACTCCGTAATCCCGTGCCCAGGTACACAGCATCTCGCCGGAACCGCTGCCGAGGTCGAGCATCCGGGTCCCCGGTTCCAGACGCAGGGCCGCACCAAGGGTGGCGAGCTTTTCGGGTGTGAAGGGGTTATGGATGCGGTGGGCACTTTCGGTAATGGTGAAGATCCGTGGAATATCCAATGTGGGAAATCTCCTTAAAAAGGGGGAATGGGTTGGGGCACTGTTTTGGCTCCCTATTCATAGTGTTGATTTCAAGCTTTTTCTATATCCAGAGTATAAACAGAATTTTTTTGTATAGTATTCGAGGCTGGCGACAAGCTCCGCAGCCCCTCCTCAGAACTATAGCGTCAGTCTTTCATCCAAAGGGCTACATCCTGCCTGATTTTCTCCGGCATATTCAATGCCACCGCATGACCGGCTTCCATGTAATAGGGGAAGTAAACGGTTCGTTTTTCCGGTGTCGCCGTTCCTGTCAGGGAATCGGCTCGATACCAGATCGTGAAGGACTTGTCACACTCCGGGCAGGGCGTTTCCACTTCAACCTTGGTCACAATATCGGAATATTTCTTGAAAGAGTAGGGCAACACACTGGCATAAACGGAAAGATCCCACGGCGCATCCGTGATCATGACCTGAACCAGCGGCAGGTTTTCCAGAAACAAGCGACCGTACCTTGGACTTTCTGGATCCACATCGTAATTTAAAGCGTCAACACCATAAAATCCGCCATAAACTTCAAAGTTCATCAAAAACGTGTAGTATTCATCCCAGGAACCCAATTCTCCGAACACCTCTTTCAGAGAAACATAATCCCCCCCTTGCTGCATCGCCTCACGCACCGTACTCTCGGTCTTGAGTAAAATCTCTTCCCGATTTTGCACATATGCGGAAATGGATGCCTTAAGACCTGGTGAGAGATTGTTAAAATTGCTCCAATTCTGAAACGAGTTAATTTCCTTCTTCCGAGGCCCATATTTGTAGGCCCCTGTGCGGTTTGCCGCATAAAAAGGCGTGATCTGGGTAATGTCCGTCTCCAGGATGGAGGTGGCTGTGCTAACGTAATTGAGCCACGTATCCGTCCACGCATTGATGACCCAGGACCAGGTCACCTCTTCATCGTATTTGTACATATCCCTTTGGGCGGTGTAGAGGACGAAATCCAGTGCGTTTCCCACGGGATCGCATGTGGAATCCCCTTTCGGGCAGGGGGTATAGGTGGTCTGCGTTTCTTCAGCAATACGGTAAATCACCGATCCCGGTTCTTCAAAGGCGATCCCCGTCAGCTGGGTCTGGTATTTTCCGGTGAGCTGCGGTTCGATCATGATATGCCGTCCGAACTGGCTGGCCACTTCCTCGGGGTCGTGGATCTGCCCCGTGGTTTTCGGAAATACCGCGTCCAGATGGGCCTGAATTTCCTGCACCAGTGTCTCGTCCCGGTAGATACTATCCTTCTGGGATTCGGGGCTGTAATTTTTGTAAAATAACATCATGTTGAGCATTACCGTTGTACGGGTACCCCCATAGCTCTCCCCCACCAGAATAACCGGGTTATTCCGGATTGCCGGGTGATTCGCGAGAAACCGAAGCGTCACCCGCAGAACCTGGGCTGCATCGATAAAGGGGTTGCAGTTCTTGAGGGTGAATTCCGTTTCCGGGGTGGAAACCCCTTCCGGGAGGAAATTGTAAGCATATCCGGTCAGCGGCGCATCTACATATAACAGATTCCCCATCTTGGACCAGGAGTAGGGATTCGCGAAGACCGGCTTATCTTCACCTTTCACATACTGGAGTAAATCCGATGTCATGGGTGCTGTGTTCAGAGAAAGCAGGCCGTCGGTTGTGGCGGCCCCCGGCCCCCCGTTGACGAATACGAAAAGGGGTTTCGATTCGGCGTCCTCTCCGGCAGGATGGAAGGAATAAAAGATCCTTGCTCTGGATGAAGTGTAAGGAATCTG
This sequence comes from Desulfobotulus sapovorans DSM 2055, assembly GCF_059569355.1. Classification (NCBI taxonomy): domain Bacteria; kingdom Pseudomonadati; phylum Thermodesulfobacteriota; class Desulfobacteria; order Desulfobacterales; family Desulfobacteraceae; genus Desulfobotulus; species Desulfobotulus sapovorans. The sequence goes on along the minus strand of NZ_JCANVJ010000013.1, from coordinate 42,093 downwards.
GGCAAGCTGGTAGGAAAGCGCTTCGATCTCTGTAAAGCCCGCTTCGGCGGTGATAGCAGGCTGAGGGCCAGATGGGTTGGAACTGCTGCATGCGGTTGCCAGAAACATCAGGGCACTCAGGACAAAAAATCGTATCTGAAAACTTAAGGTAGTAAATTTCATTGAATCGTCCCGGCGCTTCGTCAATTCACATTTCCCAGAGAAGGGATTGTCGGGGATACTGGCCTTGGGCGCAGGAGCGCCCGGTATGGCGTTCCCCCGCTGGAGCATGGGAACGATAGCTGAAAAAGGGTGGTAACCAGATTCGATAATGGTGAAGATCCATGGAATATCCAATGTGGAAAATCTCCTTGAAAAGGGGGAATCGGTTGGGGCACTGCCTGAGGCATATTTTTCTGCTGTAGGGAGAGTCTGTCATATTCTGGGGCATGGGATTCTTTGGGCTGCCTGTCCGTTACGCCCCCTGAGTTTGTGCCAGCTCATTGGCCAGCATTTCCGCCTGTCTCAGCACCGTTTCCGTGGCAAGCTTCTGCATGTCTGGCGGATATCCAAATTGGCGTAAAGTCCTTTTTACAATGACCTTGAGTCTGGCCTTTACGCTCTCTTTAATTGTCCAGTCGATGGAGGCATTGGCTTTTACCTTTTCAAAGAGCACAACGGCAAGCTCCCGCAGTTTATCCTGCTGCATCAGCTCCTTTGCGCTGTCGTTGCTGGCAACGGCGGTGTAGAAGGCATACTCATAGTCACTCATGCCCATCTTTTCGGCCTCCTGATCGGATTTGACGATTTCCTTGCTGACCCGGATCAGCTCGTCCATCACTTCCGCTGCCGTGAGTATCTTGGCCTGATAACGCCGGATGGCATCCTCCAGCATTTCCATGAGCGTCCGGCTTTGCACGAGATTCTTTTTAGCCCGTGCCCTGATCTCATCATTGAGCAGTTTTTTCAGCACTTCCAGCGCAATATTTTTGTGCTCCCTGTTTTTAAGCTCCTGCAGAAATTCTTCGGACAGAATGGAAATATCGGGTTTTTTGATTCCTGCGGCATCGAACACATCAATGACCTGTTCCGAGACCAGTGCCTTGTCGATCACCTGCCGGATGGTGGATTCAATCTCCTCGTTGCTCCGTCCTGAACCCCTGCTGTCGAACTTGGCAAGCCTTGCCTTCACCGCCTGAAAAAAGGAAATTTCATCGCTCACATCCATGGCCTGCTCGTGGGGGATGGCGATGGCAAAGGCCTGGGAGAGGGCTGTGACCTGATCGATATAGCGTTTTTTGCCATCCTCCAGACCCAGAATATGTTCTTCGGCAGCCAGAATCATGGAGAGCTTGCCCGAGGTGTCGGCCCCGAAATACTCTTCATAGGCAAAACCGTGGTACATGGCGGCCACCACTTCCATCTTTTCCAGCATCACCTGCACGGCCTGTTCCTGGGCCAGCATGGGATCACCCTTGCCTCCGGCATCGGCATAAAAGGAGAGGGCCTGTTTCAGATCCGAAGCAATGCCCAGATAATCCACCACCAGCCCCGCAGGCTTGTCGCCGTACACCCGGTTAACCCGTGCAATGGCCTGCATCAGGTTGTGGCCCTTCATGGGTTTGTCGATGTAGAGGGTGTGCATGCAGGGCGCATCAAAGCCGGTGAGCCACATGTCCCGCACAATGACAAGCTTCAGGGGGTCATGGGGATCTTTCATGCGCTCGGCAAGGATTCGGCGCTGCTCTTTGGTGGTGTGATGGCCGGAGAGCTTTGGCCCGTCCGAAGATGCCGCCGTCATCACAACCTTGATGGTTCCCTGGGTGAGATCGGAGGAATGCCAGTCTGGCCTCAGTTTGATAATCTCTTCATAGAGATCCGCCGCAATGCGGCGGGACATGGCCACAATCATGGCCTTGCCCAGAAACACTTCCTGTCGTTTTTCAAAATGCGTCACAATGTCATGGGCCACATTGCGGATGCGCTGCTCCGCACCCACAAGGGCCTCCATCTTGGTCCATTTGGCCTTGGCCTTCTGGGTTTCTGTCAGCTCGTCCTGTTCCAGCTCATCATCCAGCTCGGCAATGAGTTCCCTGCCTTCCTCGCTTAAGGATACCCGTGCCAGACGGCTTTCGTAATAAATCTTTCTGGTGGCACCGTCTTCCACCGCCTGAGCAATATCATAGACATCCACATAATTGCCGAAGACCGCAGGGGTGTTGACATCGGTCTTTTCGATGGGGGTTCCGGTGAATCCAAGGTAGGTGGCATTGGGCAGGGCATCCCGCAGATACTTGGCAAAGCCATAGACAATCTTCTTGCCGATGATCTTGCCTTCTGCGTCCTTCTCATCCACGGTTTTGGCCTTAAAACCGTACTGGGTGCGGTGTGCCTCGTCGGCCACCACCACCACATTGCAGCGCCTGCTCAACTCCTCGTAGATATTGCCTTCTTCCGGCTGGAACTTCTGGATGGTGGTGAAGATCACCCCGCCGGATGCCACCTTCAGGAGCCGTTTCAGCTCTTTGCGGTCATCCACCTGCACCGGCTCCTGCCGCAGCACCTGAGTACAGGCGGCAAAGGTATGGAAAAGCTGATCATCCAGATCGTTGCGGTCTGTGATGATGAGGACGGTGGGGTTGTCCAGCGCCAGTACGATCTTGCCGGTATAGAACACCATGGAAAGGGACTTGCCGCTGCCCTGGGTGTGCCAGACCACCCCGGCCTTGCGATCCCCCGGCGGCTGGCTGCCGACACTGGCCAGCCCGAAATTCTCCGGTGCTTCCGCCAGAGCCTCCGGGATTTCACTGGAAGCCCTCAGGGTGGAAGCCACCGCCGCATTCACGGCATAATACTGATGATAGGCCGCCAGCTTTTTCACCGTAGAAATGCTGATAATCCCCGTTGCCGGGTCTTCCTTTCCGGATTTTTCAAACACGATGAAATGGCGGAGCAGATCCAGCAGGGTTTCCTGGTTCAGCATGCCCTTGGTCAGGGTTTCCAGCTGGCTGATCAGGGCGGGTGCCTCCGTCCTGCCGTCCGCCGTTTTCCAGGCCATGAACCGGGAGAAATCCGCAGACAGGGAACCCACCCTTGCCTCCAGCCCGTCGGAAATCACCAACATCCCGTTGTAGGTGAAAAGGGCGGGAATGGTCTCCTTGTAGGTCTGTAACTGCCTGTAGGCAGACAGGAGGGTGGCGTTTTCATCGGCAGCGTTTTTGAGTTCAATGACCACCAGCGGCAGGCCGTTGACAAAGAGAATCAGATCCGGCCGCCTGCTCTGATGCCCCTGATTGGTGTGGTGGCCAACCACGGTGAACTGATTGAGAACGAGAAACTCGTTGTTTTGGGGTCTTGTAAAATCCACCAGCCACACCAGATCCCCCCGCTCGTTTCCCCTGTCCTGATAACTGACCTTGATGCCCTCGGTCAGCATACGGTGAAAGGCTTCGTTGCTGGCAACGGGTTCCGCTGCGCTGAGGCGCTGAATCCCTTTGATGGCCTCTTCCCGCACATCCAGAGGGAGGGCAGGGTTGATGCGGGCCACAGCCCTGCGAAGCCGCTCCAGCAGCAGCACATCCTCGAAACTCTCCCGCTCCGGGCTTTCGCTGTCCGGGGCAATGTCCGGGCCATGGAGGCAGTGATACCCGAGTTTTTCAAAAAGCCCCATGGCGAAGGTTTCGATTTCGGATTCGCTGAGTTTACTGATCATGGTTTTGATCCAATTGCTTTATCATCTTATCAAAATCCGACTCGAATAAGCTGTCCTGCACTATACGGTATTTTTCAAATTCACTTTCAGCAAAGGCTTTGGCTATGGCTTTGGTGACCTTGCCGGGATTATCCAATAGCTCACGGTTGTTAAACTGGAGAAATACATTGAGTTTGATGGACCAGTCTTCCATGGTCATGGGGATATTCTGTTCTGCCTGATCTTCGGCATAATCAAGGTACATGGTGGTAATACGGTCCAGAGCTTTTATCTCTTTTTCTGTCAGGTAATTCTTGGCAATAGAAACGTCTGTTTTTACAATTTTTCCTGCTGGGGCGTTTTTCCATGTGGTCAAACCCATACGCTCTTTTTGGCTGTCTGCTCTTTTCATGATGAGTTCAGCAGCAGTATATCCATGGGTAGCAAAATGCATTTTGTTTTGTACAGTTGCAAAAAAGGACTTGGTTATAGGGTTTTCTACATCGTAATCAAGGGCTGTTGCGTATATATCCGTAATCTTCTGGTAGAAGCGGCGTTCACTGGCACGTATTTCACGGATCTCGGCCAGCAGACTGTCAAAGTACTCCTGACCGAAAAACGAGCCATTCTTCAGTCGTTCTTTATCCAGAACATAGCCTCGGATGGCAAAGTCTCGTAGTATGTTAATTGCCCAATGGCGAAACTGGACAGCGCGTTGTGAATTTACCCGAAACCCCACAGCGATAATGGCGTCGAGATTGTAAAAATCCAGTTCCCTATTCACCTGCCGCTTGCCTTCTGTTTGAACTATTCGGAATTTCCGAATAGTTGCCGATTCCAATAATTCTGATGTTTTATATATATTGGCAAGATGCTCATTGATTGTAGGAACAGAAACTTCGAATAAAACACCCATCAGTTTTTGTGTAAGCCAGACCGTTTCGTCAGCTACCTGAACTTCAATGGTATTTTTGCCGTCCTGTCTGGTGAAGATTAAAAATTCTGCCGTGCTGTTGCGTATTTGCAACTTTTTATGAGTCATATTTCTTCACCCTCCATAATTCTTTTAACTTCCACGTCAAAGTCAGAGATGTACTCTCTGTCCTGTATGACCCGAAATTTATCGTATTCTGCCTCAAATTTTTCCGGGAGATTGTTGTTACTCATATTTCCACCCGCACTTCACCGCTCATGAGTTTGGGTAGGAGGGTGTCACGGAGTTTTTTCAAGGTGCGAATCTGTTCAGAATTGGTATGCAGTTTTTGTACGGCTGATTCCGCAAAGGAATTGAATTCGATTATGATCGCTTTTGACGGAATTTTGATGGCGTAATTTTTTAGATGATCGACATTTACTCGCTGCCGGCCGCTTGAGCCTTCCATACAGCCCTCTGCGTAGTCTCTGAAATCACGATTCCGCGCAAGTGTGTACGCAAAAAAAGGATGCAAAAACGTTTTTGGCCGCATCACAATGTATTCCGTTGATCCCCAACCGACTTGATCCGGTTTTAAAAATGTAACAAATGACATTTTTCCGTTTTCGAGACAGGGCGTAATCCGTGCCAGCAATGTATCTCCGTTAATGAATTTAGTTCCTGATGAGAATTCCCGATCATACCACCCATCTGGTGAAAAAGTGCTTGTGTTAAGAGCTGCCATTTCAAGATAGGGAACTACTTCTCCCTTAGACAACTTCCTTGTCGGATTGAAATCAATCAAATCAACAACAGACCCCTCCTCCCAATCCTCCTGCGCTTCTTCCACAAACCACTTCCGGAAGAGGGTTTCGGCCATGGCTTCGAGGGTTCTGTTCTGGCGGTGGAGCAGGTCGATTTTGTCGTCGAGACTGGACAGCACCGAGGCGATGGCTTTTTGTTCGGGGAGGGGGGGCGAATTTATCGGGTATCTCCCTATACTGGTTCCGCTAATATTTTCTTGAGCACTGTGGCTGTCGATGTTGTTTTGAACGAAATCGCCAAAATCAGAATCAATTAGGCAGTAGTAAACAAAATCCCGTTCTACCGAACTTTTAGGTGAAATTTTTGCTACCCGCTGGTTGATGTATGCTTCGTCTTCCTCCATGAATCTACCAACTTTACCAATAGTTGCTCCGGTCATAGCAACTACGAAGTTTCCTTTACGCAACCTATATTTTTCAAGCTTTTGACGTGAATAGTGAGACAAATCTACACGCTGTGCACCCTGTAAGTTGATAATTGGAGGAACAATGTCTTTTATTTTGATAACCAGCGTTCCAGTGTCTCCAAAATGCTCACCCTTGAAAGCAAATCCAGGTACGATGTCGGCCATATCAGCTAGGGTCGTTTCTCTCCAATCCCTCCCCCCCCTCCTAAAAATCACAACCCCCTTCCTATCAATGTGTTTTCTGAGATCCTCATTGGTGATGGTCGGATAGGCTACAAAATCAAACATAAAGGGCAGGTAGCTGTCTTCTTCAATATTGAATTTCATTTTTGCGGCAAGGGCAAAGGTCACCCCTTCACCCTGAAGGGCAATGTCCACATCCGAGGCTTCCCGGAAGGTTCCCAGAGCGCGGGAGCCGAAGAGCACGGCGGTTTCCACTTCCGGGTATTGGGCAATGAAAGCGGTAATTTCTTCCAGCTGTTTTTCACTGAGTCCGTATTTCATACTTTGTCCTTCAGATCTTCCCGGAGTCTGCGGGCCAGAGGAAAAAATTCCTGGGCAATGAAGGTCACGGTCTCCTGCAGGATGGTCTGATTATAGGCATGGCTTGTCATGTTTCTCTTCTGGATGGTTTCCATCCACCCTTCGGCATCGCTGATCAGTTCGGCCTGAAAAGCGGTACGGATGGTCTGTTTGGCATTTCTGACTTCGTCAAACCCCTCATTTTCCAGATAGTCCTTCATGACATTCCAGGCGAGTTCATAGGTGAACTCAAAGGCCTGAATCAGGGCCATCTGGATGATTTCATCCTCCGGTTCTGAGGCCTGCCGTTCCAGCGTACGGAAAAATGTCTGATAGGCATTGTCAAAATTCTGGAACCGCTGCTTCCATCTGATCTCGTTGTTCATACCTTCACCCTCTTTAAATTCTCCGCAATCAGGGCATTCAGCCTTGCCTCTTCCTGCAACTGGGCCTCAAATTCTGCCTTGAGCCGGGTGAAGCGTTCCTTGAAATCGAAATCGTCCTCCTCATCGGCAAGGCCCACATAGCGCCCCGGTGTGAGCACATAATCCAGCTCCCGCACCCTTTCGATGGAGGCTGCGTTGCAAAAGCCCTTCACATCTTCATAGTCACCGTCCGGGTTGCGCCAGTTGTGATAGGTACGGGCGATGGTGGCAATGTCTTCCGCTGAAAATTCTTTGGTGCGGCGGTTGATGAGGTGGCCGAGGTTGCGGGCATCGATGAAGAGGATTTCACCTGCGCGGTTGCGAAAGCTCCCGTTGCTTTTGTTGCGGCTGAGAAACCAGAGGCAGGCGGGAATCTGGGTGTTCAGAAAGAGCTTGGCGGGCAGGTTGACAATGCAGTCCACCAGCCCGGCTTCGATCAGGGCTTTCCGGATTTCGCCTTCTCCGGAGCTTTTGGAGGTGAGGGAACCCTTGGCCAGCACGAAACCGGCCTGACCTTTCGGATTAAGGTGATAGAGGAAGTGCTGAATCCAGGCATAGTTGGCATTGCCCGTGGGCGGAACCCCGTGTTGCCAGCGGCCATCTGTGCGCAGCAGATCCCCGCTCCAGTCGCTGTCGTTGAAGGGCGGGTTGGCGATGACGTAATCGGCCTTCAGGTCTTTGTGGGCATCATTGAGAAAGGAGCCTTCGTTGTTCCATTTCACCTGAGAGCTGTCCAGATGACGGATGGCAAGGTTCATTTTGGCCAGTCGCCAGGTGGTCTGGTTGCTTTCCTGTCCGTAAATGGAGATGTCGTCGATCTTGCCCTGATGGCCGATGATAAATTTTTCCGACTGCACAAACATGCCGCCGGAGCCGCAGCAGGGATCCAGCACACGGCCCTTGTAAGGCTCCAGCATTTCCACCAGCAGCTCGACCACACTGCGGGGGGTGTAGAACTGGCCGCCCTTTTTGCCTTCGGCAAGGGCAAATTCTCCGATAAAATATTCAAACACATGGCCGAGGAGATCCGCGCTGCGGGCCTTGGCACTGGCAAGGGCAATGTTGCCGATGAGATCAATGAGTCCGCCCAGACTGGTGGGGTCGAGATTGCCCCGTGCGAACACCTTGGGCAGCACGTCCCGAAGCGAGGGGTTTTCCTTTTCTATGGCATCCATGGCGGCATCCACGGTTCTGCCGATGTCCGGCTGCTTTGCCTGAGTGAGCAGGTAGGACCAGCGGGCCGTCTCCGGAACAAAGAAGACATTCTCCGCCTTGTACTCGTCCTTGTCTTCCGGGTCGGCCCCGGCATAGTCGCCTTCACCGCTCTGGAGCTTTTCGTACAGGGCATCAAAGGCATCGGAAATGTACTTGAGGAAGATCAGCCCCAGCACGATGTGCTTGTATTCCGCCGCATCAATATTTTTTCGCAGCTTGTCCGCCGCCTTCCACATCTGTTTTTCTATGGGTTCTTCCTGTTTGGGGGCTGCTTTTTTTGCCATGGTCTTCCTTATTATATGTAGAACCGGGTGGGGTGGTGGGGGCTGGTTAACACATGGTTACGGGGCACCTTGAGCACAGCGGAACGTATCACCTGTAACCAAATTGTTGGGAAAATTTAATCAGAATTCACAAGACTGTTGAATATTCTTTTACTTCTTGCCCTTAGAAATATTTCTGTGTTCTTTGCATATTCAAGATACTCATCAACACTTTGGGGTAGCGGTGAACCAGAAAAACCATCAAATGGAAGATGAAATTTTACCGATGAAATATCTTCATTTACCAAGTCTTGAAAGAAAAAGAAATTAACGTAACCCTTAAAATCATTAAAAAGTCTGAAAAAATTTTCGTACCTGTTAAAGGTATCTGTTAAAGGAGTGGCTTCCCCTTCATAGAAAAGACGGATGCACTCCAAGGTGAGATCAAATCGATCTTTAATTTTTGCATTGACACCCCTTGCCTGATTTATAGTCATTTTACCCTTGACCTGTTTCGATGGAAAAAGTGTGTATGCCGCAATTTTGCAACCTTGATTAAAAATATTTTCAGCAACATCAGGGACTTTAGCTGCAATCTTTGAAAGTCTTTTAGTGTTCTTATATGAATGTGTTATCGCATCACTTCCAAGATAAAATTCACCCAGTTGTGATCTGTGGTAAAGATAACCTTTTTCTTCGAGAATAAATTCTGAACCATCTGGCAAAGACTTAGACCAAAGTTTCCTGTGATATTTTTTTAGGGTTTTACTGTAGGCATCAATATCTTTGTTTATCGGTGTATCATGTCTAAAATCAAAATTAACATCGATATCTATTGTCATTTCTTCAATTTCCCAAGTTATTGCCCTGATCCATACAGCCACCACTTTTTTAAAATCCGAGAATACAGAGAAGCGATCCAAAACAGTTTTTCTGACCAGATACTCAGCCATGGATCATGGAGAAGCCGAAAACCCCATACCTTCGTTTTCAGCTCCCGTGAGAAAAGCTCTTCCAGTAATTATGGCTCCTGCACACCCGAAAAATGATTCCGTTTTCATAGGACACCCCGTCTTTCATGGCAAGTTCTTTTGCCGTATCACTTTTTCTGCCCCGCCTGTCCATTTTCCGGAGTGTTTGGGCCAGAACAGCAAACAGCACACCATCCATGCTCTCTCTCAGGATACGCACAGACCAGCGGCCATCGGTGGCCATTCGGATGTAAAAGGCCCGCTTGATGGCATCTTCAATCCTGATGATTTCGACAAAATGTGACCAGCTCAATTGTGCCGACACTGTCGTCACAATCTCGATATTGGGAAAATGCTGGTAGAATTTTGTCATCCGAAAGAGGTTACGCCGACCATAGCCCTGTGCATATTCCGCCACCAGTTTTTCAGCCAACACATCCATTGTGGCTGCGCCATATTGTGCCCGGCCATCATTCATTAGCTCCGTTGTAATCGTCTTGCCTATCTGCCAGTAGGTGAACACCAGCGCCTGATTCACCTGGGTAACGATCTGGGATCTGGCGGATTCAATGAGATGCCGGATATCCTTATAGAGCCTGTCAACCGGGACTGCTGGCGGATCTGATTGTGTCATGCTTTCACCCTTTTTGAATTCTTTGTCATCAGGGCATTCTCTGCGCAGTGTACAGGGTTTTCAGACTTGGGGAATGTCAGGTAACATTGCCGGAAGTTCCAAAAACTGGCATGGGAGAAGCCTTTGACAAAGTCAGCGATCAGACCCTGGATAGCCCTTGATCCAGTACGCGCCAGAGTCAGTCCGCTTCTCCCGTGCGCCATCGTTTTCGAGGCCGGGAGACCTTATTGTCCACAGCAGCGTTTGTATTTTTTTCCGCTGTTGCAAGGACAGGGATCGTTGCGTCCTGTCTTTTCACGCTGGATCGGTGCCGTTTTCTGTGAATTCATACGCTGCATGTCGGGAAACATCTCATGGTGCCGCGCAATCATTGGCAACAGAATCGAATCCCGGAATTCTGCAAAATCAGCATCGCTTATTTCCATCTTTGGTCGCAATGCGGCAATCTGCTTTTCCCGTTCATTGTTGGGCATCAGGGCCATATTCCAGCAGAGCTGGGCTATGGAGAGAGTATTCTGCATCTGTTCTTGTGATCCGTCTGTTTTGTCGAATAAAGGCTGTGCATATGCTACCATCAACTCTCCAAAGCTTCCCATGACAGACCTTTCATTGTGTTTTTTGTGTAAAATGCTGTGCTGCTCCGTCCCCCCGCCCAATATCTCCCTGAAAAATGACTTAATTCTCATAAGTCAGCCTCTCTCTCATGGCAAGATCTTTTGCAGGCCATTGCCCATACCCCGTCCGACCATTTTTGGCCATGGAAGGCCCGTGTCGCCTGGTTTCAGGATTTCATTTTTATGGGGTTTTGGCAGGGAGGGAAGGGCTGGGTTGGATGGGAGGGGGAGGGAATCGGCAGGGGCTGGAGGAGGGGGCGGGGCATGGTGTTTTTTGCGAATTCAGCCTTCACCCCGGCCCCTCTCCCAGCTGGAGAGTTGTGAAAAATCAAATGCTTAAGGCTCTATCTCCCCTTGGGGGAGGGTTGGGGTGAAGGCTTCATCGGAAAGGGCCTGGGCCTGGGTGACATCCTCATAGTATTTGCGGTAGTGGGGCGGGCCTTTTCCGGTGAGGATGGTGAAGGAAAAGACCACATCCTCTGCCCGCCCCTGGGCGCGTCCGGTCTTGCATAGTCAAAGTGGGTGAAGTCCGGGCCACTTGGGTTCTCCCCAGAGGGCAAGGCCGTGCAGGGGGCCTGCCATGGCTGGGGAGAAGTGAAACAGGAAGAGAATCGGGAAAAAAGGCATTACAGTCCCTCTTCTCCTTCGGGCAGCACGGTGATGGAGGATGCCCTGTCCGCCTGAAGCCATTTTTCAGCCAGCCGGGTCAGATCCTTTGTAGTGATTTCCCGATACCCGCTTTCAAGGGTGCGCACCCGATCCAGCTGACGGGGATCTTCCACAGATCCTGCCATTACTCCGGCCAGCCAGAAATTGTTGTTTCGGAATCTTTCCCTGAGACTTGTCATCATGGGGTCTCTGGCCCTCTTCAGCTCTTCTTCGGAAACCCCTTCCTTTTTCAGATTTTCTGCCACAGCCATCAGGGCTTCCCGCACCATAACCGCCTGATCCGGTCTGGCACCGGTCTGCATGTAGAGGGCCCCGAAATTCTCATACACGGTGCTGGCCTGATGAAAACATCCCGGAGAATAGGAAAGGCCCTGGTTTTCACGGATTTCCCTGCGGAGCCGGTCGGCCAGCACACGGGAAAGCAGGGTGAGGCCCCGGGAGTCCTCCAGGGGTTCCATACCGCTTGTGGGAAAGCCGATGCGGATCTGAGCCGAGGGAATGCGGGTGGCCACCCAGTAGGTGGCCCTGGCTCCGGCATTGAACGCAAGGGGACGGACATCTTCCCGGATGCGGGCGTTCCGGGGAAGGGCAGCGAAGTAGCGGCCCACTTCCCTGAACACAAAGTCTGGATCCATATTGCCCACCACGGAGATTTCAAGGGCGGCTTCTTTAAAAGCGGGGGTAAGCCAGTTTTCTGCGGCAAGGCGCATGTCTTCTGTCATTGCGCTGGCCTTGGGTTTTGAAAACCGGGAATCAAAGGCTGCAAAAAAGGCAGGGCCTTCCTCTTTCATGGTGGCGTCAATGTCGCTGGTCATGCGCCTTTCTTCCTGCTCCGCCCATCTGCGGGAAAGGGCAAAGGCTTCGGGTCTGAAGGCCGGGTCCAGAAGACGGTGGCGGAGGAGGTTGAGGAGCTGGGAAAATTCTTCGGGGCTGGATGCGCCTGTGAAACGGAAGCTTTCCTGACCCACGGAAAAATCCGCCTTGAGGGTGGTTCCCGCCAGAACCCGTAAGAGGGCAGGCCGATCCAGGGTTTTTGTGCCGGAAAGATTGAGAAGTTCCGGTGCGATGGCTGACAGTCCGGGCTGGTTTTCGGGTTCATGGGCTCTTCCCGGCCCAAAGGACAGGAGGACGCGCACGGTGTCCGCCTCAAAATCCGTCCGTTTCACATGAACGGTGGTGTGGTTGGCAAAGTGGGCGGTGTGAAAATCCAGATCTTTGATGTGATGGATTTCAAGGGGCTTTATGGTCTCAACCGGTTCGGGAAGGTAGGGAAACACGGTGCTGGTTTCCGCAGCCGGAGCGGATACGGGCACCTTTATGCTTTTTTCCCATGCGGTTTTCATTCTCAAAATGGCTGCCGTACTTTCAAGACCGGTACTGCCCGTAACGGCGATGAGGCGATGATCCTCTTCCCAGGCCGTCTTCAGGGCCGCCAGCACCTCTTCGGGTGTGAGGTTTTCAATAAAATCCCCAAAAAGTTTTTTGTCATCCTCTGCTGAGGTGAAGACCCTCGGCGTATTCAGGGCCTCAATGATCTCATCTGCGATTTTTTGGGAGGGGCTGGTGGCAAAACCCGCAGCCCGGCGATCCAGATAGGAAAGGATTTCTGCCTTGACCCTTGCCAGTTCTTTTTCGCTGAAACCGTGGGTCAGGGCCTGACGCAGCTCATGTTCCATCTGCATGAGACTTGCTTCCCAGTTTTCCGGAGAGGAGACGGCCATAATCCGGGCGTTGAGAATCTGGTTGTGCTGAATGTCCGCCATGGCGACGGCGCGGGTGTAGGGGGTTTCCGGGTCGCTCAGTCTGTCCGATAGCCGGTGACGGAGCAGCATTTCCCCGACCTGGAGGGTGATGTTTTCCCTGCGGCTTGCAAGACTGTCCGCTTTTGGGGGAATCATGCGGGCTGCTGCGATCATTGTGGAGACCTGACCGGATTCCGGCTCCCCATAATGAAAGAAGTGTTTGCCCCTGTGCTGAAAGCGGCCCAGAGCCGGGACTGGCCTTTCCGGGCTGCGGGCTTTGATGGCGGAAAAGCTGCGGGCGATGGCGGTTTTTGCGGTTTCTGCATCCACATCCCCCACCAGCACCACCACCATGCGGTCTGGCCTGTACCAGGTGTTGTAATAGTCGAGCAGTTCTTTCCGGTCTCCTTTTCGGATCACGGATTCTTCGCCGATGGGGGGGCGGGCGTTGGTGCGGAGAGCTCGGAAAAGAAATTCCCTCAGGGCTTTTCCTGTGCGGTACTGCACCGAATCCCTTGCCCTTTTTTCCGCAAGAATGACCCCCTTTTCCTTCTCGATTTCCGTTTCTTCAAAAAGGAGTCCGCCTGCGTAATCGCTGAGAACGCGCAAGCCCTTTTCGAGGCTGGGGCCGTCGGACCGGGGCAGGAGGATGTGATAAACGGTCTCTCCGAGGCCTGTGTGGGCGTTGGTGTCTCCGCCAAAGCTCATGCCGATTTCCTGAAAATACCGGATCAGGGTTCCCGGCGGGAAATGGGTGGAGCCATTGAAGGCCATGTGTTCCACAAAATGGGCCAGCCCCTGCTGGCTGTCTGTTTCATGGAAGGAGCCGGCCTGCACGTTAAGATGAAGGCTTATCCGGTTTTTGGGGGTGCTGTGGGGGAGGATGACATAGCGGATACCGTTTTCAAGCGTACCCGTGACCAGGGAGGGATGCAGGGGAAGATCCGTATTTTCATGAATCCAGCCTCTGACCTCAGGCAGGTGTGCAGGGCTTTTTGCCTGTGCGGCTGAGAAGAAAAGACAGAAAGAACAGAGAAGACAGAAAAGGCTGGGGAAGAGGAGCCTGGTGCCAGGCCCCCTTGTTACAGTGGACATCGAAAATCCTTTCTCGGGGGGTGCCCTGACCTGTATGCGTCTGGCTCAACCATGGAAGTGAAGGCTTGCTTCCCTTCCGTGAATGTCAGAATGGCCTTTTAGGGACAAGCCTCTAAGCTGTCAAGGATATTTTTTGTCATAACAAAATAAATATAGAATAAAATATATTTTTTAAAATTAAAAAATTTTATTGACAAACTTGTTTTTTTTGATATTCGATCCCCGATATTTTTTAGTTTAGGTGAAATTTTTTAATGTTGTAGAATGGAGGATTGAAATGGCACACGGAAAACATATCCGTCTGTTGCTGCTGGGACTGGGGACACTTGTCCTGGTTTCTGGGTGTGACTGGTGGAGTTCATCATCAAAAAATACTTCGGGAAGCAAGACGGACAGTGGCGTGAAGACAGTTCAGCTTGCGGGGTATGTGGAAGACCCCGCCATCCGTGGAGCCAGGGTGGAACTCTGGAACGGGGGCGGAGTTGTGAAAATCTGTGGTGCTGCCGGGGATCAGCTCTGCCGCACCGTATCCGGGGATGAGGGTTCCTTCCGCTTTAATGCAAAGGCGGATGCCCTTTCCGGCCTGAAGCTTGTGGCTGTGGGGGGGACGGATGTGGAAACGGGAAGTGTTCTCGGGGATCTCAGCCTGCAATCCCTTCTGGATGCCGTGGCTTCCCGTACGGGACTGGCCGTAACGCCCGTCACCACCCTGGTTGGCCTGGCCGTGGAAGGAGGAAAAAGTCTCGATGCCGCCCGGACGGAGGTGCGCCGTTTTCTGGATCTTCCCGAAGGTACGGATCTTTTTCTTCGTCCCATGGGGCCGGGGGGAGAGCGGATTCTCAGGCGGAGCATGGTGATCACGAAAATCCTCACGGATCTTGCCGCAGAAGGCACTGCCGATCCCCTGGGGCTTCTTGCCGCACAGCTGAAGAACGGGCGCAGGCTCATGGAAAACGGATCGCTTGTGGAGTCCACCCTGGAACAGACAGGGCTTTCCGAAGTGAGAAGAAAGGAAGCCCTTTCCCTGCACGGGTTTCTTGACAAAAGTACGGCACAGGATGCGGCAGGCCTTGTCCGTGAGGCCAGAAAAGCCCTGCTTGCGGATACCCTCATGACAAGCATGGAGAGGCTTCTTGGTACTGCGGATGCAGACTTTGACAGCCATCGTGACCGGTACTTTGAAAATGCCTCCGTACTTGCGGAAAATCTCCTTGCCCACAGCACCATGCCGGTTAAGGGACTGGCTGTGGAAAGGGTGTTCCGTTATCTCCTTGCGGCCTATGGTCTCGTTCAGATGGAGCTGAATACGGAAAAAACGGCCTATGTGGTGAGCGGCAGGCTGGTGGAGGGTCTGCTTCAGCCGGCAGATCTGAAGCGGCTTGAGGACGGGGTGGATCTGTCCCGGGATACGCGGATCGGGGAGCTGGCAAAGGCCGCCTATGTCTATGATGTGGCCGAGGCCCTGCTGCCTGCGGAACTTCCCGGAAACGACAATGCAAAACGGGTGGCCTATTACCACAGATCCAATGCTTCCCGCCTCCATAAGGCGGAGACCATGCTGGACACGGTGCTGGATGACGGCGTGAACGATGCCATCCGGGCGGAGATTGTAAGGGGCAAGGCCCAGGTCGGGCTTTTTGATGAGGCCAGAGCCATCATCCGGGAGCAGATGTACCTCGACAATCATAAGGCGGAAGCCTGGATCGGTATGGCCAAGGGGTATGCCCCTTTTGGCAAAAATACCGAAGCGGCTGAAGCTCTGGAACAGGCCTTTGCCCTGCAGAAAAATCTCCTGACCCTTAAGGGCACAGAAGGCGTTGACAATGAAGACACCTCCCGGCTTCAGCTGATTGCTTCCATCTTCAGAAAGATGGGTATGCTGAACAGGGCCGGGGAGGTCATGGACTATATGGCCCGGGATGTTCTTCCCGGTCTTGTCGGTTCTTCCCATTTTGGCCGTCTTGTGGTTTCCCTGAGGAACCAGGCGGATGTCTATCTGGCCTATGGTGAGGAGGATACCTCAAAGCAGGATCTGGTGCGGGCACGGGAAACCCTGGAGACCCTTCACCAGTACTCCAGTCTCCAGCCTGCAAAGGACAGCAAGGGTAAAAAAACGTACAAACCCCGTGTGTATGCTCTGGCGGAAACGGCTCTCCGCTTTGCCGCTCTCGGGGAGAGAATCCGGGTGGAGGCTATTGTGGAGGAGATTGAAGCCCTTCGGGCAGATGATGGCCTGATCTCCTATCCGGATACCAATCCCCAGCGGCTGAATGTCACGGGTACGGAGACCTGGGTCTATGTTCCCTACATGGTGGAGGCCCTTGCGGAAGTGGGTTCCGAAGAAAAGGCCACGGCCCTGACGGGAACCATTCCTGAAACCGAGGCCACATATCTGGGCTCGTCCTATGCCGCCCTGGTCAGTACCCTTGCCCGTCAGGGCAAGACCGATGAACTTCTGGAACTGGTGGATACCCGCGTTCTGGGAGTGAAGCCGGAGCGTTTTCCGGATACCACCATGGCCATGCGCATTGAGACCCTGACCTATGTCAACAGCATAAACCCCCGTGCAGGCATCATCCTTGCCGAAGCGGGTCATCTGGCGGCGGCGGAGAAGGTGGGCGATCATGCTTTGCGCTACGCCAATGCGGTGTACAACAGCGGCGCGACGGAAAAAAATATCAGTGTGCAGAAGGTGAAGCACGGCTACACCCGTGTGGCCCGTATTTTCCACCTTGCCGGAGCCGCAGCCAAGGCTCAGGATGCTCTGGAAAGGGCGGAAACGGTCATTTTTGGCGGAACCCTTGACGTGGAAATGGGGGATGGCAGGGGCGGGCTTCTGAAGGATGCTTCCGGCAATTTTATACGGGAGAACAGGAATTTCAGCGGCCTTTCCGATGACGAACACAAGCTCTATGCCATGGGCTGGACAGCCCGCATGTGGAAGGAAATCGGAAACCCTGAACGTGCCATGGGCCTTCTGGAAAAGGGAAGGGAGCATCTGGAAGCCATTGCCGGAGTCCGTGAAAGGGCCTTTGTTGCGGCAGAATACAACAAGCTTGCCCAGGCGGCCCTGGAATGCGGGGAAAAAGGGTTTGCCCTCACCCTGACTGGGAAGGGATGGATGCTGGCCGGGGAAATCCATACGGATGCGACACCTGAAGGGGAGCGGGAAAACAGCCTGAAGGCGGAAGCTGCCCAGCTTCGTGCTTTCGGAGTTAAGGCTTACCAGACGGGTGACGGCGTGCTTTCCCGGACGCTTCTGGCCAAAGCCCTGACCGCCTCAAGGCTTTTGAGCAGTATCGCCAATCAGGTGTCCGAGATGGAGGATATCGCCGAAGCCGCAGGAAGTGCGGGACTTACGGAACTGGCCCTGGAGGCGGCCCTGACCATTCCCCTGATTCCGGACCGTTACAAGACCCTTGGTGAAGTGGCTGGAAATGTGGTGAACCGGGATGATTTTAAAGGTGTCTCCATCGCATGGGTGGATACGGACAAGGACGGAAAACCGGACTTTTTCCATCCTTTGGCCACAGCGGAGCAGATTGCCGCATCCGGTCTGGCTCTGGATACGGACTGCGACGGAGACGGCATTTCCGACACAACGGATCTGAGGCCCCTTTACCGGGACTGATCCCGTGTCATGGTGGGCCTCTTTTCGGAGAGGCCCTCCCCTGAACCTTAGGCGATGCCCTTGCTGGCATCGCCCCTTTTTTTTCGGATGGTAAACAATCATGGGCATACAGAAACTTTGGATATGGGGGCTTCTGGCAGGAGTCTTCTGGACGGCGGTGCCTCTGCGGGTGCAGGCTGGGGAGGCCAGAGCAGACGGCGGGTACGAGATGCAGGAAATTCTTGTCCGGGAGACGGCGGATGTCCGGGCTACGGGAAAATCCGTGGTTTCCGGTACGGTGCTGGAGAATCTTCCCGCAGGCAATGCCACCTTAACGGACATGCTCAAGGTGCTTCCGGGGGTGCAGTTTGACGAGGCCTACGGGTCGGCGGCTTCCGGAGGAGAGATTCTGGCTCCGGAAGTGTCCATTTCCGGGGGGCGTTTTTACGAGAACTATTTTTCCGTGGATGGTACGGGCAACAACAGCTATCTGGACCCCACCCAGAAATCCACCAACAGCCTCTATGAGGTGCCGGGCCATTCCATGGAACTGAGTCCTTCCCCGGATGTGCTGGAATCCATGACCGTTTATGACAGCAATGTGCCCGCAAGCTATGGCGGATTCACCGGCGGGGTGGTGGATGCAAAAACCCGGATGCCGGATACCCGCTTTTCAGGCTCACTTTCCTACAGAACCACACGGGATTCCTGGACCCGTTTTCACCTCAGTGATGAGGAAACCCACCAGATGTACCATTCCACATCGGCCAGCTGGCAGCCGAAGTTCAGAAAGGAAAATTACGGGCTGAGGCTGGATGTTCCGGTGACGGAAAGTACGGGCCTTCTTTTCTCCTTCCGTGAGGATCATTCCCTTATTCCCCTCAAAAATCTTGGAGGTACCCAGGATCAGACCCGCACAGGCCAGCACTTTTTTATGAAGGGCAGTTCCTTTGTTTCGGATTCCGACTCCGTGGATCTCTCCCTCACCCATGCCCCCTATGAAGGAAAATACTTCAACAGCGATGCCATCCATAACGGCTACAGGATTGAAGGCGGGGGAACGGCCCTGCGGGCGCGGCATCTCCGGGAAAAGGACTGGGGCAGTGTGGATACGGCCCTTTCCTGGCGCTACAGCGAAAACAACAGGATTTCGGATCAGTCTGTCTGGTACCGTTGGGCCATCACGGAATCCCGGAACTGGGGGGCTGCCAGCAGGAATAAGACTGCCAGCATGGAAGGGGGCTATGGAGATCTGGAAAAGAATCAGGAAACCATGGAGCTGAATTCCACCCTGAAAAAGCAGTCCTTTTCCCTTGGCCGGACGGAGCACAGGCTTGAGACCGGTTTTTCCTTCTCCCGCATCCAGGGCAGGGAAAAGAGACCGGGGGATGTGTGGATCTATACGAGCCCGGAAACGGCAAACCCCGATTTTATTGCCGATCCCGACGATTCCTCCCTGGTGCTGGGGGAGCAGTATTTTACCCGCAGGCAGGTACTCTCCGCCTATGATACGGAGGCGGAAATCCAGACCATGGCCCTTTTTCTTTCCGATACCATGAAATGGAAGCGGCTCACCCTCACTCCGGGGCTCCGCATGGAGCGGGATGATTACCTCGAAAATGCCAACCTGGCCCCCCGTTTTTCTGCGGATTTTGACATCCTGGGGACAGGGGCCACGGTGCTGACGGGCGGGGTGAACCGCTATTACGGTCAGGCTTTTCTCAGCCACAAGCTCCGGGAGGGCCGGGGTACGGGCTCCCGTGAGGAATGGCGCAGTACCTACCGTAATGTGCTGACGGAATGGAAGACTGCCGGGGGCAGTGAAACGGCCTACCGCTTTTCCGACCTGAACACGCCCTACAGTGATGAATGGACCCTTGGCGCGGATCAGGGGCTTTTCGGAGGGCGTCTCACCCTGCGTTATGTGGAAAGGGAGAACAAAGAGGAGTTTTCGAGGGAGAGGGGAAGCTATGAGAAGAACGGTATCCGGTACGATACCTTCACCAATGAGGGCAGCAGTGACTACAGATCCTTCCGTTTAAGCTGGGGACGGAAATGGCGGGAGACCGAGGCTCTGGCCAATATTGCCTGGCAGGAAAGCCATACCCATGCCGTGGATTTCAATACCCTTCTTGAGGAGGATAAAAGCAGCCGCAGGGTCTGGTATCAGGACAGGCTCTACTATCTCGATGAGCTGCCCAAGGGCAATTATGCAAGACCCTGGGTGGGTAACCTGACCCTGATCCGCAAACTGCCCTGGAACCTGTCGGCCACGGCCTTTCTTTCTTGGAAAAGTGATTTCGATGAAATCGTGGACAGTGAGGAGGCCTTGGATCTGCCCGATTCCGAACTGGACAGGGACAGGGTGACAGGGGAGGTGATCCGCAATACCGCTCCTGTGTATGTGAAGAAGGTGCGCAAGGCCTTCTGGCAGCTGGATTTCCGTCTGAAAGGGAAAATTCCCATGGGCTCCCGCTTTGCCGCCACCTGGGATCTGGAGGTAAACAACCTCCTGGATACCGAGATCCGGACGGCAGAGGATACCCCCCTCATGGGCCGCCAGTTCTGGGCCGGACTTTCCCTTGAATTCTGACACCGCAGGCCCTGAAAAAGGCTTTGCATAGAGTGAAGGATGAACCATGTCTTCTGTGATTGAATGCAGGAACCTCTGCCACAGCTACGGCAGAAAAGAGGTGCTCCGCAACCTGAACTTCACCGTGGAGCCGGGCCGGATTTTCGGGCTTCTCGGCAAGAACGGGGTGGGCAAGAGCACCACCATCAATATCCTTATGGGTTTTCTCCAGCCCAGTTCCGGAGACTGCCGTATTTTCGGGGAGCCTTCCCACGCCATTCTTCCGGAAACCCGGCGCAGGATCGGTCTCCTCCATGAGGGCCATCTCCAGTACGGGTACATGAGCATTGCTGAGGTGGAAAAATTCTATTCCGCCTTTTATCCCGGATGGAAGCGGGAGCTTTACTATGGGCTCATGGACAGGCTGGGGCTTCCCCATACCCACAAAATTTTCCGTATGAGCTGCGGTCAGCGTTCCCAGGTGACCCTTGGGCTGATTCTGGCCCAGGATGCGGATCTTCTGATTCTGGACGATTACTCCCTGGGGCTGGATGCCAACTACCGCAGGCTTTTCATTGATTTTCTGAAAGACTATGCGGCGACAAGGGAAAAAACCATCCTTGTGACCTCCCACATTGTTCAGGATCTGGAGCGTTTTGTGGATGACATCATCATTCTCGACCGCTGCGGGGTGATCTGCCAGTCCACCCTGGGGGATTTCATGCAGAGCGTGACATGCTTCAGGTTCCGGGGAGGGCAGGGGGACGGCAGTCCCCGCAGGGAAGGGGCCATCCTGAATGTGGATGTGGTGGGAGAGCGTACGGATATTTTCACCTTTGAGAACCGGGATGCCGTACTGCGCACGCTGAAAGGCCAGGGTTTTGGGAATCCGGAGCTGGAAGAGATTCCCATGAGTCTTGAGGATGCCTTTATCGGTGTCACGGGAAAATACTGATCCCACGGGATATACGAAACAGGAGAACACATGCTGCGCGCCTTGTTTTATAAGGAATGGATCAAACTCCGCTGGCCCTTTCTCATTCTCGGAATTCTGGGGCTGGCTTCCCTGGTGCAGGCCGGGCTGAGTCTCCGGTATCTGGTCGTCATGAAGGGAGCCGGGGAGCTCTGGGAAGGACTGATCCTCAAGCAACAGATGCCCTATGCCTCCCATCTTGTTTTTCCTGAAGTCTGTGGTCTGATACTGGGAGCTTTTCAGTGGTTCCCGGAAACCCGAAAACGCAGCCTGAGGCTTCTGCTTCACCTTCCCCTGAAGGAAGGTCTTCTGGTTTTTGTGGTGGTGGGAACGGGGCTTCTGCTGGCAGTCGGACTTTCCCTCCTGCATGGTTTCGGCCTGATTCTGATTTATGGTCTCTCTTTTCCCTGGGAAATCACGGAAGGTCTCATGCTGGCCTGGCTGCCCCATCTGCTCACCGGGATGCTTCTCTACTGCGGAGCCGCCATGGTGCTCATGGAAACGGCCTGGTGGCGGCGGATTGCCGGGGTTCTTCTGGTCTATGGCTTTTATCTGATGCTGATGGAGGGGGGGCAGCCGGGTACCTATGCCCCTTCCATGGGGAGCTATGCCCTTGCGGGTCTTCTTCCCCTTGTCATGCTCTTTCTTCCCGTTCTGCGGGCCAGACGGGGAGGCAGTCTATGACAGGCGTTGCGCGGTATGCGGCCATGATGTTTGCCCTTCTTGTTCTGGCCACCTTTTTGCCCCGTCTGTTCTGGAAGGTGATGGAGGGAGAGCGGGACAGAATACAGATGGTGTACAGTCCTGTGAGTGAGGAATTTCTTTTCTGGCATCAGGATCGCTATGGACGGGATCTTTACCGTTCCGATGGGGGCAGGGAGATGGATCGCAGGGACTATGCCCTGCATCTGCCCTTTCATTTTGCAAGGGATCTTGTGCGCTGGGGTGAGATGCCGGAAAGCCTTGGCGGTGTTGCCGTGAACCGGGAGACCCTGCACCGGGAGATTCAGGAAATCCGGCTGAGGCCCAGTCATCTCGATGGCCCGGAGATTTCCCTGTATTTTCTTCTGGAAGCGGTATCGGGCTTTGCAGACCTTGAAATGCCCAAAGAGGTGCTGAGGCTTTCGGGAAGGGAGGCGGTCTTTATCCGGATCAGGGATGGAAAGCCGGACAGGGAAAAATCTGAAGCCTTTACCGGGGCTCTGCAAAGGGCGGATTTCCATTTTCTCGCAAAAAAAGCCTGGGGCAATCCCACACCCCGGAAACCCTTTGACTGGGGCTGGTTTGTGCTGGATGCAAAAGGAGACCTTTTTCATCTCATGCAGGTGAGGGGACAGGCCAGGGTGCGCCCCGTTTTAAAGGATTTTGCTCTGGGTGTGCGGTATGTGCAGGTGGAGGAGCATCCGGGCAGGCATGTTTTCGGGATGCTTGTGGATGAAAGGGGCGGGGTGTATCGCATGAATTTTCCGGACTATGCGCTGAAACCGCTGCCCCTGAAGGACTATGACCCCGGAACCATGATCCTTGTCTGGCGCAGGGATCCCCTTGGACATCACTATACCGTTCTGGAGGAAAATGCCCTGACCCTTACCGTTACGGATCACGGGGATAAGATCCTTAAGGAAAAACGGGTGGAGCTGGCACCTCTAAAATCTGAAACGGCCCGGAAAGTGGCGGCTTTTCTCTTTCCTTTCCGGATTTTTCAAAGTTCTCCGGACTCACGTTTCATCACCCTGAGGCTGGGGCTGAACCCGGATTTCCCTCTGATGACGGGGCTGGGCCTGTTTTCAGCCCTTCTCGGCCTTTTTCTGTGGCGGCGTTTTCAGGGCATTTCCTGGAAGGTAAGCCCCCTGGACTGGCTGGTTGCGGGAGGCTGTGGATTTTTCGGACTGCTGGCCATTCTCTGGGCAGGGCATGTGCCCGCACGGAGACGGGATGAAAGGGGGAAGGCATGATACAGGCCCTTGTTTTCAAGGAATGGCTGAAACTCCGCTGGGCTTTCTGCGGCCTTCTTCTGGTGGGGCTTGGTATTCTTGGCGTCATGGCCCAGGGCCTCATGGCGGACTTCGCCTCAGGCCCGGCCGTGCCCATCTGGCAGAATCTTGTGGAAAGACAGGTGATGCTTTTTTCAGGGTTCAAGTTTTTTGGTCTTCTCTCGGGTCTGGTGACGGCTTTGGTGCAGTGGCTGCCGGATACACCGAACCGGGGGCTGAGGCTTCAGTTTCATCTGCCCCTTCCCCAGATGCAGGGCATGGCCGTGATGCTGGGCTGCGGGGCAGGTCTCCTTCTTGTTGTGAGCCTTGTCATGCTGGGGCTTCTCCTGATGCTCACCGCCCATTATTTTCCCCGTCCTGTGGTGGATGCCGTGGGGATCACCATGCTGCCCTGGCTGATGGCGGGGCTTCCCGTTTATGCCATGAGCAGTGCGGCCCTGGTGGAGCCGGGTCGGCTGCGAAAGGTCGGCTATGCCGTGATCGGGTGGCAGGTGGCGGGCCTGTATCTCGAAGGCTGCGGGTATGGGGGCTTTAAAGAAGCGCTGGGAACGTATCTGTTTTTGGGTTTCGGGCTTCTTTTTGCGCCCTTTCTGCCCGGAAAACGTTTTAAAGGGGAGGGCCTGTGATGGGAGAGAAAATCTGGATCGGCATATCCCGCTGGGTACTATGTCTGGCGGGCGTTCTGGTGCTGGCCGTGGTGCTGCCCCGCATGTTTGACATGGCCTTTAAGGGCGGCAGTTCTCAGCCCTTTGTCCTGTACAGTCCTGTGACGGAGGGTTTCCTCTTTTCTGAGGTCGGCCCGGAAGGGGAACTGCGCTACAGGGATGAGGCGGGAAAGTTTTATGACCGGAAAACCCATATGGGTCTTACCCCCCTTTTCTGGTACAGGGATCTTTTTGCCTGGAAGACCATGCCCGAAACCCTGGGAGGGCTTCCCGTCACCCGTGGGGCGGTGGAAGCGGGCGCACAGTTTTTCCGGTACAGACCCGCAGACCTGAAGGGGGGAGGGATTTCCCTCTGGCCCCTCTTTGAGTCCGCATCGGAGTTTTCCGATCTGCGCCTTCCGGAAACCCTGTTCTGGAACGGGGGGGGCCTGATTTTTGAAAACGGGCTGACCCGCAGTCGGGATGCGGCCTTCACGAAAGCGGTGGAAACATGTCTTTCGGATGCAGGCTTTGTCTTTCCTGTGGCTGCCGCCTGGGGAAACCCCACCACGAAAAAGCCCCATGACGATGGCTGGTTTCTTCTGGATGCCGAAGGAAGGCTCTTTCATCTGAAACAGGAAAAGGGCCTTCCCCTGTGCAGGAACACAGGACTTGCCCCTCCCTCCGGTATCCGTCAGATGGCCGTGACCGAAGACCCAAGGCGGGAATTTTATGGCTACCTCATTACGGGTGACGGGGGCTTTCATCTGCTGATGCAGGAGACCTACGGCCTTGTCACCCTGGATCTGGAAGGTTTTGAGCCGGACACCATGGGACTTCTTTTCATGGCGGATATGCTGGGCCGGACTCTGACCTATGGAAATTCTCAGCATTTCCATGTTCTGCGGACGGATCTGAACTACCGTCCCCTCCAGCGGTATACGGAAGCCTGCCCTCCTGCCCTGTCCGGGAAGGCCGAGGCTCTGAAGTCCGTGTTTTTTCCCTTTACCGTGAAAACACGGGCTGCCTATGGCAAGGGCGCAGATCTGGCCCTGGAGTTTTCCGGCGGTCTGGCCTTTGTGGGGGTGATCCTGAGCATGGCTTTTTTCTGTCTGATACGGAAAAAAAAGCAGGGCGTTCTGAAGCTGAACGGAATGGAAGGACTGCTGCTCTGCTGCGGGATTTATGGTCTGCTCATGCTTCTTTTCGAAGAGGAGTGGGGCAGAGTCCGCCCTCCTGCGTGAACATGCTCTCCATGCCTTTTTTCCTGATACCGGAGAAGGGCATGGAGATATTGTGCATCGGGTATACGGATTTCCACCTTGTTTCAGCTCTTGTTCCCATGTGTCAGCCTGGGGACGATGGATTCAGTGCTGTAAAGGTACATCGTGCGCCTGTTTGCACATCCTTAAGGAAAAGGACATGGCATCCAAGGCAGGATCCGGGCGGTAAAAACAGCCTGTAGCGTTTTGTCCGCCGGAAGGCTTTTCCCTTGGATTCTTAAGTGTCACCTCTGGCATGTGCGGCTTGCCTAAGCCCCTGGCTTCTGTTAGGAAAATAAGGCTTTTTTCCCCTTTGGCGGGAAGAAGTCTTTTTTTGTGATCGGACAGCTATTTTTTTACGGATGGATCAAGCCGGTTTTTCCGGCGGAACAGGATCGGGTCTGATGGAAAAAAACGGGACGGAGGAAAGGGGAGTCATGCGTCAGGTCTGGACCATGTTTGCCTCTGTGAAACTGTCTGTGGTGGTGCTGCTGCTGCTGGCAGCAGGATCCGTGGTGGGTACCCTGATTCCCCAGAAACCGGGGGGGGCTGCCCAGGCGGGTGAGGGGGTGCTGGGAAAGATTTTTGCCCTGCTGCACCTGCATGATATGTACAATTCCTGGTGGTTTCAGACCCTTTTGCTGCTTCTGGCCCTGAATCTCGTTGTGTGCAGTCTGGAGCGTCTTCCCGCGGTCTGGCGCTGGGTATGGAGAACTTCGGGCGTTCCCTATGCGGACAGTGTGCGCAGTCTGGCCAATGCCATAACCTGGGAAGCTCCGGAAAATCTGGATGTTGCCGTGAAAAAGGCGGAAAAATCCCTCTCCGGCTGGGGAACCCGCATACGCGCCTATGAATACGGAGAGGGAAAGCGCCTTCTCTACGCAGAATCCGGGCGCTGGACACGGCTTGGGGTCTATGTTGTGCATCTCAGTATCCTGCTGCTCCTTGCGGGTGGGCTTGTGGGATCCCTTTTTGGGTTTTCCGGTTTTGTGAACATTCCCGAAGGGGAAACAGCCCATGAGATCCGGCTCCGGGGAAATGGCGGGACGCTGGATCTGGGATTTTCCATCCGCTGTGACGCCTTTTCCGTGAGCCTTTATCCCGATGGAACCCCCAGAGAGTACCGTTCCACCTTAACCCTTCTCGGATCCGAGGGAGAAAAGATTCTGACCGAGGATGTCCGGGTCAACCATCCTCTGGTTTACGGCGGGGTGCGCATGTACCAGTCCAGCTATGGCACGGCAGCGGCCCGTTCCATCTCCCTGCGTCTTGTGCCTGAAAAGGGAGAGGCCCTTTCCCTCAGGGCCGAGGTGGGGGTACCCCTTGCCCTTCCCTTTGCAGAGGGGCATATCGTGCTCATGAGGTTTATGGACAATTTCCGTCTCCGGGGACATGCCCTGGGCCCGACCTTTCTGGGCTTTTATGAAGATGGAGAGGGCAGACAGCAGACCCTGGTGCTGCCCCGGAACCATCCCGGCTTTGACCGTATGCGCATGGGAGAGCGGGGCTTTGCCATTGAGGTGGAGGATTTTGAGCCGCTTTACTTCACGGGTCTTCAGGTAAGCCGGGATCCGGGGGTGGGGCTGGTTTATCTGGGGTTTGCCCTTATGCTGCTGGGCTGCTGGGTGGCCTTTTTTCTTTCCCACAAAAAGCTCTTCATTCTGATTGCACCTTTGGCAGAGGGCGGGGTGGCGTATACGGTGGCGGGCAGCGGAAAGCGTAACCGCCATAGCCTGAACCGGAAGGTGGACCGTATTGCCACTTTTCTGGAAAAAGGCTGAAGATGCGGACTGGCTTTCGTTTCCCATGGTTTTTTGCTG
Organism: Desulfobotulus sapovorans DSM 2055; assembly: GCF_059569355.1. Taxonomy (NCBI): domain Bacteria; kingdom Pseudomonadati; phylum Thermodesulfobacteriota; class Desulfobacteria; order Desulfobacterales; family Desulfobacteraceae; genus Desulfobotulus; species Desulfobotulus sapovorans. The sequence goes on along the minus strand of NZ_JCANVJ010000013.1, from coordinate 15,254 downwards.
ATCCGAGCGCATCCCGCACAAGGGATGCCGAACCCTCCGGAAAATCATAATTTAAGGAAATCCCATGAACAGTTCCTGGATTCTTTCCATTGTCACCTTTGTCTATGGTGCCGCAGCCCTGCTGTACATCCTGGCCTGGCTTTTTCATAAAACTGCCCTTGGAAAGGGGGCAACGGGCCTGATCTGGCTGGGCCTGTTCGGGAATATGACCGGTTTTTGCCTGCGCTGGGTGGAAAGCTATCAGATGGATATCGGCCGCATTCCCCTGTCCAATCTCTATGAATCCCTGGTCTTTTTTTCCATGAGCATGGCGGCTCTGTATCTTTTTGTGGAGTGGAAGAGCGGACGCAGGGAGGTGGGGGCCTTCTTCGGGCCTCTGATTTTCCTCGTTCTGGCCTATGCTTCCCTTTCGCCCAATGTCTCCGATCAGATCCGCCCCCTGGTTCCGGCTTTGAAAAGCAACTGGCTGACCATCCATGTCATGACCTGTTTTCTGGGATATGCGGGCTTTGCTCTGGCCTTTGCCACCAGTGTGATGTATCTCATCCCTGCCGGGTCGAAAAAGGGATTCCGAAGCCGTTTTCCCGCGCCTGAGGTGCTGGATGATCTGACCTACCGCATGGTGGTTTTTGGTTTTCTTCTTCTCTCCTTCGGGATTATCACAGGCTCCGTATGGGCCAATTCCGCCTGGGGCAGTTACTGGTCCTGGGATCCCAAGGAAACCTGGTCTCTTATCACCTGGATCATCTACGCGGTACTGCTTCATGCCCGGCTCATGCGTTCCTGGACAGGCAGCCGCATTGCCTGGCTTTCCATTCTGGGTTTTCTTGCGGTGCTGTTCACCTATTTTGGCGTGAATTACCTTCCCGGGCTGCACAGCTACGGAAGTGTCTGACAGGGGGCACATGGATACCATCGAAATCAAGGGCGGGATTCCCCTGCACGGAGAAGTCCGGATCAGCGGGGCGAAGAATGCGGCCCTTCCCATACTGACGTCAGCCCTGCTGGTGGAAGGGTGCTGCGAATTCCACAATGTTCCCCGTCTGAAGGACATTGATTCCATCCTGCTGCTTCTGGAAGATCTGGGCTGTCATGTGGAGAGGGAGGGAAGCCGTGTGCGGATTGATGCCTCCGGTCTCAGCCGTACCGAGGCGGCCTACGATCTTGTCCGTAAGATGCGGGCCTCCATTCTGGTGCTGGGTCCTCTTGTGGCAAGACTGGGCCGGGCCAGGGTGTCTTTGCCCGGAGGCTGCGCCATCGGCGCAAGACCCGTGGATCTGCACCTGAAGGGCCTGGAGGCCATGGGGGCCAGAATCCGGCTGGATCATGGCTATGTGGAGGCCGAGGCGGGGCGGCTCAGGGGAGCAGACATCTGCTTTGACATGCCTACCGTGGGCGGTACGGAAAACCTCATGATGGCGGCGAGTCTGGCCGATGGGGAAACCATCCTGCGCAATGCGGCAAGGGAGCCGGAGATTGTGGCTCTGGCGGATGTGCTGAACGCCATGGGCGCATCTGTGGAAGGAGCGGGTACCTCAAAAATTGTGATTCAGGGTGTCCCTTCCCTGAAGCCCGTTACGGCCACCATCATTCCGGATCGCATTGAGGCGGGCACCTTTCTGGTGGCGGCTGCCCTCACGGCAGGCGATGTAACGGTTCGGGACTGCAATCCCGATCATTTCCGGGCCGTCATCAATAAATTGCGGGCCACGGGCGCCACCGTGGAAACGGGCCCGGACTGGGCCAGGGTATACCGATCCGGGCCTATCCAGAGTACGGACATCACCACCCAGCCCTATCCCGGTTTTCCCACGGACATGCAGGCCCAGTTCATGGTACTGCTCAGTATGGCCGAAGGCACCAGCGTGATTTCAGAAACCATTTTTGAAAACCGCTTCATCCATGTCAGTGAGCTTCAGCGTATGGGCGCGGCCATCAGTCTCCATGCAGGCAACACGGCCAAGGTTCGGGGGGTCAGGGAGCTTTCCGGCGCGCCGGTGATGGCTTCGGATCTCCGGGCCAGTGCCTCCCTGATTCTGGCCGGTCTGGTGGCCACCCATACCACGGTGGTACACCGGGTTTACCATCTGGACAGGGGCTATGAGTCCATTGAGGAAAAATTCAGTCAGCTTGGGGGCCGTATCCGCCGTATCCACTGAGGCGGAGCGGTTCTGGAAAAGACCGGCCCTTCCCCTGCTGCTGGCCCTGGTGCTGGGGATTTTCTGGGCCAGGTTCTGGCCTCTGCCCCCTTTCTGGCCTTTTCTGGCAGCAGCCTCAGGACTTGGGGCTGTTTTTTTCACACTGCGCTTTTCCTTTTGTGTCCCTTCCTTTTTTTCCGCCCTTCTTCCCCTTCTGGTCTTTTTCTTTCTGGGACACCTCACCGGGCTTTCCGTGCACCGGGCCGCCACAGAGGCAGCAAGGCTTTCCGCTTTTCCCGGAGAAGACAAGGTCTGGGTGACAGGCCGCATTGAAGGGCTGCCCCGACCCCGGCAGGGCAGGGTGCAGTCCCATCTTTCCGGGGTGATCCTTGAGGAGGCTTCCGGCAGAACCTTTTCCCTGACAGGAAGGCTGCTCTTTACCCTGGTGGGGGACGGGCCCATGCCGGAACCGGGCAGCCGTGTGCGTTTTCATGGAGCCGTGCGGGCTTTTGATAATTTTGAAAATCCCGGAGGCTTTGACTATCACAGGTTTCAGCAGGACAGGGGAATTCATGGCCGGATCTGGTGCCATGGCCGGGAGCTTCAGGTTCTGGAAAGGGGCGGGGGCGGGTTTGTTGCTGCGGTGGATCGTTTCCGTCTGGGCCTTGGGGAGAAAATCCGGCAAGCTGTGTCCGACGAAGACAGTGCGGCTGTCATGGCCGCTATGCTCATCGGCGACCGCACCCGACTGCGGCCTGCCCTGCGGGAGGCTTACGCAGCAGGCGGTCTCGGGCATCTTCTTGCCATTTCAGGCTTGCATGTGGGGCTTCTCGCCGGAGGCCTGTTCTGGCTCTGCGAACGTCTTTTCCGTTTTGTTCCCGCCCTGACCCGGAGGGGGGCAACGCGCAGGGCCGCAGCCCTTCCCGCCCTTTTGGCCGCCTTTGCCTATGCCCTGATTTCAGGCGGAGCACCTTCTGCCCTGAGGGCCGTGCTCATGGTGGCAGGAGGCATCTGGGTGCTGATCCTGCACCGCAGCACCGATGTCTGGAGCCTTCTTGCCCTGGCTGTGGGGCTTCTTCTCTGCCACAGTCCGGAACGTCTCGTGGATACGGGCTTTCTCCTCAGTGTGGCTGCTGTGGCGGGGCTGATTCTGGGATTTTCCCGTTATCCCATGATGAAGCCCGAAAAGGCAGGCCTGTGGCTTTCCCTTAGGTTTTGGGTTCTGGGTCTTTTCAAGACCTCCCTTTTTGCAGCCCTGTTCACAGCTCCCGTCTGTCTCCACGTTTTCCGGGAAGTCTCCCTGCTGGGGCCTGGGGTGAATCCTGTTCTGGTTCCCCTCATGGGTATGCTGGCCCTTCCTTTGGGCATGGCGGGCCTGATCCTTTCTCCCATGGGGGAGGGGGCGGTCTTTCTCCTGAAGGTCTCAGGTTTGTTGACGGGTCTTGGAAACGCCATGGCTTTTTCCATAGAAAAGATCCCCTTTGCCCTCCTGAGGCCCGGAGGCATCACCCTGCTGGAGGCGGGCCTTCTTTACGGTTTTCTCCTGCTCTTTTTCTGCTTTCCCAAGGGCCTCTGGACCAGGGGACGCATGGCCTTTGCCTGTGTTCTGGTACTGCTCACCGCAGGAGACGGCCTGCGCTGGATCTTTTCCCGACAGGGGCCGGAGCATCCTGTGGTGACGGTGCTGGATGTGGGGCAGGGTTCGGCTTCCGGTATAAGGCTCCCCGGCGGCAGGGTGATGCTGGTGGACGGGGGCGGTTTTTCCTGGGCCGATGCCCTGGATACGGGCCGTGCCATCCTGTCGCCCTGGCTGGATTTCCAGAAGATCCGAACCCTGGATGTGCTGGTGCTTTCCCATCCCCATGCGGATCACATTCAGGGATTTTTTTATCTGGCGGAACGCTATCCGGTGCTGGAACTCTGGATTTCAGAAACAGCCATGGCCGATCCTCTGGGAAGGGATCTTGTGGTGTTTTTACGGGACAGGGGTACCCGTATCCGCCACCCGGATCTGGAAGAGGAACCCCCCATGCTGGGAGGCGTGACCTTCCGTTTTTTCGGGCCTGGGGAAGCGGTTTTTTCCAGCGTGAATGATGCCTCCCTGGTTTTTCGCATGGAGAGCTCCGGAGGTACCCTGCTGTTCACAGGGGATGCGGAACGGCAGGCGGAGCTTTTTTATGTGAGAAACTATGGGAAGAATCTGGCCTCGGATGTGCTGCTGGCGGGTCACCATGGCAGCCGTACATCCACGACCGAGACCTTTTTAGGAGCGGTGACTCCTTCCCTTGCCATTCTTTCCTGTGGCTTGCGGAATCCTTACCGCTATCCTTCCGTGGCGGTACTCCGCAGGCTGGAGAGCCGGGGGGCCAGGGTGCTGCGGACAGACACGGGTGGTGCAGTGCAGCTTGTTTTCGGGGAGGAGGGGATAGAGGCCCGCCATACCCCCATTGGCCGCTGGGACAGGCTGTGGTGAAAGGATTGTCAGAAACACAACCCATCCTTTTTTCTGAAGGAACCGCATGGAACTTCGTCAAGACCTTCTCGAAGCCCTTTACCGGCAGTATACGCACCGGGAGTGTGTGCATCCCGATCCCCTGGAAACCCTCTATGCCTTTGAAAGGGCAGAGGACGTGGAGGTGGCGGGGCTTCTTGCCGCCCTCATGGCCTATGGCCGGGTGGGCCAGATTCTCAAAAGTCTCAAGGAGATTTTTTCCCTCATGGGGGATGGGCCCCGGGACTGGCTTTGCCGTCAGAAGCCTGAGGCTCTGGAAACGGTTTTTCAGGATTTTCGTCATCGTTTTGCCGATGGAAAGAATCTTTCCGGGCTGATGGCGGGCATGGGAAAATGCCTGAGGGATCATGGCAGCCTGCGGGCGGCCTTTGCCCAGGGGGATGGGGGCGGGGACATAGAAGCCGCCCTGGAAGCTTTTGTGGCGACGCTGCTCAGGGGCGCTTCCCATGATCCGGGGCATCTCTTGCCGAGGCCTGCCAAGGGGAGTGCCTGCAAGCGTCTCTATCTTTTTTTACGCTGGATGGTGAGAAAGGATGCTGTGGATACGGGAATCTGGGAGGATGTGGGAGCTGAAAGGCTTCTGGTGCCGGTGGATGTGCATATGCACCGTATTGCTCTGTTGGCGGGACTGACGAACCGGAAATCAGGGGACATCCGAACATCGCGGGAAATTACCCGGGCTTTTGCCCGTTTTGCACCTGAAGATCCGGTTCGCTATGATTTTGCCCTGACCCGCATTGGTATCCTTGAAGGGATGAATCCGGAAGTTTTTATGAAAAACTTCAAGGATTTTAAAAATGTTACGGATGTCCATGGGGACAGGGCCTTTTCAAAGGACGTCTGAGTATCATACCACAATATCCAGCTGCTGACCCTGCATGGCCTGCTCCGGAGGCCGGGTGAATTCCCGGATGATGTTTTCCGGCTGCTGATAAAGGTTCTGTGCTCTTTCAGCAGGGGCTGCGGTGGCAGGAGGCGGTGTTTTTTCCGGCGCAGCGGTCATGGTCTGGGTATTGTCAGACGGTGCCGTATTTCTGGAGGCAGCATCAGGCCCATAACCCGCAGCCGGAGTATCCCGCATGGGTTCCGAAGGACGGAAGATGGCGGCATCCTGAAGGGGCTGCTGCTCACGAACCTGGGGCTGAACTTCCGGGCTTTGCATGGGTCTCGGTGCTATGGGCTGCACCTGGGATACGGCGTATGGATTGGAACCTGTAATGGGCTGAATCATGGAAACCTCCTTTACGTTCATGGGGATTCTGTTAAAATCCCACCCTGTAAACGTTGTTTTATAATAAGTCATAACGGCTTGAATGGGAAGGGAAAAAAAATAATATTTCAGGTCTTTCCTTTCCCGCTGTTTTTTTGGTCGGCTTTGGCGTATGAGGATTCAGGCTGAAAAAACAGGGCCTGTCCTTTGCCGTGCATCTGTCCTTTGATCCTTTCTGTTTTTCTTCGGAGGGCGTTATGACGTCCCGCATTCCTCTTGGCATTTTACCCCAGCCCGATGATGAAAGCTGTGGTCCCACCTGCCTCCATGCCATCTATGCCTACTGGGAAAGGGAGTCTCCTTCCATAGAAAATGTCATGACAGAGGTGCAGCGGGTGGAAAATGGTGGTACCCTTGCCGTACATCTGGGCTGCCATGCTCTGGGACGGGGGTATCATGCCACGTTATATACCAATGATCTTCAGATGTTTGATCCCACATGGTTTCCAGGACTCCGTGGCGAGCGGGACGTGGATGCGGATTTTCTGGCAGCGCGTCTGCTGCGGCAGATGTCCCATCGCAGAAACCACGCCTTCCGCAGTGCAACGGAGGGGTATCTGCATTTTCTGGCTTCAGGCGGGCGCATCCGTTACCGGGACTTCACCCCTCGTTTGATCCGCAGCTATCTCGACCGGGGAGTTCCCATTCTGACCGGCCTTTCCGCCACCTACCTGTACAATACCATGCGGGAAATTCCGGAGACCGGCCGGGATGATGATCTCCGGGGACGGCCCAGCGGTCATTTTGTGGTGCTGCGGGGCTATGACCGCGAACACCGGAAAGTGCTCATTGCCGATCCCTATGCCATGAATCCGAGATTCCACGGCCCTTATTACGCTGTAAACATGCGCCGTCTCATCCATGCTGTGCTCCTGGGTGTTCTCACCTTTGACGCCAATCTTCTCATCCTTGTTCCGGAAAAAGAAACGGAGGCCTTGATCCAATGAATGATATTATTGTGGTGGACATGCCCGCCCGCTGGCCTGTCTCCATTTCGGGTGCCGAAGTGGTCGGTTCCCGCGATTACCTGATGGATGCCCGTTTTCTCACCATGAAACGGGCCAGGGTATTCAATCTCTGCCGATCCTACCGTTACCAGTCCACCGGGTATTATGTATCGCTCCTGGCGGCGGCGCGGGGACATAAGGCCTTTCCCACCATCGCCACGGTGCAGGATATCAAATCCATGTCTGTGGTACGTCTGGTCACGGAAGACCTGGATCGCATGATCCAGAAAAGTCTTGGTCATCTTCAGAGCGATGTTTTTGAGCTGAGTATCTATTTTGGCCGGAATCTGGCCAAGCGCTATGACCGGATTGCCATGGAGATTTTTAACTTTTTCCAGTGCCCGCTTTTGCGGGTGCACTTTGTGAAAAAGGATGAAAAATGGCAGATTCGCACCATCCGGATGATTGGGGTGAGTGAGATTCCGGACGATCATTTTCCTGAACTTGTGCGTCTTGCGGAAGTCTATCTTACGGGCCCCAGCCCCAAGCCCAAAAAGCCGGAACGCAAGGGCTATGATCTTGCCATTCTTATGGATCCCGATGAAAAAATGCCCCCTTCCGGTGCTCCGGCCCTGAAGCGTTTCATCAAAGCCGGGAATCGTGCGGGGTTCAATGTGAGCCTCATTACCCGGCACGATTACCACCGCATCGGTTTCTTTGATGCCCTTTTCATCCGGGAGACCACATCCGTTAACCACCACACCTTCCGTTTTGCCCAGAGGGCTGAGGCTGAAGGACTTGTGGTCATTGATGATCCTCTTTCCATCATCAAATGTACCAACAAGGTCTACCTTGCGGAACTTCTGACCCACCATGGTATTGCCACACCGGAAACCCGGATTCTTTCCCGCCACAACCTGGCGGAGGCTGCGGTGAATGGTTCGTATCCCCGTATCCTCAAGCAGCCGGACAGTGCTTTTTCCCAGGGTGTGGTGAAGGTGGATGACAAAGAGGCCTTTCTCAAAGAGGCGGAGCGTTTTCTCGACCGATCGGATCTCATCATTTCCCAGGCTTTCACGCCGACGGAGTTTGACTGGCGTATCGGGGTTCTGGGAGGCCAGCCCCTTTTTGCCTGCAAGTATTTCATGGCCAGAAGCCACTGGCAGATTGTGAACTGGGAAAAAACCGGGGACAACCGTCTCGGGGATGCGGAAACCCTGGCCCTCGGTGCTGTGCCTGAGGTGGTGCTGAAAACGGCCCTCAAGGCGGCAAGACTGGTGGGCAATGGTCTGTACGGTCTGGATGTGAAGCTCATTGGCCGTAAGGCCTATGTGATCGAGATCAACGACAACCCCAATATTGATGTGGGGATTGAGGATCTGGTGCTCAAGGATGGTCTCTATGACAGGATCATGATGTATTTTTATGATGAGGTCATGCGCAGAAAGGGCAGCCGATGAAACCCCTGCACCTCTTTGAAGGGTATGGCATTGAAATCGAGCTGATGATTGTGGATCAGAAGCATTTGACCGTTCGTCCCCTTGCGGAAAAGATGCTGATGGACAGTGACGGCCTGGTGGAAAATGAACGCTCTTTTGAAGGGGTGCGGATTTCCAACGAACTGGCTGCCCATGTCATGGAGTTCAAAACACCCGGCCCGGCTTCGGGGTTTTCCGGACTCACCGGGGATTTTCGCAGGGCGGTGAACGGGGTGAACGCCATTCTGGCGCCTTTGGGAGCGCGGCTTCTGGGGACGGGGATGCATCCTTTCATGGATCCTTTTCAGGAAGCCGTACTCTGGCCCTATGGGCAGAAGGAGATCTACAGGGCCTACGATAAAATTTTTGACTGCCGGGGGCATGGCTGGGTAAACCTCCAGAGTGTGCATCTCAATCTGCCCTTCCATGGGCCGGAAGAGTTTGGCCGCCTGCATGGGGCCATCCGCTGTGTGCTTCCCCTCATTCCCGCCCTTTGCGCCAGCACTCCCATGGCGGATGGCAAACTGACGGAGTTTACGGATACCCGGCTTTCCGTGTACCGGAACAACCAGGCAAAGGTGCCGGAAATTGCGGGCCGGATCATCCCGGAGGCGGTTTTTGATCCCAAAAGCTATGAAAGGGAGATTCTGGAGCCCATGTACAGAGCCATCCGGCCTCTGGATCCTGCGGGCATCCTGAGGGGGGAGTGGCTCAATTCCCGTGGGGCCATCGCCCGGTTCACCCGCAGTGCCATTGAGATCCGTCTTGTGGATACCCAGGAATGTGTGGAGGCCGACCTTGCCGTGATTGCCCTGGTGGCTGCTGCTGTACGGGGGTTTGTGGAAGAGAGGCTGGCTCCCTTTGAGGTGCAGAAAGCCGCGACGACGGAAAGTCTTGCGGCTCTGCTACATCGATGTATCGCCAAAGGGGAAACGACTTCTGTTGATTCACCAGAACTTCTCGGATTGTATGGATTTTCATCTCACTTGCCTGCGGGGGAAATCTGGAAACACTGGTATGAGCTGCTGCTTCCCCATTGTCCGGAACTGCCCCCTGTGGCGGCTGTTCTGGAAAAACGTCTGGATGCGGGCAGTCTTTCTTTTCGCATTCGTAAGGCATTGGGGAAAGATCCGGATTTGGAGAGAATTCTTGCAGTTTATGGAGAACTGGCAGACTGCCTTACAGCAGGGCAGCTTTATGCGCCTTCTTTTTTTTGACGGATTTTCGGGGTAAACATTGGGAAAAAGGGGCGGAGCATTCCCTTTCCTGTTCAAGAGATGCGCAGTTTTTCGGTTTTACGTGTCCATGGAGAACAAATGAAAAAAATCAGATGTATTGTTGTGGATGACGAGTCACATATCCGGACTTTTATGCGTACGATATTGCAGCGGCTGGGGCTGGATGTGGTGGGAGAAGCCGCCAACGGTGAAGACGGACTGGTACTTTTTGAAAAGATGCTGCCGGATCTTGTGGTAATGGATGTGAACATGCCCCTTAAAAACGGGGATGAGGTGGTGGGCAGGATGAAGTCTGTCAATCCCCATGTCCGGGTTGTGATTCTGACATCCGTTGCGGATATGGGTACCATCAGCCGCTGTCTTGAGGCCGGTGCTGATGATTATATCCGAAAGGATACCTCGTACGCAGAACTGAAAGAGATCATTGAGGGGATGGTCGCTGAAATGGAGGGGAATTCATGAGGGAAAGGTACAGGCTTTCCGAGATGATGGCGGAGATTGAAAAGGATGAGAAGATTAAAGAGCAGGATATGAGCCGTAAGCTTTCTCAGGATCAGATCCGGAAAATGCTCAAAACCATGAAGGAAAAGAGCAAGGTAAAACTTTCTCCCTGATTTTTTTTTTGTTGGCTTGCTACGGTTCCGCCTGCACACAATTTGCGTTCTGATTACCCCCCTGATTCAGCCATGCAGTCGCAGATTTTACCCCTGTAGCATTGAATCCATCGTTTCCACGCTGGAGCATGGGAACGATAGCTGAAACAAAATGGTAATCAGTATTTTTGTTGAACCGTGAGCTGTTTTTTTCCCTATGAGGAGATCTGTCCATGAACAATCCTGCCTTTATCGAGAAAATTGTGGGACTGGGGTTTGTTACAGAAGAAGATGCCAGGGGCCTTCGGGAAAAATTTCAGGGCAATGATTTTGAGGTACTCCAGTTTCTCCAGAAGGGCGGGGTGGCTTCCAAAGGGTTTCTCGGGAAACTGTGGGGGGATGCCATTGGTTTTGCCTATGTGGATCTGGTGAAAAGTATTTTTCAGGCAGATGCTGTGACCATGCTGCGCCGGGAATTTGCCATGCAGCGCCAGGTGATTCCCATTTACCGCCTGGGCAGCGCCCTGACCGTGGCCACGGCCAATCCCCTGGATTTGCAGATGCTGGAAGATGCGGCGCGTTTTGCAGGTATTCCCATCAGCCCGGTGTTTGCCTTTCCGGAAGATATCGAGGATGCGCTTCAGATTCAGTACCAGTCCAAGGAGAGTGTGGAGGAATTTATTGCCAAGCTTTCCGAAAACTCCCTTTTCAAGGGAACCAGCAAGATCACGGATGAACAGCTGAAGAGGATCGCCGGAGACAAGGCCGTTGTGGATTTTACCCACGGTATTATTCTGCTGGGTCTGAAGGAAAGAGCCACGGACATTCACATTGATCCTTCCGAAGAACTGGTGCGTATCCGGTTTCGTATTGATGGCCTTTTGCAGACACGGCTCAAGATTGATCTGCCCCTTCTGGCTCCCGTAATCTCCCGCCTTAAAGTCATGGCTGGTCTGGATATCACGGAAAAACGTAGACCCCAGGATGGCCGCATTGGCATCAAGCTGAAAAACAGATCCATTGATGTCCGCATGTCCTCCACACCCGCCATATCCGGAGAGAAAATTGTACTGCGCCTTTTGGGGCAGCTGGCGGTGCGGGAGGTTCCCAGTGTGGAGGAACTGGATTTTTCCCACAGAACCTTTCACAACCTGGAGGCTGTTGCCACCTCACCCAATGGGGTTTTTCTGGTGACCGGTGCCACGGGATCGGGCAAGACCACCACCCTTTTTTCTGTTCTGAAGCGTCTCAACAATGATGAAATCAATATTCTTACCGTGGAAGATCCCGTGGAATACCGTCTTGAAGGGGTCAATCAGGTACAGGCCAATCCTGCCATCGGCCTGGATTTTACTGCGGTGCTGCGCTCCTTTCTCCGTCAGGATCCCGATGTTATTCTGATCGGTGAAATCCGGGATCTCGAAACCGCAAGAATTGCCTGCCAGGCGGCTTTGACCGGTCATCTGGTTCTTTCCACCCTGCACAGCAACCGGGCTTTGCAGGCCACCACCCGCCTCATGGATATTGGTGTTCCCTCGTTCATTGTTTCTCCAGCCCTCCTGGGGGTGATGTCCCAGCGTCTGGTACGGCGGATCTGCGACAACTGTAAAGAGGCCTATGTGCTTTCCGATGCGGAGGCGGATCGGTATTTTATCCGGGAGGCGGGGGAAAAGGTGACGTTCTATAAGGGAAAGGGCTGCGTCCGCTGCAATTTTACGGGGTATCTCGGAAGACTGGCCCTGCATGAGGTGTTCATGATTTCCTCCGATATCCGGGATCTGATTTCACGGAATGGCTCCCTTGTTGAAATCGAGAAAATGGCCATGGAACAGGGATTTAAACCCCTGTATCACGATGGCCTGAAAAAAGTGCTGCGGGGCATGACCACCATGGAAGAACTGGAGCGGGTGATGGACAAGGCCTTTGTCAGTTCATGAAAATTTCAGCGTCATGGCATCTGATTTATTTTTCACCCGTCTGTCGTAAAAAGGGTTCCCCTTGATTCAGATCAAGGAAAAGATTCGTATGGAGGGTTAGGCTGCATCCCAGTGATGACGGAAGTTTCCTTTTCATACGGATGAAAACCGGATTTTGAAAATCAAGGAGGATACCATGTTCTGTAACCAGTGTGAGCAGGCAGCCAAGGGTGTGGGATGTGACAAAATCGGCGTATGTGGAAAAACGGCAGAGGTTGCGGCTTTGCAGGATCTTCTTGTCCATGCGGTGAAGGGGCTTTCCCAGGTGGCCGTGGAAGGCCGCAGAGTGGGCGTGGTGGAGGCCAGGATCAACCGCTTCACCGCTGAGGCCATTTTTTCCACCCTGACCAACGTCGATTTTGATGAAAAACGCTTTGAAAATCTGATTCTGGAATGTGAGCATCTGAAGAAAATGCTTGAAGTCAGGGTCAGGGCCGCAGGCGGCAAGGTTCCCGGAAGTGACAGCTCCTGGATTCAGAAACTGGTGGCAAGGCTCACGGGCAATGGCGGCGATTTTAAGATTCTGCCCACCCTGCCCATGAAGGCTGAGAACCTCAGCGCCATGACCGCCCTTGGTGAAACTGTGGGTCTCCTTGACGGGCCGGATAAAAATCCGGATCTGCGTTCCATCAAGCAGATCATCGTTTACGGGCTGAAGGGGGTGGCAGCGTATGCGGATCATGCAGCCATTCTGGGGCAGGAAGATGATGCGGTTTATGCCTTTATCCATGAAGCCATGGCGGCCACCCTCAACCCGGATCTTTCGGTGGAGGAACTGCTGGGGCTGGCCTTAAAATGTGGGGAAGTGAATCTGCGGGCCATGGAGCTTCTCGATGCGGCCAACACGGGAACCTATGGGCATCCCGTTCCCACGGCCGTGTCGCTGGGTCAGAAGAAGGGCAAGGCCATTCTGGTTTCCGGTCATGATTTAAAGGATCTGGATCTTCTTTTGCAGCAGACCGAGGGCAGGGGAATTCTTGTGTACACCCACGGTGAGATGCTGCCCTGTCATGCCTATCCGGGCCTTAAAAAATACGGTCACTTTTACGGGCATTACGGCACTGCATGGCAGAATCAGGCCAAAGAGTTTGATGCCTTTCCCGGTGCCATTCTCATGACGACCAACTGTATCCAGAAGCCTAAACCGAGCTATCAGGACAATCTTTTCACCACAGGGCTTGTGGGGTTTCCCGGCGTCCGGCACATCACGGACAAGGATTTTACCCCTGTGATTGAAAAGGCTCTGGCCCTTCCCGGATTCACGGAAGATGTCCCCGGTAAGGAAGTGCTCACAGGCTTTGCCCGCAATACTGTCCTTTCCGTGGCGGGAACCGTCGTGGATGCTGTGAAATCCGGTGCCATCCGCCATTTCTTCCTCGTAGGGGGCTGTGACGGGGCCAAACCCGGGCGCAATTACTACACGGAACTTGTGGAAAAGATCCCTTCGGACTGCATGGTACTGACCCTGGCCTGCGGCAAGTTCCGCTTCTTTGATAAAGACCTGGGGAAAATCGGTGATCTGCCCCGTATGCTGGATATCGGGCAGTGCAACGATGCCTATTCCGCCATCCAGATTGCCGTGGCCCTGGCCAATGCCTTTGACTGCGGGGTGAACGATCTGCCCCTTTCCATGATTCTTTCCTGGTATGAGCAGAAGGCCGTGGCCATCCTGCTCACCTTGCTCCACCTCGGTATCAAGGACATCCGCCTCGGGCCTTCACTGCCCGCCTTTATCACGGAAAATGTATTGGGTGTTCTCGTGGAAAAATTTGGCATCCGTCCCATTGCCGCCACGCCGGATGAGGATCTGAAGGCCATTTTGGGATAGTTTTTTACTGAGACCCATCCTGCTTCCGGTATCGGTTTTACGAAGCCCCTCTCTTTCCGGAGAGGGGCTTTTAACTGTCCAGTTGACATCTTATTAATCTTATCTATTCTCGCCATTATGAATAGACTTGTCCCCATCGGCAAAGCCGCAGAAGTTTTAGGTGTATCCATCCCCACCCTGAGAAGGTGGGAAGCTGAAGGCCGCATATCGCCGGAGAGAACCAGTTCGGGGCATCGGCGCTATGATCTTGCGGCCCTGAAACCTGAGCTTTTTCATGCCCCGTCGGACACCCGCCGTACCCTGGCCTATGCCCGTGTGTCCAGCCATGACCAGAAGGAGGATCTTGAAAGGCAGAAGCAGGTTCTTGAAATGTACTGCGCCCGGCAGGGCTGGACTTTCGAGATTCTCTCCGACCTTGGCTCCGGCATGAATTACCACAAAAAGGGACTGAAAAAGCTCATCGAGGCCATCCTTGAAGGCAGCATTGGCCGCCTTGTTCTCACCCACAAAGACCGCCTGCTCCGTTTTGGCGCGGAACTGATTTTTGCCATCTGCGAAGCCAAAGAGGTGGAGGTGGTTATCCTCAACCAGGGTTCGCGGAGCGACGCCAGCCCTGCGCAGCAGGGTGAAGATGCGGATACGAGCTTTGAAGAAGACCTTGCCAGGGATGTTCTGGAAATCATCACCGTTTTTTCCGCAAGGCTCTATGGCAGCAGATCCCGGAAGAACAAAAAGCTTCTCGAAAACTTGAAAAAGGCTGTGGAATAAGCCATGCTCATTGCCCATAAGATTGCCCATAAGATTGCCCATAAGATTGCCCATAAGATTGCCCATAAGATTGCCCATAAGATTGCCCATAAGATTGCCCTTGATCCCAACAACGTTCAGGAAAACTACCTTGCCCGTGCTGCGGGTACGGCCCGTTTTGCCTACAACTGGGCTTTGGACCAGTGGAGCGAACAGTATGCGGCATGGAAAGAAGACCCAGGCATTCCCAAACCCTCCCAGATGTCCCTGCGCCGCGACTTGAACGCCATCAAACATACGGATTTCCCATGGATGAAGGAAGTCACCAAATGCGCTCCGCAGATGGCCATTATCCAGCTTGGCGAAGCGTTTAAAAACTTCTTTGCGGGTCGTGCCAAGTATCCGACCTTCCGCAAAAAGGGCGTGAACGACCGCTTCAGCATCACCAACGATCAGTTCACCGTTAAAGGGAAAAAGATCCGCATTCCGGTTCTTGGCTGGGTGAGAATGCGGGAAGAGCTTCGTTT
>NZ_JCANVJ010000012.1:72138-93878 GCF_059569355.1 Desulfobotulus sapovorans DSM 2055 | reverse complement strand
CTTCCAACGACTCATCGAAATGCTATGAAAAAGCTTATGACGCTCAAGTTTCAAACTTTTGAAGATGTCACATTACTGGCCGCGTAGAGTATAAAACGGGCTTTCCGTTTACTGGACTGCTGGCTGTAAAGCGTTGCTTATAGCGTCAGGATTCCCTGTGAGGAGTTTCCCTGGCCCGTTTTTTTAAGGGACAGCATCCAGGCCAGTGTGCTTCCCGCCACGATCCCCATCACATCCAGGGGATCAAAGGTGCCCTGGACGAAATAGTCCCGGATCCTGTCTGAACATGGGGGCATCCAGGCGGCAGCCTTTTCCCCGTAATATTGTCCTGTTTCCATAAAAAGCCCCACACCTCCCCAGAAAATGGCCCAGAAATGCAAGGATTTTGACCGATCCTTTCCCGAGACAGCGGCGCAGAGCAGGGCCATGGCAAAGGGATGAAGGGCATCGGGAAGCCAGTCTCCCACAGCGCCGAAACTTAAAGACGCATATCCCTTTCCCAGCCCTGAAAAAATTCCCACAGGCCTGTCCAGAAGATAGACCAAAGCCCCTACAGCCAGGGAGAGCATTCCCAGGAACACCAGTGTTGAGGCTTTCATAAAAATCTCCTCTTTTTTACTGTGTGGACAATAGGGCACCTCCCGCAGCACCTGCTGCGGCTGCGGCCCCCATGGTCTGATAGATCACCGCATCGGAAGAGCCTGTGACAAGACCGGCTGCTCCTCCGGCAACGGCTCCCAGGGAGGCACCGGCCAAAGCCCCCATGAGAACTCTGGAGAGTTCAGACCCATGGTAGAATTTCAGTTCCCGGGGGGTGATAAAAACCACCACCCGGGTGGTGGCAATGCCGTCCTCGTAGCTGAGTTCGTAGGTTCTCGCTCCCCGGAGGTAGGCATTGGTTTCACTGATGACCATATCCCGGTTGACGGTGTTTTTGCCCATCTCACTGTACACCTGCATGATGGTTCCTGCCAGACGTTCGGAAAGCTGGCGGTAGCCGTCAATGACGGCCGCGCGTTCTGCCATGAGTCTGCGCTGCTGGGGAGAGCCTGTTTCCGGCGCCAGTCCCTTTCCCAGAACGGCAATCTGAATGGTGTTTTTGCTTTCCTCCGGCTCCAGGCCGGGGATGAAGTTCTGTCGGTTCATCCGGGGCTCCTGGTACTTGTTGACCTGATGCCTGGTGATGCCGCATCCCCCAGCAAGGAAGGCAACAAGGAGAACAATGAGGGAAAAGCGGTATTTCCCTGTGTGAAAAGAAGGATGATGTGTCATGGCATGTTTCTCCTGATGAAAAGGGACAAGGCTGTAGGGAGATCCCGTTGGCGACCTGTCCTGTCCGGTCATGGGAAAGAAGTAAGCAGGATTTGTGCCAGTTTTTCTTTTCAGTGTCAGGCGGTCTGGTGTCCAGAGATCGGATGCTTCCTGATGGATGCGGAGAAAAAGCCCTTTCTGGCGGATTTGTTCTTTTTTATCGATTTGCCGGATATGGGGTTCGGGCTTGTCTGGCGACGCGCAGCGGGTGCGCTGTTGTCCTGACAGAGGGGCTTTTTTTCCGTGTTTTCAGGGAAAGATTTTCCTTCAGCCCAGAGCCATGGGCCTGGATGTCCGATATTCTTTTTTTGAATTTCATGGTTTAATATTTTGAAAATACAAGGTTTTATTTTTTTGTTTTTCTCTTCCTGTTCTATGGCATGTGGCTTGCTATCCGGTTTAAAGGCAGACCCTGGAGTGAAGATCAGGGGCGTTTTTCCTTTAAAGAAAGGATGCACATATGATGCTGCCCGTTATGTCTGGGAGGACTGTGGAGGGGAGTGCATCTTCCGGTTTCCGGACATCGGCCGGAAGCGGAAAACCTGTTGCCGGATTTGATGGATTCCTGCACCGGGCCATGGGCAGGCGATCCGCATCGGCGACTGAGATGGCTTCCGGCATGGAGGGACAGGCAGAGGATCCGAAGCTTTCCCTTGGCAGTGTGCTGGAAAGGATGCGGGTGCAGTGGCGTATGTTTTCCCAGGAAGGACGACAGGATGTGCCTGTGGAGGGTGCGGCTCTGGAGACACTGCGACAGCTGGTGAGCGGTAATGGACGGGAGGAGGGTACAGGGGCTTCCCTTCTGGCTGTTCTGGAGGGTGCGGAGCGGGAAAATCTTTCTCTGGGGCGTCTGCTGGATAAACTCCAGACCCTTGCCGGAGAGCTGGATGCAGAGCAGCAGGAAGAAAAGGATGTGGATACGGCCTCTCTGTCCATGGGGGCCTTTCCCTTTGTGTATACCCTTCTCCAGGATATGGGGATTCCCAGGGAGCGTATGGAGACCCTGATGGATCGTTCCATGGCGGAGGGTCAGGGGCTTCAGCTGGAGCGTCTGGGAGGAGAAATGGCCCGACTGCGTCAGGATCTGACGGAAGGTCGGCTTTTGCCGGAAGCCCAGGGCATGTCCAGGGACGCTGCCCTGCGAACCCTGGATGGTCTGCTGGAAGGTATCCGGGCCTTGGGAGGAGGCGGGGAAAGTCCGGGGATTTCCCTTGATACGGCCCGTATACTGGAAAGGGCCGTTCTGTCAGCCATGGCCGGGAAGGATTTTCGGGATGTGCTGGCGGAAAAGTCCCTGGAATTTCGTCTGCCTGATCAGGAGATGGGGGCACAGTTTCTTCGGGACATGCAGCCCGGTGGACAGCCCGTCGGGGTTACGGAATCCCCAAAAGTTCTGGAGAGGGGCGTTCCGGGTAAGGCGTTGCGGGCAGGAGGGCAGAGAGAAGGGGAGACCCTGTGGGACAAAAGACAGGCGGTACGGGGAGAAAGCAGGGAGGCTGAAAAAATTCGGTCTTTGCAGGGGAATCCTGAATCTTTTTCAAAAATTCAGGATTCCCCAGCTGTGGATGAAGCCGGGATTCTTCCGGAGCTACAGCATCGTCTTCATGCGAATGGAACCGAGAGTCTTCCGGAGGCACCGCATTCTTTTGATGAGAATGGGGAGGCGACTTTTCCCACGGTACGGCATTTTCTTGAGGCGGATGGGGAAATCCCGGATGTGGAAAGGGGTTTTTCAGTCCCCACCCGTATGGTGACGGGGCTGCGGCAGCATTTCCTGTCCGAAGATCTGGCCGCAGTATTGTCGCAGGGAGGGGGGGGCGGTGTCTCTGCTATCCGTCTGGACGGGCTGGAAACGGAGAATATGGAGGATCTTCCCCTGACCGCTTCCGTTCTGAAAAATGTGCGGTCCTATGCGTCTTTGGGGGGATCGCCGGAAAAGGGAGACGCTGAAGTGCCCCTGAGGACGGAAAGCCTGGCGGATGACGGGGCTGATGAGGGCCGGTCGTTTGAGACTCCCCTTGTGATGACAGGAAAGGGGGGGCTCCGAGAGCCTCGGATAGCGCGTGGTATGGAGGACACTATTCCGAATCCGGAGGCTTTTGATGTCTGGAGCGCTGGCGTCCCTCAAGCCCCTTCCGAAGGGGGAGGAGAGATTTTCCCTGATACCGCAGCGGATAGCCCTGTCGAAGCCGTAGAGCATGCCTCTCTGAAGGGGACTCTCCTGGGGGGAGAGGACTTCAGGCTTCTGCATCCCAAAAATCCACATCGCCAGGAAGGTATTTCACGGGAACCAGGTTCCGGTGCCATGGGGGAGGGGGAAAATTTTTCCCTTCTTTCCGGCCTGGAAGAGAAATTTTTGCATGGAGAGTCTTCGGGGAATCCGCAGGAAAGTTTCAGTGAAAAATGGATGTCCTTCAGTCCTGTTGTGGAAAAAAAGGAAAGAGAGGGAGAACTCCAGAGCCCGGGAGTGTCGGTATTACAGGGGTTTCGGGCCAGTGAGGGGGGCATGGCCCGCACGGCTGACGCACCTCCGCCTCCTCCCGCGTATGTGATGGATCAGGTGTCGCGCAGGATGGCCCAGGCTGTGCAAGAGGGACAGAATGAGGTGAGCTTTCAGCTTAAGCCCGAGAACATGGGCAGACTGCACCTGCGTATTGAAAGTCTTGCCGGTGGGGTAAACATCCGCATCCTTGCAGAGCGTAAGGGAACCCATGAGATGCTCACCCTTCAGGCAGCGGAGCTGAAGGCTCAGATGCAGGAGCAGGGAATCCGGGTGGAACGTATCGAAGTCAGTGTGGCTGCGGATTTTGATACCGCCCTTTTCCGGGAAAAGGAGAGGGAGCGGGAATCCCGCAGATCCAGACACAGGGATGAGGGGAGCATATCCCGGACTTCCGGGATGGAGAGAATGGCTTCGGGGATGCCTGTCAGGGTATCACGGGGCAGGGCTTCCGGTCTGGATCTCATGGCCTGAGGGGAAAAAAGGGGGGAGAAAACGATGGATACTTCGGTCAGCAGCAGTGCCACCATGGCAAGCATCGCAGCAAATTACAAACCCCGCGAGGATGCGGAGAAGGATCCTCTGGGCAGAGAAGCTTTTCTGACCATGCTTGTCACCCAGCTTCAGCATCAGGATCCCCTGAATCCCATGGAAGGCACGGATTTTACAGCCCAGCTGGCCCAGTTTTCCCAGCTTGAAGCGGCCTTTAATACCAATAAGACTCTGGAATCCATGCTGGCCACCATGCAGACGGGTTCTTCCAAGGATCTGGAAGCTTATATGGGGAAAGAGGTGCTGGCTGAGGTGGATTCCATTGAAGTCTCTGGCGGCAAGGCTGTCGGGGGCTTTTACACCCTGGAGGAAAATGCTTCGGTTACGGTGAATATCTACAATGAAAGCGGAAGCCTGGTCAGAAGTCTTGCCCTGGGGCAGCAGGAGGCCGGAACCTATCCCGTTTCCTGGGATGCCCGGGATTCCGGAGATCAGCAGGTGGCAGATGGTGCCTATCAGTATGATGTCATTGCCGTGGGAGCCGGTGGCCTCAGCCGGGTGCAGACCACGGTGGAGGGCACGGTGGACGGTATTCTTTATGCCAATGGCAAGGCCTATCTTCAGGTGAAGGACACCTTTGTGGACCCTGAAAGTCTCATCAGGGTTTCGGAGAAGGACAGTTCCGCACCTGTTATCCGTCCCATGGAGTACATCGGCCGGGAGATTGCGGCGGATGCGGCCCTGATTGATTTTGATGGCAAGATTCTTGGCAATACGCCGACCTATACCCTGGATCGTCAGGATGAGGTGCTGGTGGAGATCTATGACAGGGACGGTAAGCTTGTTAAATCCCTGTATGAGGGGACGAAATCCGCAGGCGAGGCCCATGCCATTTCCTGGGATGGGAAAAATACCCAGGGCGTATCTGTGGATTCCGGTGTGTATTCTTACCGGGTACTCAGCAAGGGAGCTGTGGTGGATATGACGGTCTCCGGAGAGGTTACGGGACTCATATACAGAAACGGAACGCCCTATCTCAATGTGGATGGATCCCTAGTGTCTCCGGGAGCCGTCCGGAGTGTTGCATAGTGTTTGACTGAAGGAAGTTTTTTGGCTTTAATTTTTTTCCATCCGGAGGTGCCTTATGTCCCTCACCAGTTCTCTTTATACTGGAACCAGTGGCCTGACCAATATGGGCAATGCCATGCAGATCATCGGGGATAACATATCCAACGTCAATACGGTGGGTTTCAAGGGAAGCCGTTATACCTTTGCCGATATTCTGCACCAGACCGTGGGGACGCAGTCCGGGGTTGCCCAGATGGGGCGTGGTATGGCGGTTGGCAGTGTGGATAGCCGTTATATGCAGGGATCCTTTGAATCAACGGGCAATTCTACGGATCTGTCCATTGGTGGCGATGGCTTTTTTGTGGTGCGGAATCCCAAAACGGATCAGGATTATTATACCCGTGCCGGAAATTTCAATTTTGATAAAACGGGGAAACTGATCAATCCGGAAGGCTTTATCGCCCAGGGCTGGAAGCTGGATCCGGAAACGGGGAATGATATGGGGGCCATTACCAACATCATCCTTCAGTCCTTTACAGCCCCTCCCAAGCAGAGCGAAATGATTACCGCCGTAACCAACCTCGATGCCGATGCCGTCAGCCAGTCCGTGGTACTGGCCAATGCCTGGGATGCTTCGGAAGATCCGGCCCTCTCCCCCAACAGTTACCAGTATCAGACAACGGTCAAAGCCTATGATGCCCTGGGCAGTACCCACGATATTACCATTTACTATGATAAAAAGTCGGGTTCGGAGTGGGAATATATCATTGCCATGAACCCATCGGAAGACAAGCGTCTTTCCGTACAGGGCACGGATGCCAAGGGGCTGCTGGCCCGGGGTACCATTGTCTTCAATGAGTCCGATGGTTCCATTGCCAATGTCACCATGGAAGAATTTTCCGGTCGGATCGGTAATGTCCGCTCCCAGGGTGTCAACAAGTATGATGATATTCATTTTGTGATCAATTCCACGGAAAAGATGCTTCTCGACGGGTTTGATTTCAACCTGGAATTTGATGGCAATGTGTGGAATTTTAAGGACAGTGCAGGGCCGAATTATATCATCCCCGGGGATCCCACCTCAGGTCTGGATCCGGATGATCCCTACGGCGGGCCGCCCGACGGGGTGATCACCGCAGCGGATAAGCCGGAAAATTATCCCAATGCCCAGATTCTCTTTTCTGATGGCAAGCGCATTGAAATTGCTCTGGATCCAGATCCCCTGGATCCCCTTGCGGAGCCGGATATTGTCATTCGTCTGGATACCACAGCCGTTGCCACGGATGCCCTTCAGTTTGATATCAACGATCCCCAGGATATTCATGTTCAGAACCTGGGAGGGCTCACCTACAGCGGGGATACGGGAAATGACAACACCACCCTGGCCATCAACGATCCCAGTGTCATGATCCGGGATGCCGAAGGCATCAGTCTGGTCTGGGACGCCCAGCGGGAACGCTGGTATATGAGCAATCCCAGCCGTCAGAATGTGGTTCTGGAAAATTATGCAGGGCTTACGGGGGCCAGTGCGGCCACCACCACCCGTACGGTTCACAATACGGCTTCCATGACCCAGTATGTGGAAGATATTGATGTGCGCTGGAACGGAACGGCCTGGGACTGGAATCTGCCCACCGAACGCAACGCCACCTTCGTCGGGGGTACAGGACAGATCACCACGTCGAACACCACCATGACCGTTAATACCCCCCTGAATCTGACCAATGCCTCCACCGCCAATATTGCCCTGGCCTATGACGGGCTGGGTACCACAGACCCCGCAGCCACTCCTCCCCTGGTAAACGGGTGGAGTGTCACCAACGCCGGTGGTCTGACCCCCACCATTCTTGCCAGCAGCAATAACAGCCGTGCGGATGTGGACATGAACGGAGACGGAACGGCAGATATTTCTTTCACACCCAATGCCCCCCTGAGTACCACCGGCCTTGCCAGTACTCTGAGCTTTTCCGTAGATCCGGCACCGCCATGGGAGTATCCCAATGCCACCATCACCACCATCAGTGAAGACTCCTTTGCCATTGATTTTGACGGAGCAGGGGGCGTGGATGTGACCTGGGCCTTTGCAGCATCGGGGCTTCCTGCCCGTCCCGCAGGAGAGCATTTTGTCTTTGATGTCGATCCCCGCACCCGGCCTGAAGATTATCCCGATGCCGTGATCCGGGGGGACAAGGACAAGGTGTATGTCGATCTGGACGGCTCCGGTGGAGAAAATGACAAGGAAGACATTGTGTTTACTTTCACGGAATCCATGCGTTCCGGTGCAACCGTGGAAAACAGCACCATCACCTTTGACATTCAGGGCGGCACGTCCTGGAGGGAACTTGGTACCAAAGACATGAACCAGGATGGCTATTTTGAGTTCATGGCAGACTTTCTGGGAAGCTCCGGTCAGCTGGCTTCGGATGGCAAGTTCACCACCACCAAGCAGAAGATGGCTTTCAATATCGGTACGGCTTTTAATGGCGTGAACTTCATCAATGGTTCCATGACCACCACCCAGTATGCCCGGTCTTCTTCCACCATCTACCAGGAAGCCGACGGATACGGTGCCGGGGATCTGGAAGGGGTGGAGGTTTCCGGAGATGGGGTGCTGACGGGGAGCTACTCCAACGGACAGAGTATCCCCTTGTACCGGGTCGCCCTGGCCAAATTCCTTAACAATCAGGGACTGTATAAGGAAGGGGGGAACCTGTACCGGGCTACCCGGGAAAGCGGTTCGGCTGTTACGGGCAGGGCCGGTTCCAATGGTTTGGGCAAGATTGCTCCCAACTCTCTGGAGATGAGCAACGTGGATATCGGAGATGAATTTGTGAAGATGATTACCACCCAGAGGGGGTATCAGGCCAACTCTAAAACCGTATCCACCGTGG
The DNA here is from genome assembly GCF_059569355.1 of Desulfobotulus sapovorans DSM 2055. Classification (NCBI taxonomy): domain Bacteria; kingdom Pseudomonadati; phylum Thermodesulfobacteriota; class Desulfobacteria; order Desulfobacterales; family Desulfobacteraceae; genus Desulfobotulus; species Desulfobotulus sapovorans. Next base: position 85,616 of record NZ_JCANVJ010000012.1, on the reverse strand, counting down.
ATACCATGCTGGAAGTGGTAATTCAGATGAAACGGTGATCCGGTATTTTTTTTAGTATTTTTTTGATCCGGCCCCTCTTTTTTTCGGGAGGTGGCCGGATTGCTTTTGGTACAGGGCCGGTGTTATAAAAGACAGGCTTTCTGCCATGGGGCAGCAGCCCTGAAAAGGATTTCTGGCCCCGATATCCTGCTGTGATGCGAGGCAGGGGCTGTGTGGTATCACCATCCGGGTGAGGATGTGTATGGAAATAGCCAGTATTCTGGGGATTGTTGCGGCCTTTGGCCTGGTGGGGTTTGCCATTTTCATGGGGGGGGGGCTGCTCTTTTTTTTCAATGCACCTGCCCTGCTCATGGTACTGGGCGGTACTCTGGGAGCCACCCTGATCCATTATCCCCTGCGGGATCTTTTTCCCCTTTTTCGCCGTATGTTCAAGGTTTTTTTTTCACCCCGCTCTCAGATGGAGACCCGAATTGCCACCCTGGTGGCACTTTCGGCCAGGGCCAGAAAGGAGGGGATTCTGAGTCTGGAGCGTATTGCCCATGAGACGGAGGATCCTTTTCTGGCCAAAGGCCTTCAGCTTGCCGTGGATGGTCTGGATGTCGGTCTGATCCGGGAAATTCTGGAAACGGATCAGGGGGCCGCAGGGGAACGTCACGAAGCCGGAGCGGAGGTTTTTGCCACCATGGGAACCTATGCCCCGGCCATGGGGATGGTGGGAACCCTCATCGGTCTCATTCAGATGTTGCAGCAGCTGAACAATCCTGACGCCATTGGTTCGGGTATGGCTGTGGCCCTGCTCACCACGTTCTATGGTGCCCTGCTTTCCAATTTGTTTTTTTTGCCCATGGCGGGCAAACTGCGAGCTTTGGGCAGGCAGGAGTCCCGTGAACGGGAAATGCTGGTGGATGGTCTGATTTCCTTGATTCGGGGAGAGAATCCACGGGTGCTGGAGTGGCGTATGCGCGCCCATGGGGTGGCTTCTTCCCTTTCCAGGCAGAAAAAATGAAGCAGGATGCAGGGGTTGCCGGAAATGGACTGCTCTGGGTAACCCTTTTTTTGATTTTGCTGTCTTTTTTTATTTTTCTGAATGTGCTGGCCCGTCCCGATGCCGGACGGCAGGATCAGATACGACGGTCTGTCCGTGCGGGATTCGGTGCTCTGGAGGAGATGGGAAGCCGGACACCGGGGGTCTGGCGGCATCGTTTTGACGATACGGGGGTGATGGAGCTGACGGATCTTGTGTCCAGAACGGGGCCGCAGGGGGCCGTATCCATGGAGGAAGGCGGCAGGCTCTGGCTCCGTCTGCCTCTGACGGCTCTGTTTACGGGAGATTCTCCGTCCCTGTCCCCTGAGGGTGCCGGTATTCTGACCGCCATGAAACCCCATCTGACGGCATTGGCTTCCGGAGGGCGTGTGATGGTGCATCAGCCCCGCAGTCCTGAGGCCGGAGACGGTCTGGCCCTTTCCACGCGCCGGGCCTTTGCTGTGGCAAGGATGCTGGGACCGGGTGTGCAGGCCTGGGGACTGGGGGATCTTTTTCCGGAGTTTCATCACGGGCCGGGCAGGGCTGCGCAGAATGGCCGTGTGGTACTGGTTTTTTCCGGCCCTGCATCCGGCACGGGAGGCAGCATCGGGTTCCGGGACTTTCTGTTCCGGATTTTCAGGGAAACACCATGGGAAGACTGAAGCGGAATGGCAAGGCCCCCGCTCAGCAGGGGGGATGGCTCCTGACCTTTGCGGATCTGCTGCTTCTGCTCCTCACCTTTTTTATTCTTCTTTTTGCCATGAAGTCTCTGGATCGGGAGCGGTTTCAGGCGGCTTTTTCTTTTTTTATCCAGGACAGGCCGCTGGAAGAGGGACGCGAGGGGCTTCTGGCGGGGGCCTTGAGTCTCCATCTTCGCCGGGAACTGGCAAAACTGCCAGCCGGAGTGGGAGAGGCGCTGCATCTGGAGAGCCGGGAAGGAAGACTGCGCCTGCGTCTGGAAACGGACGGGCTGTTTGACAGGGGAGCCTTTCATCTGCGGCCCCAGGCCCTGCCTTTTCTGGAAGCCCTTTCCGGTGTATTGGGGCCTCTGGGACGACGGGTGCTGGTGCAGGGATATCCCGATGGTGCTCTGGAGGGCGAGGCTTCGCTTTCTCTGGCTCTTGAGAGGGCGCTGGCGGTAAGGCGTTACCTTGTGGAGGTAGGCGGTATGTCTCCGGACAGTCTGGCCCTGGCTCTGGATCGGGAAGCCCCCCTTTTTTATCCGGAAACGGACAGTCGGAAACGGGCCTGGAACCGGCGGGTGAGTTTTCTGATTCTGGAGGATGGGGATCTCCCTTAGGAGGCGACAGGAAGAAAGGCGGTGGATATGGTCAGGAGTGCGGCAAAACCTCCTCCTTCAAAGGGAGATGGTTCCGGGAAGAAAAGAATTTTTCCCCTCTGGGTCTGGCTGGCCCTGATTCTGGGGCTGGTACTTGTTGTGGGCACGGTGCTTGCATTTTTTCTTTTTACCCGGGAAAAGACACCGGATCTTCCCGACGAGGTGGCCGTACCTCTGGTGGTGCCGGATCCGATTCCGGGGCTCTGGCGTCTCCCTGTTATGCAGGTTTCGGTGCGGGTGGAAGGTGACATCCGTCTGCCCCTGAGGCTGGGCCTCTCCATCCTGGCAGCGGATCATCCCGATGCCATGGTGACGCTGCTGCGGCAGCGGGAAGCCATTCTGGAGGCTGTCCGGGATTATCTGGAAAAGGGCAGGGTTGAAGACTGGGAGAATGCGGGGGGGAAACTGCGCCTGAAGTACGCCCTTACCGCGATTGTAAACCGGATTTCCGGAGAACCTGCCATCCGGGCACTTTATATTACCGATTATACGATTCTCTGGCCCATATGAGATAAGGGAAAGAACGGGAGCCCATGAGTGAAATTCTGACCCAGGAAGAGGTGGACAGCCTTCTTGATGGTTTAAGTTCCGGAAAGGTGGAGACGGAACAGGATGTCTCCATGGATACAGAGGGCATCGGGCATTATGATTTTTCCAGTCAGGATAAGGTCATACGTGGCAGGATGCCCACCTTTGAGGTGATCAACGAGCGTTTTGCAAGGGAGGTGCGTTCCAGCCTTTCCATGCTGCTGCATACCAACGTGGACATCAGTTCCGAATCTCTGGATACCCTGAAATTTTCTGAGTTTGGCCGTTCCCTTCCCGTGCCCACCAGTCTCCATGTTTTTCGCATGGATCCCTTGCGGGGTCATGCCCTTCTCGTTCTGGAAAGCCAGTTGGTTTTCAACCTCATTGATACCTTTTTCGGTGGCAAGGGGACAGGAAAGGCCAAGGTGGAAGGCCGGGAGTTCACCACCATTGAAGAAGTCATGGTGCGCAAGGTGGTGCTTTCCTGTCTGGAGGATCTTAAAAATTCCTGGGCACCGGTGGAACCCATTCAGACCACTCTGGTGCGCAGTGAGGTGAACCCCCAGTTTGCCACCATTGTGCTGCCCACAGACCTTGTTATCGTTACCCGTTTTGAGGTGGAGCTGGAACAGTCTGCGGGCAAGCTCGTTTTGTGCCAGCCCTATGCCATGATTGAGCCTTTGCGGCACAAGCTGGCTTCGGGATTCCAGGCGGAGACCGAAGATGTGGATTACACCTGGCAGCGACGGCTCAAAGAGATCATTGTGGAGTCGGATGTCATGGTCTCCGTGGAGCTGGGCCGGACGGAAATCACGGGGGAACAGCTTATCAGCATGCGTCCCGGGGATGTGATTCCCCTGGATCAGGATGCGGAACAGCCCCTGACGGCCTATGTGGAGGGGATCGCCAAGATGAAGGGCTTTGCCGGTGTGCAGCGGGGGTTTCAGGCCTTCCGTGTGACAGAAAAGATGATTCTCATACAGTAGCCTGGTATGGGCATGGAGACAGGGACGGAGGGTTCCGGGGGAGCGTTTTTTTCCGGAGGGTACAGGGGGATGGCCCCTGGGTAGCCTGGGACTGCTGAAGGCAACGGATTGGAAATTCTAGGGGGACAGAGACGATGGCGGAGAATACATCAGAAGGACAGGCGGGGTATGAAGATGGGGGGCCCGGAGATATCGGGGAAAGGGATCTGGCCTTTATTCTGGATATTCCCCTGGAGCTTTCCGTGGAACTGGGCCGCAGCCGTATGCTGGTCAACGACCTTCTGCAGCTGGGACAGGGATCCATTGTGGAGCTGAACAAGCTCGCGGGGGAACCCCTGGAAATTTACATCAACCGCAAACTGGTGGCCAGGGGGGAGGTGGTGGTGGTGAATGAGAAATTCGGGGTGCGCCTTACGGACATCATCAGTCCCATGGAAAGGGTGAGAACCCTGGCGTAGCCTGGAAGGGAAGAACGGTATGGAAACATCCCTGGGAGCAGGCGTACCGGATTTCGGTCTTATGGTGCTGAAGGGGGGCGGGGCTTTGCTTCTGGTGCTTGCCCTTCTGTTCCTGAGCCTCTATGTTTTGAGACGGCTCAGTTTTCTTCGGGCTGGCGGAGGCCGGATGCGTATGCTGGAGGTTTTACAGGTCGGCCCCAGAGAGCGGGTGGTGCTGGTGGCTGTGGGAGGCCGGGAGCTTCTCATCGGTGTAACGGCGGCCTCCATTTCCACCCTTGCGGAAATTTCCGGAGAAAAAGAGGAGAGTTCTCCTGTGCAGGCATCGGGTTTCAGGACTTTTCTTGCAGGGGTGTTGCAAGGGGAAGAAAAAAAAATGGAAACTCCGGAGGCCGGACATGGGGCATGAGGGAAGAGGGGCCGGGAAAACCGGGCTTTTTGGGGGAGAAAAAGCAGGCCGTGTAAAGGGGAGTGTCTGGGTTTTTCTTTTTTTGGGTATCTCCGGTATTTTTTTCCCCTTTCTGGCCCAGGCCGTGACCTTTCCCATCCCCTCCATCCGCATTGGTGTGGAAGAGGCCACCAGCCCCCAGGATGTGGCTGTGGCCCTGGAAGTGCTGGCCCTTCTCACCATTCTGACGCTGGCCCCTGCCATTCTGATGCTCATGACGTCCTTCACCCGCATTGTGGTGGTTTTTCATTTTCTGCGTCAGGCCATCGGTATCCAGACCAGTCCGCCCAACCAGGTGGTCATCGGCCTTTCCCTGTTCATGACGTTTTTTATCATGAAGCCCGTATGGACGGAGGTGTACGAAAAAGCCCTGGATCCTTATCTGGAAGACAAGATCACCTATCAGGAGGCCTTTGCCCATGCTGAAAAGCCCATCCGGGATTTCATGCTGGTCAATACCCGGGAAAAGGATCTGGCTCTTTTTATCAAGGTGGCCAAGGCGGAAAAGCCGGAAAACCGGGAAAGTGTTCATCTCCTGCACCTGATACCCGCCTTTGTGATTTCGGAGCTGAAAACGGCCTTTATTATCGGATTTGTGATTTATGTACCTTTTTTAATTATTGATATGGTGGTAGCCAGTGTGCTGCTGGCCATGGGGATGATGATGCTGCCGCCTGTCATGATTTCCCTTCCCTTCAAGCTCATGCTTTTTGTTCTGGTGGATGGCTGGCATCTCATGGCAGGCTCCCTGATCCGGAGTTTTGCCCTGCCCTGAAAAATAAGGAGATTTCCCATGACACCCGAATTTGTTGTGAGTTTTGGTCAGGAAGCGATCTGGCTCACCCTGATACTCGGCGCGCCCCTGCTGATTGTGGGACTTGCCGTGGGGCTGGTGGTCAGTATTTTTCAGGCCGTAACCTCCATCCAGGAGATGACCCTTTCCTTTGTGCCTAAAATTCTTGCCGTGTTTATGGCGCTGTTGTTTTTTGCTCCCTGGATGCTGGAAAAGGTGACCAGTTATACGGCACGGGTCATTGAAAACATTCCCATGTATATCCGCTGATTTTTCATGGAAATTCTGAATCTTTTTTCTCCGGATGAAATGCGGCATTTTCTTCTTGTGCTCACCCGGGTTTCGGTGATTCTGTTTCTGTTTCCTTTTTTTGGCAGCAATACCTTTCCTGCCCTGCTCAAGGCCGGTCTGGCCCTTTCCATCTCCCTTGCACTTTTTTCCACCGTATCCACAGATTCTGCCTCTTTTCCGGACAGGGTACTGATGGCACCCGTACTGCTTGTTTCCGAGCTGTTTGTGGGCCTGGTCATTGCTCTGGTCGTACGTCTTTTTTTTGGTGCTGTGCAGATGGCAGGACTTCTCATCGGTTTTCAGATGGGGTTTTCCATGATCAATGTCATGGATCCCCTGTCCGGAAGTCAGGTCTCCGTCATGGAACAGCTGGGGTACTGGACGGTACTCATTGTCTTTATTCTTCTGGAAGGCCATTACATGCTGCTGCTTGCTCTGGTGGAAAGCTTTGAAATGGTGCCACCGGGAGGCTTTTTTCTGCCCCAGGTTTTTTTTGACCAGATCATGGTGATGACAGGGGGGATGTTCATCACCGGCATCAAGATCGGCGCACCGGCCATCGTTTCCCTGCTTTTTGTTTCCGTGGCCTTTGGCATTACGGCCAAGTTTGCTCCCCAGATGAATGTGCTGATCATTTCTTTTCCCGTGAACATTACCATCGGTATTCTTTTTTTCGGGGCGGTTTTTGAGGTCATTGCCCGTTTTTCCAGGGCGTATATCCAGGATTTTCCCGGAATGCTGCGGTATGTCTTGCAGATGTTCGGTGGCGGATAGGAGGAGACCATGCCCGAGGACAGTGGTCAGGAAAAAACCGAGGATGCCACCCCGAAAAAGCGGCAGCAGAGCCGGGAAGACGGGCAGGTGGCCAAGAGTGTGGAAGTGCCTTCCGTTGTGATCCTCCTTGCCGGTGTGGCCACCCTGTATGCCATGTCCGGTTTTCTGTATGATCGCATGATGGGCGTTCTGTACAGCTCCCTGAGTTTTTCCCATATTCCGGAAGTCCATATCGATCAGGCACTTTTCTGGATGAAAACCTATTTCTGGCAGAGCTTCTGGATACTGTCTCCCCTGCTGCTTGCGGTTTTTGTAGCGGCCTTTATGGCCAGTGCCTTGCAGGTGGGGTTTGTCATTTCCTGGAAAGCCATAGAGCCCAAGTTCAGCAAGATTGACCCCATTCAGGGGATAGGACGTATTTTTTCCAAAAAAAGTCTGGCGGAACTTTTTAAGGGGATTTTGAAAATCGCCATTATTTTTTATGTCGCATGGCGGGCGGTTAAGGGAGAAGTTAACGATATCATACGCCTTTATGATAGCAGTATCGCCTTTATTCTCCTGTTCATGGTAAAAACCGCCTTTAAGATTTTTCTCTGGGTACTGCTGGCCATGGTGTTTGTGGCCCTCAGCGACCTGCTTTTTCAGCGCTGGAATTTCAGCGAGGAAATCAAGATGACCAAGCAGGAAGTGAAGGATGAGGGAAAGCAGACCGAGGGGGATCCCCTGATCAAGAGCCGTATCCGCCAGTTACAGTTTGAGGCTTCCAAAAAGCGGATGATGCAGGATGTGCCCAAGGCCGATGTGGTGGTGACCAACCCCACCCACATTGCCGTGGCTCTGAAATACGATGCCCTGAACATGCAGGCTCCCCAGGTGCTGGCCAAGGGGGCGGGCAGCGTGGCCGAGCGTATCAAGGCTGTGGCCCGGGAGGCCGGGGTGCCCATTGTGGAAAACAAGCCTCTGGCACGGAACTTGTTTCAGATGGTGGATGTGGGGCAGTCCATACCCGGGGATCTGTATCAGGCTGTGGCCGAGGTGCTGGCCTATGTGTACAAGCTGAAGGGCAGGCGCTGATCTGTCGGGTGACGGAATTCGGGCGGTATCTGTCAAATATATGACGAAAACAGGGGTTTTTTATGGCGGAGGCAGGTGGTGTCTTTCAGGGACTGAAACGGGATTCTTCGGATATTGTGATGATCCTGGCGGTGGTGGGAATTCTCCTTGCCATGCTCCTGCCCGTCCCTGCCTTTCTTCTGGATTTTTTTCTGGCCCTCAATATCACTCTGGCCATTATTGTTCTCATCACCACCATGTACACGAAAAGCTCCCTGGAGTTTTCCATTTTTCCCACCATGCTGCTTGTGCTTACCCTCTTCCGTCTGGCCCTGAACGTGGCTTCCACCCGCTTGATCCTGCTGCGGGGCAATGAAGGCCCCCAGGCTGCCGGAGCCGTGATCCAGTCCTTCGGCAGTTTTGTGGTGGGGGGGGATTATGTGGTGGGGATGATTATTTTCGTTATTCTCGTTCTCATCAATTTCATGGTCATCACCAAGGGCGCGGGGCGTATTGCGGAAGTGGCAGCCCGGTTTACCCTGGATGCCATGCCCGGTAAGCAGATGGCCATTGATGCGGATCTCAATGCAGGCACCATTGATGAAAGTGAGGCCAGACAGCGGCGCAGGGCCATAGCCCGGGAATCGGAATTTCACGGAGCCATGGACGGTGCCTCAAAGTTTGTCAAGGGGGATGCCGTTGCCGGTATCATTATTACGGGCATCAACATTGTGGGGGGCTTGATCATTGGTGTGCTGGGAGGGATGCCCGTGGGCAAGGCCGCCACCAACTATACCCTCCTGACCGTCGGGGATGGACTGGTATCCCAGATCCCGGCCCTCATTATTTCCACGGCAGCGGGTATTCTGGTCTCCAGGGGCGGGGATGAGGATCGTCTGGGCAAGGCCTTTTCCAAACTGATTTTTTCCAAGACCACGCCCATCTATGTGGCATCTGTTTTGGTTTTTGCTCTGGGGCTGGTTCCGGGACTTCCGGGTATTCCTTTCATGAGTCTGGGTCTGGCCCTGGGGGGGATGCTTTACCTTGTCACCAAGGGCAAGGCGGCGGAGGAAAAGGAGGAAGAGGCGGCAGCGGAAGAGAAGGCCGCGGCAGCCCAGCCTTCCGGCTCTGAGGAGGTGGAACATCTTCTGAATCTGGATGTCATGGAGCTTGAGGTGGGCTATGGTCTGATCCCTCTGGTGGATTCTTCCCAGGACGGAACCCTCCTTGGCCGTATCCGTTCCATGCGGCGTCAGTTTGCCTCTGAGATGGGAATTGTGATTCCGCCCATCCATATCCGGGACAACCTGAATCTCAGGCCTGCGGAATACCGCATGCTGATCAAGGGTGTGGAAATGACCCGGTATGAGCTGATGGTCAACCATGTACTGGCCATGGATCCCGGAGATGTGAGCCGTCGTCTGGACGGTTTCCCCACCACGGAACCGGCCTTTGGTTTGCCGGCTCTCTGGATTCCCGGTGACCGGGAGGAGGAGGCCAAGTTCTCCGGATACACGGTGGTGGACAATTCCACGGTGGTGGCCACCCATCTGACGGAAATTATCCGCAGCCATGCCTCGGAACTTCTGGGCAGGCAGGAGGTGCAGCATCTTCTCGACAACCTGGCCAAGTCCAGTCCCAAGGCTGTGGAAGAGCTGGTTCCTTCGGTGATGAGTCTTGGCATGGTACAGAAAGTGCTACAGAATCTTCTTGCGGAAAGGGTGTCGGTGCGGGATCTGCTGACCATCGTGGAAACCCTGGCGGATTACGGCTCCATGAGCAAGGATCCCGACCTTCTGACGGAGTATGTCCGTCAGAAGCTTTCCCGCTCCATCCTGGCGGCCTACATGGGATCAGATGGCAATCTGCCTGTCCTGACCCTGGATCGCAAGGTGGAGGAGAGCCTTACCAAAAGTATTCAGAACACGGAGCATGGTGCCTATCTTTCCGTGGATCCCCGTATGGCGGAACAGCTCATGGCCGCCGTACGCGGGGAGATGGACAAGGCCCTGCAGCAGAATTTTCAGCCTGTGCTGCTCTGCAACCCCAGCCTCCGGAGGCATCTGCGCCGTTTGCTGGAGCAGAGCCTTCCGGGCCTTGCGGTGACTTCCCATGCCGAGATTGTCCAGAACGTCAACATTCAGGCCGTTGGAAAGGTGACCCTGTAAGATGAGTGTAAAAACCTTTCGGGCTCCTTCCATTCAGGAGGCCCTGGCACAGGTTAAATCCGAGCTGGGTTCCGATGCGGTGATTCTGTCCACACGCAAGGCGGCCCGGGATCCCAGAAATCCCTATGCCGGTGGTTTCGAGGTAACGGCCACTGTGGAGGCACCGGGAAACTCCCCCCCTGTCCGGAAAGAAGAACCGGTACGGAATCTGCGGATGCGCGGCAGCCTTTCCGCCCTGAAGTCGGCGGTCCGGCCTGTGGAAAAAAAATCCGGTTTTACGGAGCCCTGTATGGATGGGGATGTGAGCGCGGTGCTGGACAGGGTTCCGGAGGATTTTCCGGCTCCTGCTGTGGGAGGAGGGCCGGGGTGGCAGCAGGTGCAGCATGAGCTGGTGAGTATCCGGGACATGCTTTTTCTCTTGCAGCAGGGGGATGGGGTTCCGGATTTTGTCACCCGCCAGCCGGAAAGTCTTGGACTTTACACCCGCATGGTGCGTACGGGGCTGACGGAAAAACGGGCCAGACAGATTCTGGAAAAGGCCATGATGACCGCAGAACCGGGAAAAGAGGCGTTTTCCCGGAGGGTTTTTGTGGAGATGATGGGCCTGATTGAAGGGATGCAGCCCTTTGAAGCCACAGCCGGACAGCGTTGTGTGGCGGCCTTTGCCGGGCCTACCGGTGTGGGGAAAACCACCACCATCGCAAAACTGGCTGCGGATTTGAGCCTGAAGCAGAAAAGGCGGGTAGGGCTGATTTCCGTGGATTCCTATCGTATCGGAGCCCTGGAACAGCTTAAAACCTATGCAGGTATCATGGGGATTCCCTGTCTTCCCGCCTTTAACCGGGAAGATCTGCATACGGCCCTGAAACAGATGCAGAACCGGGATGTGATTCTCATTGATACGGCGGGGCTTTCCCATCTGGATTATGCACGCATGGAAGAGCTTGCCGAACTTCTGGGAGGGCGTCAGACCATCAGTACCCATCTGGTACTCAGTGCAGCCACAGGGCGGGAGAATATGCAGGAGGCGGCGGAGAATTTTGCAAGACTTTCGCCGAGATCCTATGTGTTCACCAAGCTGGATGAAACCCGCAAACGGGGGACGATTCTGGATCAGGTGGCGGAATATCCCCTGCCTGTTTCCTATGTGACGGATGGGCAGCGGGTGCCGGAAGACATCCATCCTGCAACACGCAAAGGACTTTTGCAGCGGATATTCGAGAACTCCGGTTCCTGAAAGGGAACGTGGGGGTGCAGGGAGAAGGGAGAGACGGGTGGATCAGGCAACGAGTTTAAGAAAAATGATGAGCCGCCAGGGAACGCAGCGCAGGATGCCCGTGGTTGCACCTGCCCAGGGACAGCCCCGGGTCATTGCCGTAACCAGCGGTAAGGGCGGGGTGGGCAAGACCAATCTTGTGGGCAGTCTGTCCCGGGCTTTTGCGGAAATGGGGAAGGAAGTGCTCATTGTGGATGCCGACCTTGGCCTTGCCAATATGGACATTCTGTTCGGTATCCGTCCGCCCTTTCACATCGGCCATGTCCTGAGCGGAGAACGGGGACTGGAGGAGGTCATGGTTTCGCCTGCGGAGAGAATCCGCATCATCCCTGCGGGTTCTGGAACCACGGAACTGACCCAGCTGACGGAGGGGCAGAAGCTTACCCTTCTTGGAGAATTTGAGTCCCTGGATATTGCCGCAGATGTGGTGCTGATTGATACCGGGGCGGGTATTTCCAAAAATGTGCTGTATTTTAATCTTGCGGCGGATGAATGTCTGGTGGTGGCGACACCGGAACCCACGTCCATCACGGATGCCTATGCCATGATGAAGGTGATGAATACGGAACACGGAGCGCGTCATTTTAAGCTGGTGGTCAACATGGTCAGCAGCGTGAAGGAAGCCAAACAGGTTTTTTTGAGCCTGAATCAGGCTGCGGGCCGTTTTCTCAACGGCGTAGTGCTGGAGTATGCGGGCCATGTGTCCGCTGATACCCTTTTGAGGAAATCCGTTCTGGAGCGGAAAACCGTCCTGACTGCCTATCCTCAGGCCCAGTGCAGCAGGGATATTCGTAACCTTGCCAGGGTTCTTCTCAACACCCCCCGTCGCCGGGATGCGGATGGTACCATCAAGCTTTTCATGAAACGTTTTGCAGCACTGTCCGCAGGCTGACGAGGCTTTTCGTCCCGAATGTGATCAGAAGTCTGGAGCCGTGCAGAAGGTTTTTGGGTTCATGCCGTCCCGCCCGGTTGCACCTGTGTTCAGGCCGAAGGTGTTTGCATGAAATGGAGCCGCAGCCATGACGCATAAAAATCAGGAAAAAATTTCCGCAGAAAAAAAAACGCTTTCTTCGGAGGAGCGGGAAGCCATGATTGTGGCCCATGCGGATCTGGTGCGCACGGTGGCCCAGCGTGTTTCCCAGCGTGTTCCCCGCTCCGTTTCCCTGGATGAATTGATCAGTGCCGGCAGCCTGGGGCTTTTGGATGCGGTGGACAAATTTGATCCGGAAAAAGATGTGCGTTTCCGAACCTATGCCCAGTTCCGGATCAAAGGTGCCATTCTGGATGAACTGCGCAGTATGGACTGGTATTCCAGGTCTCTGCGTAAAAAGGTTCAGGATGTGGAAAAGGCCGTTTCCACAGTGGAGAGGGACAGGGGAAGGCCTGCGGAAGAGAAGGAAGTTGCCGATACTCTGGGGCTTTCTCTGGAAAGCTATCAGGATGTGCTGACGGAGATCCATGGGGCCGTCCTTCTGAACCTGGATGCCACCATACGGGATGTGACGGATGGCGGGGTATCGGCCAGAACTTTTCAGGATCAGCTTGTGGGAAAGGACAACCCGGAAGAGAAACTGGCGGAGGAGGATTTCAAGGCCAGGCTGGCAGGGGTCATTGCCGGTCTTTCGGACAAGGAACAGACGGTACTTTCCCTCTACTATTTTGAGGATCTGACCCTGAAGGAGGTCGGTGAGGTGATGGGCCGTACCGAATCCCGTATCTGTCAGATTCATTCCGCAGCCCTTGTGAAACTGCGCACGAAGTTGCGGCATCTGGACATGGGGATCTGAAAAAGGGGCGGCTGATGGTGGAAAAGAACGGAAAATCAGATGACGGAGCGGCAATCCGGCAGGAGGATCTGGATGGCCTGTTAAGGGGGCAGGGGGGGGAGGATCCCTTTAACACCATCTCCCAGGATGAAATTGATGCCATCTTCAAGGCGGGATCGGGCCAGGGCCCGGAGCGCACGGATTCTTCGGCCCAGTCCGCAGAGCGTATGGATCCAGGATTTGACAGTGTCAGTCAGGAAGAGATCGACGCTTTTCTGCGTGGAGATTTTGACCCCGTCCCCCCGGCAGGGCCGTCTCCTGCCAAGGGATCGGGCACAGGAGTGGAACAGGATACGGATCTTTTTGCTTCGGGCATGGTGGGGCAGGCGGATATTGATGCCCTGCTTGCGGATGCCGGTGAATTTGATTTTTTTAAGAAAAACCCTTCACCCGCAAAGGATGTTGCAGCTTCTGAAAAATTTGAGACCAGCACCCTGAGTCAGGACGACATCGAGGCCCTTTTCTCCGGAACTTCTTCTGCGGCCTCTCCCCCGGCGGCTTCCGTGTCCGACAGCGG
>NZ_JCANVJ010000012.1:0-71339 GCF_059569355.1 Desulfobotulus sapovorans DSM 2055 | reverse complement strand
TCTTCTCCGGCCTCTCCCCCAGCGGCCCCGGTGTCCGACAGCGGTAGTGAACTCCTGAGTCAGGACGACATCGAGGCCCTTCTCTCCGGAACTTCTTCTCCGGCCTCTCCTTCTCCTCCTTCAACGCCCGTTGAGGATTCTGGAGCGGATTTTTTTAATCAGGACGATATTGAAGCCCTCCTTTCCGGAACATCTCCTCCGGAAGTTGCCCCTCCGGAAGAGGACATGGCTTCCATCAGTGTTTCCCAGGATGAGATAGACCGTCTTCTGGGAGACCTTCCTTCCTCTTCCTCAGCCTCCACCGGGAATCCTCCTTTGCCGCCCCATGAGACGGCGGAGGGTTCCAACCTTCTGAGTCAGGCCTATCTGGATGCCCTTCTGGAGGCCCATGCAGCCCAGGCTACAGCCTCTCTGGAGCCTCCGCTTACCGAGAAAAAGGCTGCTTCGGAGTTTCTGGATATGGGGGGGAATGATTTTATTTTGCAGGATGATATTGACCGTCTGCTGGGAGGGGGGGGAGACAGCGGCAGTGGTGACGGGTTGGATCCGCTTCTTTCCCAGGACGATATCGAAAGACTGCTGGAAGAACCCAAGGAGAAGGAGCAGGGGGCCGAAGCTGAGGTTCTGAATCTGATTTCTCAGGAAGATCTTGAGGCCCTCATGGAGGGCGTGGGAGGAGATGAGGCAGAGCTGGGGTCTTCTTCCACAGATCCGGTTGCAGATGAAGCCTTCCAGATGGGCAAGGAGGTGGTAACCCAGGCGGATCTTGATGCCCTGTTCAAGGGAGCAGAGGAAGAGCAGGAGGCTGGGGATACCACTGCTGCGCCTTCCCCTCCGGCTGTTGCGGAAGAAGAAGAGATTCTCCCGGAAGCCAGGGAAGAGCGGGTGGTGCTGGCACCTGCGGAGCCTGTGGAAAAAAAGGTTGGGAAGGAGAAGAAAAAAAAGCCCGTAAAAGACAAGGACGGAAAATCCCGCAAAAAATGGTTGCTTCCCCTGGCCGCAGGGTTGGCGGCCCTGGTTCTGGGGGGCGGTGGGCTGCTGTGGTTTCTTCGGAGTCCTGCGGAGCCTCCGGATCTCAATCTGGTGGAAGAAACACTTCCGGTTCCTTCCGAAGAGATACCTGTGCAACCCGCTGTTATTTCCCTCGCCATGCCAGGCTTCCTGGTTCCCGCATCTCCGGGTGTTACCCATATGGCTTATCTGATGGCCGATCTCTCTCTGGAACTTGCTCCGGAGGCAGCGGATCGCTTTGCCAGGGAACCGGCACGTTTTCGGGATCTTGTGCTGAAGACTCTGAGAAAAGTTGTGGATGAATCCCAGGACAGGGAAATTACAGAGGAAAGCTTGCAAAAGGAACTCGTTGATGTTTTAAATGAATCCTTTACCGAAAGGGCTGTGTTGCGGATCGTTTTCACACGCTTTTCAATGGGGTAGGGAAGGTTTTTTTCAGAAGACCTGCCAATTCTGAAGGGCTGCTGTATCTTTAAGATGTGTGCACCATCAAGGAGGCTCCCATGACCAGCATACCCAATCTCAATCTTGTGGTACAGCAGGGAGGGGCCGTGCGCGAAGCCCACAACCTGAAGGCCCAGCCCTATGACAGTGCCCAGGCGGCTCAGGCTGTGCAGCCGGAGCGTGAAGCCCAGAGACGGGAGCAGGTGCAGCTCAGTGAGGAAGCCTCCCTGTATGCGGGAAAAGAGAAAAAAAAGAACGGGCAGGAGAGGGAAAAATCCGGAGGAAAGGTGCTTCAGGATAAAAAAGGCGATCCTGATGACGAAGATCCTGAAGGAAGGGGGCGTCTGCTGGATACCCATGCCTGAGACTTTTTTCCATGGGGGGCTTGTGTGAATACGTTGATATACTGGATCGCCCTTCCCATGGCGACCAATATTCTGGTTATTGTTTTTGTCATCTTTGCCCTTCGTCGTCTGACCCGTCGCCTGGAAGAGGAGGCTACAGAGAAGGCTGCGGATCGGGTGCTTGTCCTGCTCAGTCCTCTGGTGGCCCAGGCCAGGGAACTTTCCCTTACCTTTGATGCCCAGTTACGTGAAAAACAGCGTCTGATCCAGACCCTGAATGAGAATCTGGATCGCAGGGTCACGGCCCTGAGCCTTCTTGTCAACCGCACGGAGGCTGTTTTGAAATCCGCAGAGCAGCAGCGTTATGCTCCGGAATCCCAGGATCTGCAGGAAGCGGTACTGGATCTTGCGGGGCAGGGCAGGGATGCGGAGCGTATTGCACGGGATCTTGCCGTGAGTCCCGGTGAAGTCAGTCTGATACTGGATCTGAAACGCAAGCTGGATGCCCTTTCTGCCGGCCGGTGAATTCGTGTGTATGGCAGAGTCCTAAGATCTTCCATTGTCTGTTCGGGTTAGCCTTCACCCGGAGCAAGGTGGTTTCTCGCCGTGTCCTTTTCCTTTCCCCTCTCGTCCCTTCCCCTTTCTCCCGAGCGGAGCCGTATGGAAGCCCTGCTCAAGCCCGGTTTACGCTTTAACGCCAGAGTTTCCGGAGTACTGGCCGATGGACGGATCCGGTTGTCCTTTTCCGGGCAGAGTCTCCTGCTGCGTCCGGAAAAGCCCCTTATGCAGGGAAGTTTTGTGGAACTGCGCGTCCATGGGGGATCACGGGGAATCCTGCTGGAGATTGTACCTGAAGAGACAAAATCCAGCGAAGGCAGCAAACTCCAGAGTCCGGATACCCTGCGGGAGAATTTTCCCGTT
Source organism: Desulfobotulus sapovorans DSM 2055 (assembly GCF_059569355.1). Lineage (NCBI taxonomy): Bacteria > Pseudomonadati > Thermodesulfobacteriota > Desulfobacteria > Desulfobacterales > Desulfobacteraceae > Desulfobotulus > Desulfobotulus sapovorans. Next base: position 68,619 of record NZ_JCANVJ010000012.1, on the reverse strand, counting down.
TCCTTTCGCGGAAGGATGGGGCAGATGATCCGCTCTGCGAGTCGCTTGCAGCATCTGTTTTCCAGTCCGGATCTGCTTCGGAACACGGGGGCTGCGGAGGACGGAAAGCCTGGGGCTGGCCTGCCGGTATTGTCTCTGGAGAAGGCAGCCGAAGACAACCTGCCCCTTTTGCGAGGGGTGGTTCGGGCTTTTCTTCAGGAGCCTCCCCAGAAAGAAGCGTTCGGAAAAGCCTTGAAGGAAGAGGTCTTCCATCCTTCCCTTGCGGCCCTTGCAGAGAAGGAGGGGGGAGGGGAGGGAGTGGAAATTCTTCAGGAATTCCGGGAGTCTCTGGCAAAGGCCATTGTGGATCAGGGGCGTTTTTTTCTGCCCCTGCCCTTTGTGATGGATGGGCGCTTGGGTTTTGGTCATTTTTTTATGGATTTGGGGGAGTCTGGAAGGGAGAGAGCAAAACACCGTATCCTCCGGGCAGGGATTCTTCTGGAACTGGAAAGCCTGGGGCGGATTCGGGTGGAGGCTCTTTTACTGGGCAGGGAGTTACAGCTGGGCTTTGCAGCAGGGAATGAGGCCGTACTGGCTTTGTTTGAGGAGGGGGTGCCTGAGCTTTCAGAACGTCTGGAATCTCTGGGGTTCCGGGTTCTGCCCGTGCGCTATCAGGAGCTGGAGGAGGGGGCATGGGAAAGGGAGACGGTGAACGGGGAGGGGACGGACTGGGAGATTGTTGTCTGAATTTTTCAGGAAGACGAGAGGGCGTATCCTGTGGCTGACAGAAAAAATTCTTCGACAGGGCCACGAAAGGCTGTTGCCCTGCGCTACAAGGCTTTGGAGGATCAGGCTCCCCGTGTACTGGCCAAGGGCCGGGGAAGCCTTGCGGAAAAAATTCTTGCCATAGCAGAAGAACAGGGCATTCCCGTGAAGGAAGACAGGGATCTTGTCACCCTGCTGGAAAAGCTGGAAGTCGGGAAGGAAATACCGCCCGAATTGTACCAGGTGGTGGCGGAACTTCTGGCCTTTGTTTACCGTACCGGGAAAAAACGATGAGAGCGTCTGACATCATAAGGAAAGGCGTCGCAGGGTTATCTCTGCTTCCTGTTCAATATCCGTATCCTGTCCCGTTATTTTTGCCTGTTCGTAGGCTTGCCGTGCCTCTTGGGTACGGTTCAGTTTTTCAAGAATTTCGCCCTTCAGCATCCAGCCTCCCGCATCCAGAGGCATGACGTCCAGAAGCCGGGTAATCGCCTGAAGGGCCTTTTCAAACCGCCCCATGGCCATGAGGGTCATGCTCTGACCACGAAGGGCCGCAGGATGGTGGGGTTCCAGACGCAGGGCGCGGGTATAGGCACGCAGGGCGTCGTCGTAGTTTTTAAGGTTGTAACAGGCCCAGCCCATGTTGGAAAAGGCATAGTGGGGCGTGGCATAGAGCAGATCTTCGGTCAGGGGGGTCAGCACATCAATGGCTGCCTGCCAGTTTTCCTGGGTGATATGGGCTGTCGCCAGGTTGTTCTGGGCCGGGCCGTAATCCTGCCGGAGCATTATGGCTTTTTTAAAATGCGCAATGGCCATGTCCGCTTTTTCCAGGTTCAGATAGGTCAGCCCCAGGTTGTTTTGCAGATAGGGATCGTCGGGATTCAGCCGTTCTGCCCGTAAAAATTCATTGAGGGCACGGGAGTAGGAGCCTTGTAAAAAATAGGCTTCTCCCAGATCCCGCAGCGCCTTGGCCTCGCTGATGTGCTGGGGCGTTCGGGTTGCGCATCCTCCAAGAAGAGCAAGGGTGAGAAAACAGACCATGAGAGCGTTAAGAAAAAAGTACTGTTTTTTTTTCTGGATGTTCAACTGTCTGTCCTCACCATGTTTTTCCACCGTACGAACCAAGGGATGGATCACAGAGCCTGAAATCCAGCGCCATCCGTTCATTTCAGCAACTCTCCTTAAAAGACCATGGAAAAACACTGCCTTGATCAGTCGCGCAGGGAAAGCCCCAGATCTTCTGCCACGGCGTCTGCTGTTTCCTCCACAAAATTTTGGAAGGCCTCACCCGTAAGGGGTTTCCCCGGTGCTGGAACCTCTTTCAGACTTTCGGGCCGTATGAAACGGGGGGCATTGCGCAGTGCCGCTTTGGGCTGAACCTGGTATTCTTCGGGCATACGGTCTTCAAAATACATTTCCTGGAAGCCGGAGAATTTCAGGGCATGGGCCGTAGAGTCGATGATGGCGGTTTCATTTTCCGTGATCCATCCGGCCTTTTTTGCCCGGATGAGACCGGCAAGGGTTTCACCGCCGTGGGTACAGGCAATGTGACCGTTGCGGTTGGCCCTGAGCTGGGCATCCATGATTTCCTGTTCCGGTACGGAAATGAAAAAGACATTCTGGTGACCGGAACGTTCATTGTACTGCTGTACCAGGGAAATGACCCTGGGCATGGATACGGGGTTACCGATCATGGCGGCCTGGGCCACGCTGGGCTTGACCGTCATGGGGATGAAGTGGCGTTTTGCGGCATCGGGTTCCAGATAGTACTGGTAAACGGGGTTGGCATGGTCGGACTGGACGCCGATGATCTTGGGAAGATCCGTGAGGATGCCGGCGCTGTGAAATTTCAGGAAGCCCGCCATGACCGCCGTGATGTTGCCCGCATTGCCGATGGGCACCACCACCACCTTGTCCTTCATGTCAAATTCCAGATCCTGGGCAATTTCGTAGGAATAGGATTCCTGACCCAGAATCCGCCAGGCGTTCTTGGAGTTGAGGAGGGCCACATTGTATTTTTCCGAAAGGGCTTCCACCACCTTCATGCAGTCGTCAAAGACACCGGGGATTTCATAAACGGAAGCACCGCTGCCCAGGGGCTGGGAAAGCTGCTGTGGGGTCACCTTGCCATGGGGGAGAAGAACGGCCGATTTCACCAGAGGGGCCAGGTAGCTGGCATAAAGGGCTGCCGCTGCACTGGTGTCGCCCGTGGAAGCGCAGACCGCCAGGACATTATCCACGGTTCCGTTTTTTACGAGAAAGTGAATGTAGGAGAGGGCGCTGGCCATGCCGCGGTCTTTGAAGGAGGCACTGGGATTCTGACCGTCATTTTTGTAGAAAAAGCGGAGCCCGGCTTCCTGCTGGAGTGTGGCATTGGCTTCCACCATGGGCGTGTGGCCTTCGCCTAAGTAAAGGATGGCATCCAGGGGAATGACCGGGCCGATGAATTCGTGAAAGCGGTAGATACCTTTTAAGGCCGGTATTTTCAGCATACGCCGGTAATCGAGGATTTCCCGCCAGGTTTCCCCGGAAAGGCCCTTGAGGCGGTTTTTTTCCATATCCTGAAGAAGGAGCACGGCACCGCAGGCGGGGCAGGTGTAGAGGAGTTTTTCAATGCCGAAGGTTTCGGCGCAGCCCAGGCAGTGGTAACGCATTTCTCCCGAAGGTGTGGGCAGAATATGGTCGCGGATATGTTCAGGAAATTTTTCAGGCGTCACAGGTAGGGTCTCCCAAAAGAGGGGTTGATTTTTGATCGGCTGCGTACGTCACTACCGAAACTTACAATGAGATTTTTTCCATTCCGCCCATATAGGGTTGGAGAGCCTTTGGAATGCGGACACTGCCGTTGGCCTCCTGATAGTTTTCCAGGATGGCGGCAAAGGTGCGCCCCACGGCAAGGCCGGAGCCGTTTAAGGTGTGAACCAGTTCGGTACCCTTTTTCCCCTTGCGTTTAAAGCGGATGTTGGCACGTCTGGCCTGAAAATCCTCAAAATTGCTGCAGGAGGAAATTTCCCGGTAGGCATTCTGGCCGGGCATCCAGACCTCAATGTCATAGGTTTTGGCAGAGGAAAAGCCCAGATCTCCGGTGCAGAGAGTGACCACCCGGTAAGGCAGCTCCAGGCGTTTTAAAATGGTTTCCGCCTGTAAGAGAAGGCTTTCCAGCTCATCGTAGGAGTTTTCCGGCAGGGCAAATTTTACAAGCTCCACCTTGTTGAACTGGTGCAGTCGGATCAGGCCTCGCGTGTCTTTTCCGTAGGAACCCGCTTCGGAACGGAAGCAGGGGGTGTAGGCCGTATAATAAAGGGGCAGGTCTTCTTCCTGAAGGATTTCATCGCTGTGGATATTGGTGACAGGGACTTCTGCCGTAGGGATGAGAAAGTAGTCCTGACCTTCCAGTCGGAAGAGATCCGTTTCAAATTTGGGAAGCTGACCCGTGGCTGTCATGGCTTTTCGGTTGACCAGAAAAGGGGGAAGAACCTCCCTGTATCCATGCTCTCCGGTATGGATGTCCAGCATAAAATTGATGAGTGCCCGTTCCAGGCGGCTGCCAGCTCCCATATACAGGGCAAAACGGGCACCGGTCATGCGGGCAGCCCGCTCAAAATCAAGAATTCCTAAGGATTCTCCGAGATCCCAGTGCGCTCTGGGCGTAAAATCAAAGTGCGTGGGCTGTCCCACGGTTTTTTCCAGGCGGTTTTGGGAATCATCCCTTCCCTCGGGCACGGACGGGTGGGGAAGGTTGGGCATGGCCATGAGCATGTGCCCCAGTTTTTCTTCTACGTCAGCCAGGTCTTTTTCCATGTCTTTGATGGCACTGGAAGTGTCACGCATGCGCAGGATGGTGTCTTCGGCATTTTCGCCGGCTTTTTTCATCCGTGCAATAGCTTCGGAAGCGGTGTTACGTTCGCAGCGCAGGGTTTCCAGGCGAAGAAGGATTTCCCGGCGCCTGCCTTCGGTCTCGCTGAAGGAATCAAGGGCGGATGCGGCCCCCCTTTTGGCCAGTGCGGAGCGTACGTCGGATAAATTTTGGCGCACAAACTTGATTTCCAGCATATGAACCTTTATATTTAATGGATTTTTTATGGTTTTCAGGCTAAGAAGGACTTGAAAAAAAGTGCCATTTCCGACAAAACCCTGAAAAATTATCACAGGGTCAGGGAGGCGTCAACCTTCACGGGGAAGGCCTTGTTCCCCACTACCAGAGAAACGGAGTGAGTCCACCATGGAAGACCTTCGCGAAAAACGCCGCAGGATTGTCTCCGAGATTGAAAAGAAAATTGCCGCACTGGATGAGGTGACCCTGAAGGAAAAGCAGGGTAAAGCCCTGGCACAGCTTTTTGATTTCGCTAATTATGTGGAAGCCCGGATTGTGCTTTTATATCTTCCCCGCCACCCGCTGGAGACGGATATAGCTGATATCATGGCAAACGCCTATGAAAAAAAGAAATTCGTTGTGCTGCCCCGTTTTGACAAAGACAAGAAGAATATCCGTTTCTACAAGGTGGATGGGCCTGAGGACCTTTTGGGAAAGACCTCGGAAGAAAAGGGGCCTGACCCTAAAAAATGCCGGGAAATTCCCATGGACAATATCGATATCGCCCTGATTCCCGGTGTGGTTTTTGATGAAAAAGGTGGACGGATTGGTGCCGATGAGGGAGAGTTTGACCGTATGATGGGCAGGCTTCCCCTGACAACCCGTAAGGTTGCGGTCACAATAGAGGAGCAGGTGGCAGCTCAGGCTCCCATGGAATCTAAGGCCAAAACGGTGGATATTCTTGTGACAGATCGGCGGGTGATCTATAAAATCTGACTTAATCAGAGTCTGATTTTGTGAACTTTCTGATGGTGTCCCCAGGCTTTTTCCGTTTTTTCGGAGAGTCCTGATTGGTTTTTCGATGGTTACTGGATGGCTTTGTACGGGAAGTCCTTTATGGAAACACAGGAGCCTCTTAAGTTCCGGCGAAGACGGGAAACGATGGTGCAGGAACAGCTCTATGCCCGGGGTGTCCGGGATCCGGCTGTGCTTGCAGCCATGGGACGGGTGCAGCGTCACTGCTTTGTGAGTGAGGCGCTCATGGAGCAGGCGTATGGGGATTATCCCTTGCCCATAGGACACCAGCAGACCATTTCTCAGCCCCAGATTGTGGGAGAAATGACCCAGGCCTTGCAGCTCTCATCCGAAGACCGTATTCTTGAAATCGGTACGGGTTCGGGGTACCAGGCGGCTGTGCTGGCCGAAATCGTTTTTCGTGTGTATACCATAGAGCGTCTTCAGCCACTTTACATGCAGGCCCGCAGGCTTTTTGACCGTTTGAAATACCACAATATCGTCACCCGTTATTCTGACGGAACTACAGGCTGGAAGTCTGAAGCGCCCTTTGATGGGATTCTTGTGACAGCAGGGGGGCCAGCGGTACCGGAAATACTGCTTTCCCAGCTGGCGGATGGCGGGCGGCTGGTCATGCCCGTGGGCGGGGTGGAGACCCAGCAGCTTGTGCGGATCACCCGTACTGCTTGTGGATTTGAACGGGAAACCCTCTGCTCCTGTCGTTTTGTGAAACTTGTGGGAGAACATGGCTGGAAGGAGTAATGTGCTGCGTCGTCTTTATGATTGGGTCTTGAGCTGGGCGGAGTCTCCCTGGGGAACCCTGGCCCTTTTTCTGATAGCCTTTGCAGAATCTTCGTTTTTTCCCATACCGCCGGATATTCTTCTGCTGGCCCTTTGTGTTGGAAAACCTGAAAAATCTTTTTTGTATGCTGTGGTATGCACCACAGGCTCTGTTTTGGGGGGGCTTGCCGGATATTTTATCGGCTGGCAGTTCATGACCACTTTGGGGATACCCATTATCGCCTTTTACGGTGCCGAGGCACAGATGGAAACCCTGGGAGAACTCTTTCGGGCCTATGATGCCTGGGCTGTTGCCATTGCGGGGTTTTCTCCCATTCCTTATAAGGTTTTCACCATTGCAGCGGGTATGTTTGCCATTGATCTTCCCGTATTTTTTCTGGCTTCACTTTTTTCAAGGGCAGCCCGTTTTTTTATCCTCGCCGGGCTGGTCTGGAAATTTGGTCCGGGAATCCGGGCATTCATCGATCGGTATTTTGACCGTCTTGCCATTGCCTTTGTTGTCCTTCTCGCGGGAGGTTTTGCGCTGATTCGTTTTGTCTTTTGATTTTTGGGAAGCCGTCCGTGATTTCAGAAATCCATGAAAAGATTTTTGTACCGGGAGATGGACGCAGCGTGGGGCCTCTTGATTTTTACCGGCTGGTTTTAAAGAGAATTTTAAAGAGGGGCTTCACCGTTCTATATGGTGTGTTGCGAAAAAAAAAGCTTGAACAAAGTGGGGGGTACGCTGTAAGCTTGTCCATGATTTTATCACTTAAGTTTCGGTTGGGTTCTCTCTTGAGGATGCAAAGCGGTACGGACATTCTTATCCCCCCAATGGTTTTGCAATGAGAAATGGGCGTGTGTACATGCTCAGGATTTCCAAACTAAAAAAAGGAGTGCGCAATGTTTATGAAAAAAGCACGGTTATTCGTGGCCGCGGCGGGCATGCTGGCCCTGGCCGTTGGGTGCAGCAGCAATCTGGATGTGGTGAAAAAGGAAGAGGCACCGTCGGGCAAGCTTGTTCAGGGCTATGTTTCGGGTGCGGATGTCTGGGCCGATGAAATTACAGATGCTGTTAAAGGGTCAGGTAATTTTAATCTCGACAAGAAAGAAGAACCGACCAAAACAACATCGGATGCCAACGGTGATTTCAAGCTGGGGGCCACACCTGCCTATGACTATGTTCTGGCATCTGTGGGGGGGACGGACAAGCTTACCGGTAAGCCTGCCATTCCCATGATTGCTCCCAAGGGTGCAAAAAATATTACACCTCTTACAACCCTTGTCGCCATGACGCCTCCTGCGGAAAGAAAGGCTTTGATTGACGCTTTGGGCGGGCAGGAAAACTATGATGTGGATATCGCAAACCCGGCTGGTGTGAATGCAGAAGTTTTGAAGATATCCAAAGTGGTTGAAAACATTGTTAAGGCAGCTACGGTTACCACGCCGGATATCGAAGAATCTAAAAGAACGATGGCGAATCAGATTAATCTTGTAGGCTTGATTGCAACAGAAATTCGTAATGAAATTAAAACGAGCAATGTTACCAGTCTTGCAACTCTCAGTAACATAACGGATGCCCAGAAAATGGCAGCCGTAGCAACGACTGCTGTTGACAAGGCTGCTACAGCAAACGTGATTCAGGTAACACCGGCACAAAAGGACATTATCGTTGCTGAAGTTCAGACTGAGGTAAAGAAAACCGTTGACACCATTGTTCAGAATACGGGAACAGACGGCAAGGCCAAGGAAGAGAAGGTTGTTGAAGATACAAAGAAGGCGCGTTTGAAAGCCAGTGCTGTAGATTTGAAATTCTTAGTTGGTTCTGACGTACCGGTGAATGTCGCTACATGGGATGTTACTTTGAGTGAGTATCAGGCAGAGAAGCTGAGCGATGCCGTTGTCACCCTTGGGTTTGTTGGTACGCCTACTGAGGTGTCGAGAAACACTGCCAGCCTTACCATTACAACGACAACAGGTACTGTACAGAAACTGAATGTTATTATCGCCAATGTTTTTATCAAGGTGGAAAATGCTAATAGTACCCCTGCTGTGACCCTTGGCATGGAGAGTTCCCGTCTGATCATCAAGGGAACACGTTCCAATGGTACGGAAGTAAGCGCGGAATTCACCGATAAGAGAGATGTGCAGGAAGTGTTCGGCGTTGCTGGTGACAAGATTACGGTGAAGCTTGCCGCGATTGAAGATAAACTCCGTAAAAGAGAAGAATTCAAGGATATCAAGGGTTTTGACTTTTCAGCCGGAAGTTATGCCATAAATTTTGCACTCAGTGAGCTGAATGTGTTTGATGACGTAAAGGTAAATCTTACGGTTAGCAATTAGCAGATTTTTTATAAGAGTACTGCCATAAATTTCAGGCCATTCTCTCACTTGGAGAGGATGGCCTGATTGTTATCTGGAGGTAACAGTGCTTTCATTGGAGAGTAGCTATGGAGAGAATTAAAATCAGGGCAGGCCTGCTCACGGGCTTTTTTTGGGTGTTGTTTTTTTTTATAGGGACGGATGCCGCCCAGGCGGCTCTGGGGGGGGCGGAGTTCCACAATGTGGATACATGGCAGAATAAAGTCTGGCAGATGTCCTTTGGGGTGAGAGCCATCAATGATGGTCTGGATATACTGAATCTGCGGGATACGGATGTGGGAACTCGCCATGGGGTTGATCCTGGGGATCTGACGGGGACAGATTTCCGGATCAGCCGTCTTTTTGGGGAAACTGTCCGTTTGCAGTTTGCTGTAGGGCAGGATGACCTGGATTATGGTTTTGAGAGTTTAAAGATTTTGAATGCGGAAGCCGTTGGCTATTGGCGGCCTTTCCCATGGACACAGGCGTGGGTGGGGATGCGCAGCCATATGGCTGAGGACATGAAATATGTGAGCTCGGGTGCCGTCAATGCCATGCTTGCCCGTTTTAAAGTGAAGGATACCGTTAACTGGGACGCGGAAAAGGTTCGTTTTATCCGTAAAACCAATGACATGATAATTACGGCATCTATCCCCAGGGAAGGGCGTCCGGATCCCATGATTGCTCTGGAAGATCTTTCGGATCAAAGCTTTTTTACCGGCCTGATGGTTGGTGGTAATTTGGGGAGGCTTACGCCCACCATTTTTGTGGAGGCAGGACGCACGGAAATCACCTCCCGCATTACCACCACCCTGGATGTCTATGCGGAAGCTGTGGACAGAAAACTTCCCCTTTCCTTTCCCCTCTCCCTGAATCGGGATGAGACCTATGTGGAGGCAGGGGTTTCCTGTGCTTTGCACCTGACACCCTCCTGGCGTCTTCTTGCGGAATACAGTGAAATGTACATGCAGCGGGATAAGGCTTTGGAACGTGAAGAAAAAAACAGGATACTTTCCTCCGCATTTTTCTGGCGTTTTTCTGACCGTGTGGAAGTGTATCTGGGAGCCCGGTATTTTGAGAAGCAGCTGAATGGGATACTGCCCTTTCTGTACAATGCCTACAGCGAGACCACCTTTCGTCACCGGTACGGACTGGTATACACAGGCATTTCATTTGCCTGGGATGGGTTTTAAATTTTTGAAAAGAAGATCTGCACGGGAAGCTGGAAAAAGAGAAGGGGTGAAATCCATATGGATTTCACCCCTTCTAAGCGTATGCAAATGCTTTTTACGGATTAGCCTACAAAGGCTTCTTCAGGGATTTCCATAACAGCAGCGGTAAGGTTCTTCACAGCATCCATCTTGCCCATGGCGGTGGGAAGAAGCTGCTCGTAGAAGTACTTGGCTGTTGCGATCTGACCTTCGTAGAAGGGTTTGTCTTTTTTCTTGGCGCCTTCCACTGCGGTTTTGGCTACGGTGGCACGTTCGGCCCATGCCCAGGCCATGACCACGTCACCGGCAACTTCACAGAAGGGGGTGGCGGATGCAAAGGCGTCCAGAGCTTTTTCACTCATGGCGGCAGCACCGATGGTCATGGCAACTTCGCCCAGCTTGTTCAGGGCAGCCTGAAGGCTGTCTGCAATTTTTTCAAGACCGGCTTCACGGGCTTTGGCAACGGTTTTGTTGATTTCGCCCATAAGATCCATGATGGGCTTGCCTTTGCGCATGCCGAGTTTGCGGCCGAGAAGATCCATGGCCTGGATGCCGTTGGTACCTTCGTAGATGGCCGTGATTTTGGCGTCGCGGTAGTGCTGGGCCTGGGGATATTCTTCGATGAAGCCGTAACCGCCATATATCTGAACACCGGTGGAGGCAACTTCAACGGCTTTGTCCGTGCAGTAGGATTTGGCAATGGGGGTCAGGATTTCAATGAGACCTTCCCACTTGGTTTTTTCTTTTTCATCGGCAGTGGTGCTGGATTTGTCAAAGCAGCTGTTCAGGTAGTAAACGAGGAAGCGGCAGCCTTCCACATAGGCTTTCATGAACAGGAGCATACGGCGCACATCGGGGTGCTGGATGATGGGCACGCCTGTGATATCGCCTTCAAGAACGGCTTTCAGGAGGTTGGGCCCCTGGATGCGCTCCTTGGCGTACTGGATGGCGTTGCAGTAAGAGGCGGTGGCAAAGCCAAGGCCCTGCATGGCCACACCCTGACGGGCTTCGTTCATCATCAGGAACATGTACTTCATGCCCTTGTTGGGTTCGCCGATGAGCTCGCCAATGCAGTTGCCTTTGGAACCAAAGGCCAGGGAGCAGGTGGCGTTGCCATGGATGCCCATTTTCTCTTCGATGCCCACGGTTTCGACATCGTTGAATTCACCCATGGAACCGTCATCGTTGACCCGGTACTTGGGTACAAGGAAGAGGGAGATGCCTTTGGTGCCTGCGGGTGCGCCTTCGATGCGTGCCAGAACAGGATGTACCATGTTCTCGACCATGTCGGAGTCGCCACCGGAGATGAAGATTTTGCCGCCTTCAATCTTATAGGTGCCATCCCCTACGGGAGTCGCCTTGGTGACCAGGGCACCGACGTCGGAACCGGCAACGGGTTCGGTGAGGCACATGGTGCCGCCCCATTTGCCGGTGAAGATGTTTTTCACATAGAGCTGCTTCTGCTTTTCGGTACCGAAGGTGGCCAGAATGTTGCCACAACCGTGGGTCAGACCGGGGTACATCATGAAAGCACAGTTGGCGGAGGTGAAGTACTCACCGGCAGCCATGGCCAGAAGGTGGGGCATGCCCTGACCACCGAATTCGGGGTCATCGCACATGGCCAGCCACTGACCGTCGCAGAAGAGTTTGTAGGGCTTGTGGAATGAGGGCGGAACTTTGACCTGGCCGTCAATCAGTTTTACGGCATCGGGATGACCGTTTTCCTTGTCCGCCATTTTGTTGGTGGGCAGGATTTCCTTGATGGCCAGGTTTCTGGCTTCGGTGATGATCATGTCGCAGGTTTTTTTGTTGAAATCTGCGTACTTTTCGGATTCGCTGAACTGGCTGACGTTGAATACTTCGTGCAGCAGGAAGTCCTGGTCTCTGCGTTCAATCAGTGGCATTTTCCATCTCTCCTTTTTGGTGGTTTGGTGATTTTTGAACCTGAACTCTGGGTGCAGGCTGAAAAAGAAATGTACCCCTTCTCTCGGGTGTTGGAAGGGCTACACCATATTTCATCCATGCAGACACAGCAAAGCCGTGGTGAAAGCCTTATGAATAAAGAGCATTGGGAAAAAGACAATCCGGATACGGTTTTAGGGTAACCGGAAATTTCGAGTATCCAAATTCTTTGTATTTTATCTGATGAATATCCGATAATACAAGCCTTCCATGGGGCTTGACTATGTATTCATGCCAGGGTTTCAGGGGATTAGAACAGAAATTCTCTATCCTTGAGAATAAGAAAGTTTTGCCTTGATCCTTTGCACGCATACTTTTAAATCGAGCAGATGTCAATGCCCCAGACCTACCCTCCCCGATATTTATGCAAGGTACAGCGGCCTTCTCTCCAGAGGGTCAGGTTTCGGGATCCTTTGGGTTTTTTTCTTTAATTTCCGGATTCTGGTGGATGTCATTCCTGGATGCCTGCTTGAAGTTCTGAATGGCTTTTCCGAGACCAGAACCGATTTCGGGCAGTTTGGACGACCCGAAAATAACAAGAACAATTACAAGAATGATAATCAGTTCCGGTATGCCGATGCCAAACATGGCAGCTCCTCAAGTCTATGGTTTTTCAGCAGGAAACCGTATTTTATCAAGCATAACCCCTTATCACCAAGCCTGGCCTGGTGTCAATTGTCAAAGTATGGCGAATCCTGGATTCGTTGTGGGAAAGCTGTTTTGAGTAAAAGGGGGATCTCCCGGTATGGCACTGTTAAAATCGTACTCAGGGGCCGAGTCTCCGGTTCCGCAAGGTAAAGGAAGCTCTTGACGAATGTCAGCACATTGCCCATTGTAGGTACCGGATTTTTTATGGAACACATGGGATAAGGAGAGAAGCAATGAAAAAAAATTCCGGTGCGCAGTTTACCGGTGCCCAGCGCTATGTTCTGGATGATGAGCTGGCCAGTATTGTGAATATTTCCATGGCACTTGAGATGCCCCTTCTGCTCAAGGGGGAGCCAGGGACAGGTAAAACCATGCTGGCCCATGCCATCGCCGAGAGCCTGGGCATGCCGCTTATTATTTTGAATGTCAAGTCCAGCATGAAGCTTATTGAGGCCTTGTATCAGTATGATACCCTTACCCGTCTGAATGACAGCCGCTTCGGGGACTCCAAGCGGGATGTAAGCAATATTCGGGAATATATCCGCATGGGAAAGATTGGTCAGGCCTTTACCGCAGACAGGCGGGTGGTGCTGCTCATCGATGAAATCGACAAGGCGGATACGGATTTTCAGGATGATATGCTGGATGTGCTGGATCAGATGCAGTTTGATATTATTGAAGTGGATGAAGTTGTGCAGGCAAAGCACCGGCCCGTCATCATTATTACCTCCAATGCCAAGAAGGATCTTTCGGATCCCTTCCTCGGACGCTGTAACTTTCATCATATCGCCTTTCCGGATCCCAAGATGATGCGCCGCATTATTGATGTGCATTTTCCTTCCATGGATACCCGGCTGGCGGAAAATGCCATTGATACCTTTTATAAGCTGAGGGAGCTGGACGGGATTGAAAAGCGTCCCGCGACCCGGGAGCTGATCAACTGGCTGCGTGCTCTGGATGCGGATCCGGATTTCAAGGCGGCAGATCTTGTGAAGGGGCAGGCACCGTTTCTGGGAGTTCTTTTCAAAAAAAGTCCGGACTATGAGCGGGTCACCCGTCTTGTCACCCGTCGTCGTGGACTTTGATTCTGTCCCCATGCCCTCCCTATGGCTGAAAAGGCAAAACGGGCCGTTGAGTCGGCCATGGAAACGTGCTGAGCAGGTGTTGATTTTTAAGGAAATGATGCATCAGCCCCCAAGGAAACCTCTATGTTTGTTGCCTTTTTTTATCTTTTGAAAAATGTCGGTATTCCTGTGAGCCCCACGGCTTTTTTAACCCTGCACAAGGCTATGGGCATGGGAATGATCCGTTCTCTGGATGATTTTTACATTGCTGCCCGAAGCATCCTTGTCAAAAGCGAACGGCATTTTGATCTCTTTGATCAGGCTTTTGCCCATCATTTTGAGGGGGTGGAGCTTTCCGTGGAAGAGGGCTTTGACATGGACGAAATTGCCCGTGCCCTTCTTGATGAATGGCTGAAGGATCCCAAGGAGATTGCAAGGGCACTGGGGATAGATGAAAAAAAACTGGCCAGTATGTCACCGGATGAACTGATCGAATACTTTAAAGAGCGTTTAAAGGATCAGACCGAACGTCATGACGGGGGAAATCGCTGGATCGGTACCGGAGGCACGTCGCCTGTGGGACATTCGGGCTATCATCCTGAGGGGATGCGGGTTGGGGGGATTTCCAGAAACAAGTCTGCGGTAAAGGTGGCGGGAGAGCGGCGATACAAGGATTATTCCGCAAGTGGTCCCCTGACCCAGTCCCAGGTGGGGGAAGCCTTGAAAAGGCTGCGGAACATGGTGCCTTCGGGGCCCAGGGATCAGGTGAATGTCGAGGCCACCCTGCGTCAGACCCTGAAAAATGCAGGGGAAATTGAGATCATGTTTGACCGCAGCCTGAGGGACAGGCTTAAGGTCATGCTGTTTATTGATAATGGCGGCTGGTCCATGGATCCCTATGTGGATGTGGTGCAGACTCTTTTTGATTATGCAAGATCCCAGTTCAAGGAAGTACGCACCTATTTTTTCCACAATACCATTTATGATACGGTCTGGGAGGATCCCCATCGGTACAGGAAGCCCGTCCGCATTCAGGATTTTACCCGTAAAGATCCGGAAACGCGGCTGATTTTTGTAGGGGATGCCAGTATGGCTCCCTATGAGCTTATGGCCCGTAACGGAGCCATTCATATTCAGGATCGCAGCGGCAGGCCCAGTATCGAAAACCTGAAATTTCTGGCCGATATTTTTTCCCGCAGTGTGTGGCTCAATCCCGTGCATCCCCGCATGTGGGGCTATACGGCCAGCATCAATCTCATCAGCCAGATTTTTCCCATGTATGCCCTGTCCCTGGATGGCCTGGAGGAGGCTGTTACGGCTCTGATGCGCAAGGTCTAGGGATTTCTTCGGGTTGGAGACGGAAAAGTTCGCAGGTATTCTGAAAAACCCTTTCTGCCAGTATTTCTTCCGGTGCCTTCCGGACGGCGGCAAGGGTTTTCAGTACGGAGGGCACAAAGGCGGGTTCGTTGCGTTTGTGGTGATTGCGTTCCGGAGACGGGGTGAGGTAGGGAGCGTCGGTTTCAATCAGAATCCCGTCGTCGGGCAGCATGTTCACCATGCTTCGCAGGGTTTCACCGCGCTGTTTGTGGGTGAGGATGCCTGTGATGCCGATGTGCAGACCCAGATCCAGGTAGCCCTTCATTTCTTCCAGTGTTCCTGAAAAACAGTGTACTACGCCTGAAAGCCCTGAAGGGGTCAGGGTGCGGAGCATGTCCAGCAGTCTGCCCCGGGAATCCCGTTCATGGAAGATCAGGGGCAGTTTCAGGGCCAGGGCCGCATCCACCTGGGCTTCCAGCCATTTTTCCTGCACGTCCATGGGAGCGTGCATACGGTTGAAGTCCAGCCCGCATTCTCCCCAGGCCCTGACCTTCGGATGACGTGCCAGAGTGCTGAGAAGGCTGATGGTACTGCCGCTGCAACTTTCGCTGTCGTGGGGATGGATACCCACGCTGGCAAAAATACCGGGGAAAGCATCACTCAGGGCCACTGCGGCTCTGGAACGTTCCAGGGTGATCCCTGCCACCATCATGCAGACAACACCTGCCTTTTTTGCCCGCTGGATGACGGCATCAATGTCCTTGCCATAGGCTTTTTCGTCTTCTATGTGACAATGGCTGTCAAAAAAACGCATGGGTCTTTCCTTTTTGTCTGGATGGGGCTTACCGCCTCGGAGTCTGTTATTTTTTATGAGAATGCTTCAATTGTGTAAGATTGCTGTCCCCGGAATCTTTTTTGACGGGTAAATCAGGAGACGGTTTCTCGGGTTTCAGGAAGAGTTCTTTTTCCGGCCCGGTAACCATTCTGGCCAGATTTTCTGCACGTTCTGCCCGAAAGGTGCCTTTACGTCATGGGCTTTGTAGCATTGCTGTGGACGGAGGGCAAATGTTTCAGTGGGGGCTTGCCGGGGTGCTGTAAAAGGACGGTTGTCTTACCGCAGCGGTATCCTGTCTCAGAACTCCCCCCCCCTGTTTGTGCCTTGCAGGGACTGTTTTTTTACAGCGATTTTTTGAAAACCGGTTACACATCGTCAGTGTGGGAATACAGGATTGCAGTGCTGTAACGGCAACTCTTGCGCCTATAGTATAGAATCAGGGGTAATATCTGAACGCGCAAGGCTGAGTCCGGGGAGTTTTCAGATTTTGAGGTGCCGTGTGCCGTATGCTGTCGGGCAGGCCTGAAAAAGGGGATTTTATTAACCGTGTGTTTAATTATTTTTCCTGGCGCTTGATTTCTAAGGATTCTACGTTTATGTAGAGATCGGTCAAAAAATCCAAAAGGAGGCATCATGTTTAAAATAGTTAAACGGGAAGAGCTGGTGGCATCTTCGGTGATTCTCCATGAGATCGAAGCTCCGAGGGTTGCGCGCAAGGCCAGGCCCGGTCAGTTTGTGATTCTGAAGGCTACGGAAACCGGGGAACGCATTCCCCTCACCATGGCGGATACCAATCCTGAGGCGGGTACGGTAACGGTGATTTTCATGGTGGTCGGGAAGTCCACAGCCCTTTTTGCGGCCTTGCAGGAGGGAGATGTTTATACCGATCTCATCGGTCCCCTTGGACGTCCGACGGACATTGAAAAGGTCGGTCATGTGGTTTGCGTTGGAGGAGGCACGGGAATCGCCGTGCTGCATCCCATTGCAAGGGCCATGAAAGAGGCGGGCAACCGGGTGACCACCATCCTGGGTGCCCGGACTGCGGATTTCATGATTTTAAAGGATAAGATGGCAGGCCTTTCCGACAGTTTTGTGGCGATGACCGATGACGGTTCCACAGGGAAAAAGGGCTTTGTCACGGACGCGTTGAAGGAAATTCTGGCTGGTGATAAGCCCGATCTTGTGGTGGCCATCGGGCCTGTGCCCATGATGAAGGCGGTGAGCGAGATGACCCGCCCCCCTGGGATTCATACCCTGGTCAGTCTCAATCCCATTATGATCGACGGTACGGGCATGTGCGGTGGTTGCCGTGTAACGGTGGGAGAAAAGACGAAATTCGCCTGTGTGGATGGGCCGGAGTTCGATGGGCATAAGGTGGATTTTGATGGTCTTGCCCTGCGTCTCAATGCCTACAGAAAAGAGGAAAGCAGCGCCATGGAGGCCCATCGTTGCCGTATGGAAACCCAGACCCAAAATCTCGAACAGGCGTAAGAAGGCCGGAGGAACGGTATGCAGGAAGGAAAAAAAACAGCCAGAGACCGGCACCCCATGCCGGAGCAGCCGGCGGATGTGCGGCGCCATAATTTTTTGGAAGTCCCCCTGGGGTATACGGAAGAGATGGCCATGGCGGAAGCCTCCCGTTGTATCCAGTGCAAAAATCCCCAGTGCGTTCAGGGCTGCCCCGTGGGTGTTCCCATTCCCCAGTTTATCAAGGCCATCAGCGAGGGCCGTTTCGCCGAAGGTATCCGCACCATCTGGGAGAAAAATGCCCTGCCTGCGGTCTGTGGCAGGGTCTGTCCCCAGGAAAGCCAGTGTGAGGGGCTTTGTGTTCTGGGGAAAAAGGGCAGTCCTGTGGCCATCGGAAATCTGGAGCGTTTTCTGGCGGATTGGGAGCGGGCAAAGGGCGATGGCTCGTTGCCGGAAAAACAGGCGGCCACAGGCAAGCGGGTGGCTGTGGTGGGGAGTGGGCCTGCGGGACTTACGGTGGCAGGGGATCTTGTGCTTAAGGGGCATGATGTCACCCTGTTTGAAGCGTTTCACAAGCCAGGCGGGGTTTTGATCTATGGGATTCCCGAGTTTCGTCTGCCCAAGGCCATTGTGGAATCCGAGGTGAAAACCCTGGAAAATCTCGGGGTGAAAATCGCCTGCAACACGGTGGTGGGACGGGCTGTGGATGTGACGGAGCTTCTTTCAGAGGGCTTTGATGCCGTCTTTGTGGGCGTTGGCGCAGGGCTTCCCCGTTTCATGAATATTCCCGGAGAAAACCTGATCGGCGTCTATTCCGCCAATGAGTATCTTACCCGTGCCAATCTGATGAAGGCCTATGATCCGGCCTATGATACTCCCATGGTACCGGGTCGGAATGTGGTGGTGGTGGGTGGGGGGAACGTGGCCATGGATGCCGCCCGAACCGCTCTGCGCATGGGGGCGGAATCCGTGAAAATCGTGTACCGCAGATCCCGGGAGGAGATGCCCGCACGTCTGGAGGAATCCCATCATGCCGAGGCCGAAGGGGTGGAGTTTCTGCTGCTTTCCAATCCTCTGCGCTTTGACGGAAACGCCGAAGGCCGTCTGACTTCCGTGACCTGTGAGCGCATGGCTCTGGGGGAGCCGGATGCTTCCGGCAGACGCAGGCCTGTTCCCATGGAGGGAGCGGATTTCACTATGGAATGTGACCTTGCCGTCATTGCAGTAGGCTCGGGGGCCAACCCGCTGCTCACCCGTTCCGAACCTGAGATTCGTCTCAACCGCTGGGGGAATATTGATGCGGATCCGGAAAATGGTAAAACCACCATGCGTGGGGTCTGGGCAGGCGGTGATATTGTGACCGGTGCTGCCACGGTGATTCTGGCCATGGGTGCTGGCCGGAAGGCTGCCGACAGTATGCATGATTATCTGATGCGGGGCTGGTAGATATGGAAGGGACGGTTTTGGGAGGGATTTCCCTGCCCAGTCCCTTAGGTGTTCTGCGTATCCTTTGTACGGAAAAGGCCCTGTGTTCTCTTTTGTTTGAGGAGGATTCAGGGCCTTTTAATTTGGATACTCCGGATTTTCCCCTGCTGCGGGAGGCGGGGAGCCAGCTGAGGGCGTATTTTGAAGGCCGGTTGCGGATTTTTGATCTTCCTCTGGTACCGGAAGGCACGGCCTTCCAGCAGCGGGTCTGGCAGCAGCTTTCCGGGATTCCCTATGGAGAAACCCGAACCTACAGGGACATTGCCCAGGCCCTTGGAAAACCAGGTGCAGCCAGGGCTGTGGGCCAGGCCAATGGGAAAAACCCCTTGCCCATCCTGATTCCCTGTCACCGGGTGGTGGCTGCGGGTGGAGTCCTTGGGGGATATAGCAGCGGTCTGTGGCGGAAGAGGGTGCTTCTGAAGCTTGAGCGCTGAAGGACTGCTGGGAAACATGTGGGAGGACAGTCAGGGGGAAGCCGTGCGGCTTCCCCCTTTTTATGGCATGAACGTTTAGAAGAAGATCAGGGAGATGAGGATGAAGCAGGGAATGAGTATCCCGATGGACCAGAGCATGTATCCGAAAAAGCTTGGCATTTTAACGCCCTGGTCTTCGGCGATGGAGCGAACCATGAAGTTGGGGGCATTGCCGATATAGGTGTTGGCCCCCATGAATACGGCACCGGCGGAGATGGCGAGGAGGGTGCTGGCCATGTCCGTCATCAGGTGGGCGGCATCACCGCCTGCGGTGTTGAAGAAGACCAGATAGGTCGGTGCATTGTCCAGGAAGGAGGACAGCATACCGGTAAGCCAGAAGTACATCAGGTCGACGGGTTCCCCATTGTGGGAAACGAGGTTGATGACACTGGAAAGGGCGCCCTTTTCCCCGGCCTTGAGAATGGCAATGGCGGGAATCATGGAGATGAAGATGCCAAAAAAGAGTTTTCCCACCTCAACAATGGGAAACCAGTTGAAGTCGTTTTTTTTGCGGCTTTCGGAGCTGGTGAGCTTCAGGGACAGACCGGCGATGATGAGCAGCAGCACATCCCGGGTGATATTCTGCAGTTCAATGGGGACATGGTAGAGGGTGACGGTGATATGGGGGTTCCACATACCGGAAAGGAGAACGGAGCCCACCACGCCGACAAGGAGAAGCAGGTTTACCGTACCCTCGATGCCGAATTTTTCTCCCTTGCCTGCGGCATCTCCCTTGGGCATGGGTTTGCCTTCTTTTGCAAAGAGCACGGTATCTACAATGAAGAAAAGAACCAGGAGAATTGACGCCACAAAAAGCATGGGCAGGAACATGTGGGTTGTGGTCCAGAAGAAGGAAACTCCCTTGAGAAAGCCAAGGAAAAGGGGAGGATCGCCCAGCGGGGTGAGGGAGCCACCGATGTTGGCTACCAGAAAGATGAAAAAGACCACGGAGTGTACTTTGTATTTGCGGTGGGCATTGGCCCGGAGCAGGGGGCGAATGAGCAGCATGGCGGCACCCGTGGTTCCCATCCAGCTTGCCAGTACGGTGCCGATGAGAAGGATGGCCGTATTCAGTGTGGGGGTGCCCACCAGACTGCCCTTCAGTCTTACACCACCTGCTACCGTAAAGAGGGAGAGAAGCAGGATGATGAAAGGGATATATTCCAGAAAGAGGGTGTGGATGGTTTCATAGAGGGCCAGGGAAAAACCGAAGTAGATGGTGAAGGGGATGAGGAAGGCCAGAGCCCAGAGAAGGGAGATCTTGCCAAAGTGATGGTGCCAGAAGTGGGGCGCGGTCAGGGGAAAGATGGCAATGGAGAGCAGCATGCAGACAAAGGGGATGACCCAGAGTCCGGAAAGCAGGGCGCCGTCCAGGTGGGGGCCTCCGTGATGGCCGCCATCAGCGGCAAAGGCAATGGCAGGCAGGAGAAGGGCTGCCAGGGTGAAGAACATGGCAGTCAGGGATTTGATGTGGTGCCGGGTCAACATGGTTTCGGGCTCCTTTTTGGGTTTTGATTTTGAGTCTGGGTGATTGAACATGCAAACAGTTCAATGGGATGCACAGGGTGGGGATGGGCTTTGCCATATTCCGTATTTTTGTCAGTTTGTCTTGTCGTTTGATTGATTTTGAAAATAAACGAAACGCCAAGAAGGGGAAGCCTCTTGTCTTCGTTGGGTTTCTTGGAAAAATGCTGAAAAAAACTAGCCCAAGCCTGTCTGGAATTCAACTGTTTTTTGGAAAATATGAAAAAGGATTCCAGTCTTTTCGGTGTTTGTGGCGAAGGACAGGGGGCCGCTTCGAAAGAGCGCTTATTTTTGTTTTAAAACGTTCACTATTGTTTTTTTGGGGGGAGTCCGAATTTCCCTGGAAGAGTGGCGGAAACAGGGTGGAACATCGCTCTTTTCTGTTCTTGACCGAATTCTGATGAAGGGGTATAGCTAAAAATTCGTAATGAAATGCGGGAGATGATCCTGATAGAAGGGTCTTCCTGCCGTACACCCCAAAGCCCGGAGGAATGATGAAAAAAAAATGGCTTGGCCTTATCTGTGCGCTGATGTTTTCCTGCCTTGCAGGCTCTGTCCTGGCAAAGGAAATCAAACTGGCCTTTGACTCGGATCCGGTTTCCCTGGATCCCCATGTCCAGCTTTCCGGTGGTATGCTCCAGTATTCCCATATGGTTTTTGATCCCCTGGTTCGCTGGACCCAGGACATGCAGTACGAAGCCCGGCTTGCGGAAAAGTGGGAGCGTATCGACGACCTCACCATGCGGTTTCATCTGCGCAAAGGGGTGAAATTCCATTCCGGCAATCCTTTTACGGCCAAAGATGTGCAGTGGACCCTGGCCCGTCTCAAGGAAAGCCAGGATTTTAAAGGACTTTTTGAAACCTTTGTGGAAGCCCGGCCCGTGGATGACTATACCGTGGATATCATTACCAGCAAGCCCTATGGCCTTGTTCTGAGCATGTCCACCTATATTTTTCCCATGGACAGTGTCTTTTATTCCGGTACCGATGAAAACGGTCAGTCCAAAGGGGCGATTACCAAAACCGGCCCCAGCTTTGCCAATGCCAATGAGTCCGGTACAGGCCCTTTTCGGGTGACGGCCCGTCAGCATGGGGTGCGTACGGTGTTTGAACGTTTTCCCCAGTACTGGGACAAGGCATCTCCCGGGAATGTCACAAAAATGGTACTGACGCCCATCAAAAATGACGCCACCCGTGTGGCAGCCCTTCTTTCCGGGGATGTGGATTTCATCATTCCCGTTCCTCCCCAGGATCAGGACCGCATTGAACGGAGTGAGGATGTGAAGCTTGTGACCATGTCCGGCACCCGTATCATCACCCTTCAGATGAACCAGAAGCGTCGTCCCGAATTTAAGGATGTCCGTGTGCGTCAGGCCATTGTTTATGCCGTAAACAATGCGGGGATAGTGGACAAGATCATGCGGGGTCGGGCCACGGTGGCAGGGCAGCAGAGTCCCAAGGGATATTCCGGCTATAACGAGAACCTGAAGCCCCGCTATGACCTGAAAAAGGCCCAGCAGCTCATGAAGGATGCTGGCTATGAAAAGGGATTCGAAGTTTCCATGATATCCCCCAACGACCGCTATGTGAACGACGCCCGGATTGCCGAGGCTGTGGTGGCCATGCTGGCCCGTATCAACATCAAGGTCAATCTCAAGACCATGCCCAAGGCCCAGTACTGGGATGAGTTTGATGCCCAGGTGGCGGATATCCAGCTGATCGGATGGCATTCGGATACGGAGGATTCGGGAAATTTCACCGAATATCTGGCCATGTGTCCCAATGCGGAAACCGGGTACGGACAGTACAATTCCGGCAACTACTGCAACGCAAGGGTGGATGCCCTGACCCTTGCCTGCCAGACGGAAACCAATCTTGAAAAACGCAATGCCATGCTCCGGGAGATCGAGCAGATCCTTTATGATGAGGCGGCCTTTGTTCCCCTGCACTGGCAGGATCTTTCCTGGGCTTCCAGAAAGAATCTCGATGTGGAAAAAATCGTGAACGTAATGGATTTCCCCTATTTCGGAGATCTGGTTGTAAGGTAAAAACCTTGTCTTGTTCAGATCCGGACAGGGAATACCACAGGGAGCCTTCGGGTTCTCTGTGGTAAAAATTTGCAGTCTCCGGGTCTTTTTTCTCCACTTCAAACCCTTCGAGCTTTCTCCATGTTTGCATTTATTGTAAGGCGTATCACCCAGGCGGTGTTTGTCATGCTGGTGATCAGTTTTCTTGGTTTTTCCATACGCCAGCAGATCGGAGATCCTGTCCGGGATCTGGTGGGGGTCAGTGTTTCCGCAGCGGAACGTGAGGCCCTGAGGGATGAACTGGGGCTGAATGATTCTTTTTTTGTGCAGTATACCCGTTTTCTGAAGGGCGTTGTGCAGGGGGATCTTGGGCACTCCTTTTTCTTTAAAAAACCGGCCCTGGATGTGATTCTGGCCAAAATGCCCGCAACCCTGGAGCTGGTTTTCTGTGCCGGGATGCTCATTGTCCTGTTTTCCATTCCTCTGGGAATGTATGCCGCCATTCGGCCGAAAAGTTTTTTTTCCCGTCTTATCATGGGCGGCAGTATTGTAGGGGTGTCTGTTCCCGTGTTTCTCACGGCCATTCTGCTGATTTACGTGTTTGCCGTGATTCTCGGCTGGCTGCCCTCCTATGGACGGGGGGAGCTGGTGGCTATCGGAGGCTGGCAGACGGGCATGCTCACCGTAGACGGCTGGCTGCATCTCATTCTGCCCTCCATTGCCCTGTCTTCCATCATGCTGCCCCTTTTTATCCGTCTTATCCGTTCGGAAATGATGGAGGTGCTGGAATCCGAATATGTGAAGTTTGCCCATGCCAAGGGGCTTTCTCCCCTGCGGGTATGGCTGGTGCATGGATTCAAGAACACCCTGCTTCCCGTTATTACCGTGGGGGGTGTACAGATCGGTACCATGATCGCCTTTACCATTCTTACGGAAACGGTTTTCCAGTGGCATGGTATGGGTTTTATGTTTCTGGAGGCCGTACAGCGGGCTGATACCGCGCTTCTGGTGGCCTATCTTATGGTGGTGGGATTTCTTTTTGTGGTGGTGAACACCCTGGTGGATATTCTCTACGGCATCGTTAACCCCAAGGTTCGGATTTCAGGCAGGAAATGATGACACGCTGGCAAAGCTTCAAAGAGTCCTATCTCTTTTACAGTTTTAAAAAAGACCGGGTGGCACTGAGCAGTTTTGCCATCTTTGTACTGCTGGTTTTCATGGCTTTTTCTGCTCCCTGGCTGGCCCCCCACAATCCCTATGATACCTCAGCCATTGATATCATGGATTCCAATCTGCCCCCCGTATGGACAGGAGATGGCGATGCCCGCTACCTTCTGGGTACGGATATTCAGGGCAGAGATCTGCTTTCCACCATGATGTATGGTATGCGGGTTTCCCTTCTGATCGGTATCGGTGCTGTGCTGCTTCAGGCGGTGCTGGGTATTTTTATCGGCCTGGTTTCCGGGTATGCGGGGGGAAAGGTGGATGCCTTTCTCATGCGTCTTGCCGATGTACAGCTTTCGTTTTCCACCCTCATGGTGGCCATTTTCATATCCGCTATTTTTCAGGCGGCCTTTGGTGTGGGTCGTTACGAGCAGCTTGCCGTCCCCATTCTCATTCTCGTCATCGGCCTTGCGGAATGGCCACAGTATGCCCGAACCGTACGGGCTTCCGTTCTCGGTGAAAAGGGAAAGGAATATGTGGAGGCTGCCCGGGTGATCGGTCTGCCTTCAGGCCGGATCATGTTTCGTCATATTCTGCCCAACACCCTCTCCCCCGTGCTGGTGATTTCCACGGTACAGGTGGCCAATGCCGTCATGAGTGAGGCTGCCCTTTCCTTTCTCGGGCTGGGGATGCCCGTGACCCGGCCTTCCCTGGGTTCCCTTATCAATTCCGGCTTTGAGTATATTTTTTCCGGATCCTGGTGGATTACCCTTTTTCCCGGAATACTGCTGGTGCTGGTGGTGCTGGTAATCAACCTTCTGGGGGACTGGCTGCGGGATGTGCTCAACCCCAAGCTTTACAAGGGATGATTTTCGATGGAACATTTGCTTGAAATTAAGGATCTTGAGGTTCGTTTTGCCCTGCGCTCCGGAGATCTGACCGCCATAGACAAAGTCAGCTTCAGCCTGAACAGGGGCGAGCGCATGGGGCTTGTGGGAGAATCCGGTGCGGGAAAGTCCGTGACAGGTTTTTCCATCAT
Organism: Desulfobotulus sapovorans DSM 2055; assembly: GCF_059569355.1. Taxonomy (NCBI): domain Bacteria; kingdom Pseudomonadati; phylum Thermodesulfobacteriota; class Desulfobacteria; order Desulfobacterales; family Desulfobacteraceae; genus Desulfobotulus; species Desulfobotulus sapovorans. The sequence continues at coordinate 43,690 of NZ_JCANVJ010000012.1, read as the reverse complement.
CAAGCTGATCAGCAAGCCGGGGTATATCGCCGGAGGGCAGATTTTTTTCCGGGGCCGGGATCTTGCCGGTCTGGGCAGTGCGGAGATGCGCTCCGTGCGGGGCAACCGGATCAGTATGATCTTTCAGGATCCCATGATGACCCTGAATCCGGTCATGACCATAGGGGATCAGATGGCAGAAACCCTCATGGCTCACCGCAAGATTTCCCGGGCTTCGGCGGAAGCCCTTTCCGTGGAAAAGCTGAAGGCTGTGCATATCTCCTCTCCGGAAACCCGTCTGCGCCAGTACCCCCACGAATTTTCAGGCGGCATGCGTCAGCGTATCGTCATCGCCATTGCCCTTCTGACGGATCCCGATCTCATCATTGCCGATGAACCCACCACGGCCCTGGACGTGACCATACAGGCGGAGATCATGGATCTGTTGTTGGAGTTGTGTACCGTGCAGCAGATGGCCATGATCCTCATCACCCATGATCTGGGTGTGGTCAGTCAGGTGACGGAAAAAATCGCTGTCATGTACGCGGGTCGTATTGTGGAAATGGGTTCTACGGAAAACATCGTGGCAAGCCCCCAGCATCCCTATACCAAGGGGCTGATCCGGGCTCTTCCCGGAAGCCGGAAGGCGGGGGAGCGTCTGTACCAGATTCCGGGGACCATGCCCAATCTTTCCGCCATTCCTCCGGGCTGTGCCTTTAATCCCCGCTGTGAGCTGGCGAAGGCCATCTGCCGGGAAGAGGTTCCGGCGCTGTGTCAGCGGGGCAGGTTTCAGCGGCAGGTGGCCTGCCATCTGGTCGGGGACAGGGTAGACGTCGAGACCGTACTGGCACAGGCCTCCACCCTTGGGAAAGGAGACAGGATATGAGTGCACATCTGGCCTTGCTCACCCTGAACAAGGTGGTGAAGCATTTTGATATTTCAGGGGGGATTCTGGATCAGCTGCGTTTTCAGGGGCTTCGTCCCCATCTTGAGAAAATGCGGGTGCATGCCTTGAACGATGTGAGCCTTACCCTTGAAAAGGGAGAGACCTTGAGTGTGGTGGGGGAGTCCGGTTGTGGGAAATCCACCCTGGCCCGGACGGTGATGGGGCTTTACCGGCCCGATTCCGGTGAAATCTATTACGGAAAAGAGCGTATCGACCATCTGGATGCCAGTGCCATGCTGGCCTACCGGCGAAAAATGCAGATGATCTTTCAGGATCCCTACGCCTCTTTAAATCCCCGGATGACCGTGTGCCAGACCCTGGAAGAACCCTTGCGCTTCCATCAGCCCTCCATATCCGAAGGTGAGGTGAAGGACAGAGTTGCAGAGGTGATGGAACAGGTGGGGGTGAATCCCCGCTGGGGGGAACGCTATCCCCATGAGTTTTCCGGAGGTCAGCGTCAGAGGGTCTCCATTGCCAGAGCTTTGATGGTGGATCCGGAGTTCATCGTGGCCGATGAACCGATTTCCGCTCTGGATGTCTCCATTCAGGCCCAGATTCTGAATCTGCTCATGGAAGCCCAGGAAATGCGGGGGCTAACCTATATGATGATCACCCATGATCTTTCTGTGGTGGCCCATGTGTCCACCCGGGTGGCGGTGATGTATCTCGGCACCCTCTGTGAGCTGGCTCCTGCCGCCAATCTTTTTGAGACAGCGCGTCACCCTTATACACGGGCACTGCTGTCCGCCATCCCGAAGCTGGGACAGAAAAAACCTGTACACGTCAAACTCAAGGGGGAGGTGCCCACGCCCATCCACCTGCCATCGGGCTGTGTGTTTCACGGGCGCTGTCTTTATGCCAATGAACGGTGCCGCAGGGAGATCCCCCAGCTTCTGTCCCGTCAGTCCCAGGTGCATGTGGCCTGCCATGGCGTGGAGGAGGGCCGGATTTCCTGAATCCGGGAAAAAGAGTTACCAGGTGTAGGAAATATTGATGGTGCCGTAGCTCTGGCGCTCTTTCTGGGTTTTGTATTCCCGGCTTTTGTGGATGCGGGCGTAGAGAATTTTGAAACGGTGGATAATGATACCAATGCCCCAGGAAACATCCCCTGTCCAGGGATCCCGGGAAACACGGGCACTGTCCGAAAAGGTGTTTCCGTCGAGCAGCAGGTTCCGGGCGACAAAGGCACCGGATATCCCGACAAAACCATGAAGGCCGATGCGCTGCAGGGGGGGCTTCAGGCGGGGGTCTTCCGGATCCACAGGAAGATGGGTTTCCGTTGTGGGCCGGATGTGCCCATTGCCGAAGTCTTTGGGAAGATTCCAGCCAAAGCGGATTTCTCCGCCCCAGCCTGCGTAAGTAAAGGCATTGCCGACCCCCCATTCCACTCTGGGAATAAAATCCGCCCCCAGTCCGTAAGGGCCTTCCTGTGAAGCCAGAAGCCATTTCCTGTTGTAGAAAAGCTGGAGGACGGGTTCGTTATCCAGCTGGTGCTGCCAGCCCTTGGGCTGATCCCAGCCCCGCCATTCATGGATGAGGCGCTGACTGTCTTCCGCAAGGGAGTATTGTCCCACAAGGCCCAGGCCGATCTCCCAGGTACTCAGCGTCCATGCGCAGCGTTTCATCAGGGCAAATCCCAGATAAGTGAGACCTGCATAGGGTCTTTCTTCGGGAAGATAGTCCCGGCTCAGGGTGGTTTCGTTGGTATAGATGTTCTGCCCGAAGCTCAAGGCAAAAAGACGATCCTGGGTGCCTTCTCCCACCACGGGAATGCGGTCGATGAGGGCATGCATTTTTTCCGTAAAGGCAGGGGAGGCAAAGGGGACATGGGCCGCAGCATAACTGAAGCGGATGCCGTTGGTGTAATCCCGATCCGTACCGAAAACCGTATCGTTTTCAAAATAGGCGGACAGGGTTGTGGGGGAGGAGGGGCTTTTCAGGGAGCTTGTTTTTCCTGGGCAGGGAAGTATGACAAGGGCGATCGCGAGGTGAAAAAATAATTTTTTAAGCATGTTAAAGCTTCTTTTTGGGGTGTTTCAGAAAAATGGTGCCTGAAAATATCAGGAAGCCGGGGGGGATGCAATGGAAAGGTGCTTGCAGGATACAGGGGGAGGCACTATTATTTTACGCATGAGCGAAAAGGTTCCTGAACCCTGTTGCATTCATTCCAATTTTTATCCGAAAGGAGGGTGTGGTTCCTGATTTGCGGGGGAACCCGATCCATGTTGTCCCTTATCATTCTTTTATTTATTTTTCTGATTCTTTCCGGTTTTTTTTCAAGCTCGGAAACTGCCCTTTTTTCCATTTCCCGTGCCCGTGCCCATCATATGGCCAAGGAAGGGGGGCAGGCAAATCAGCTGATTCTCAAAATGAAGGAAAAACCCCATCGCCTTCTTGCCACCATTCTCATTGGAAACAACATGGTGAATGTCGGGGCCTCTGCCATTGCCACGGCCCTGGCCATTCAGCAGTTTGAAAGCCATGCCATTGGTATTGTGACAGGGGTCATGACCATTCTGATTCTTATTTTTGGAGAAATTCTTCCCAAGTCCCTGGCTACGCAAAACAATCTCTTTATTGCCCGCATGGTGATTTTTCCCATCTACTGGTTTTCCCTCCTCTGTTTCCCCCTGATCTGGCTGTTGGATTTTATTCCTCTTCTTACGGGGCGCCTGGAACGGCTGCCCACCATCACGGAGGAAGAGCTGATTTCCATTGTGGAGGTTGGTGAAAGGGAAGGAGAGATCAAGGAAGAGGAAAGGGAACTGATCCGCAATATTTTCGAGTTTGATGATATTGCCGCAGATGAGATCATGACGCCGAGAAGGGATATGTTCGTGGTGGATCTGGAAGAAAAGGTGGATCTCAATCATATCCTGGCCTCGGGGTTTTCCCGTATCCCGCTCATTGAAGGGGAGATGGATGAGGTGGTGGGCGTCATGCATGTGGGAGATATTTTCCGTTTTCAGACCACCCATGGCCGCTTACCGGACTTTCGGGAGGTGATGCGCAAGCCCTATTTTATTCCGGAGTCCAAAAAAATTGATACCCTTCTTGCCCAGTTCAAGGCCAGGAAACAGCACATGGCCATTGTGGTGGATGAATATGGTGGTGTCTGTGGTCTGGTAACCCTTGAAGATGTAATTGAGGAGATTGTGGGGGAAATTTCCGATGAATCGGATAAGGATGAGGATCTGGTGCGGGAAGTGGGGCCTGGGGAATGGGTGGTTCTGGGCAAGATTGCCGTGGAGGATGCCAATCGGATTTTTCCTGAAGCCTTGCCGGAATCTCCGGATTATGACACCCTGTCTGGTTTTCTGCTCCACCATATTGGAAGAATTCCAAAGGAAGATCAGGCCTTTGTCGTGGCCTCCTATGTCATCAGTGTTCTGACCATGGATGGTAATCGTATTCTGCGTTTGCGGGTGCAGCATTCTCCCCCGGGAATCCAGGATGCCGGGTCTTGAGAAAGGTCAGAGCAGCTATCTTTTGTTTCAAATACGGTTTTGCAGGTTTGAGGGGTTTTATCCTCATGAAACACAATCTTTCAAAATGAACCTTGTTTTGTGCGCTGCAATGGGTTAAGAAAAAAAAGATTGGTATTCTTTTTTCCCATAACAAATGTGGTGCCGCCATGTTCTCCATCCGAACGGACACAGAAAAAAACCGCCTTTATATTACCATTGGTCTGCTGGAGTCCCATGGGGAAATCCAGAACCTCCTGGAAGATGTTGAAGCCCTACTTCCGGCCCTGACTCCGGGGTTTTCCTGTGTGACGGATCTGCGTCAGTACCGTCGTGTGGGGGATTCGGGCGAGGAGCTGATTCAGCAGGTACAGAAAAGACTGAAAGACGCCGGCATTGCAAGGGCCATACGCATTGAACGGCGTCAGGCCCTCCCGGAGCATGTTCAGTTTGAGACCGGCAGTCAGGAATTGGGGTATCCCACAAGCCTTGTGCGCAGCCTTGAAGAGGCTGAAAGTCTTCTGGAAACCCTGTCCATGGCTTAGGGCTGATTTGATGGAGTCCCCTGAAAGTCCAGCCTTTTCAGCCTATGGAATTCGGCCCGTGAAAAGGTACATGTTCAAGCCTCCGTGAAGGAAGCCCCGGCGTTGTAATCCGGGAATGGAGGCGACACCGGATGTTTCAGGAAGAATCAGGCCTGTCTGCCAGCCCCGCCATTTTTTTGAGAGCCGGTTTTGGATGGCGTGCGTCAGGCTGTCAGCCTCAGTTTTCTGTAGCATGCGCAGGCCATAAGGGGGATTCAGTACGACAAGCCCCGGCGGGGTGTCCGGGGGAGAGAGGGAAAAAAAATCTGCCTGACTCACGGTGACGCACTGTAAGGCAGGATGGGTCTGGCAGTGTGTACGGAGACGCTGTACGGTGTCCGTATCCCTGTCGCTGGCCAGGATAGGCGAAAGAGGGAGGAGGGGGGAGCCTTTAAAGGTTTCCTCCTTTTTGTTTTCGTTCAGAAAGGCGGGCCAGTTTTTCCAGGCGAAATTCCGGAAGGATCCAGGGGGAATGCCTGTGGCCATGAGCGCTGCCTCCATGGAAAAGGTTCCGGAACCGCACATGGGGTCAACAAGACAGCGCTCCCTTTTGTAGCCCGAAGCCATGAGAACGGCGGCGGCAAGGGTTTCCCGCAGGGGAGCCTTCCCTCCCTGGGTTTTCAGCCCTCTCAGATGCAGATGGGGGCCAGAGCTGTCAATGGAGAGGATGAAGCGATCCTTTTCTCCACGGATGTACAGTGTGGGGAGAGGCCATTCGGATCTGAATGGGGCACCATCGGCTGCCATCATTTTTGTTTCAAAGATGTTGCGGATACGCTGGGCAATGGCCTCCGTATGGTAGAGGCGACAGTGCTGACAGCTGACCCGGATTTCCGGGCTGGGGCCTTTGGGAAAATACAGCGGCCATGGAATTTCCGCAGCGGCTTTTTCGAGTTGGTGGAATTCTCTTGCCGTAAAATGGCCTATGCGCATGAGGATCCGGGAGGCGGTTCTGAGTGTCAGATTCAGTTCCGGGACAATGGGGAGGGCTGCCTTGAAGGTAAGCCCTCCCCTTTCCGTTGTAAGGGTAAGGGGGGAGTGGGAAAGGGCCTGGATTTCGTTTGCGCATTCTGCTTCAAAACCCGGCGGGCAGATGACAAAGAAGTCCTGATCTCTGTCCAGAAGTCTTTTGCGGATCTGTTTATGGAGACGTGTTCGTCTCATGCGGTCTCTCTTTCGATGGGGGGGATCTGTTTTTGTGGCAGTTGCAGCAGGGCAATGGCTCCCATCACCAGGACGGCACCTCCCATCTGCATGGGGCTGAGTTTTTCTGACAGAAGAAAAAAGCAGAGAATACCCGCAAAAACCGGTTCCAGGGTTCCCGTGATGCTGGCCGGAGAGGCACCGATACGCTCAATGCCGTACAGGTAGAGGAAAAAGGGCAAGGCTGTTCCCAGGCTGCCGATGGCGATGGCGATCCCCCAGGTTTCTCCCTTTCCGCCAAGGGCCATAAAGCCGGAAAAGGGTGGCAGGAGGATGTGCCAGAGGATGGCAGCAATACCCATGGCATACAGCACAACGGTTTCAGGCGCATATTCCCGCATTCGGGCTTCTCCGGCCAGGGAGTAGAGCGCAAAGGTCAGGGCAGCGGCCAGTCCTGCGAGGATGCCCGTAAGATCCATGGACTGGAAATGCAGGGAGGGCAGATCCAGCACCAGGGCACATCCCGTCGTTGCGGCACAGAGCGCCATCAGGGTGCGGGCAGAGAGATTGCGGCCCTGAAAGCCCATCTGCCAGAGGGCGATCATGGCCGGAGCCATATATTGGAGAAGAATGGCGGCAGCCACCTGGATACGGCTGATGGCCAGCAGGTAGGTGGCCTGCATGGCGGCCATGCCGCAGATGCCCAGAAAGAAGAAATGGGGCAGGCTTTGGGTGGAAATCCGAAGTTTTTGTGGAGAACGGAGGGCTATAAGGGCCGCAATGCATCCCGTGGCCAGGGTGAGCCGTATCTGTACGAGATCAAAGGGAGAGAGTCCTGCATTGAAGAGATATTTTGCAAAGGATCCTGATGCGGCCCAGAGAAGGGCGGCAAGGATAACGGCCAGAAACCCCGGGGCCGGGGACTTTTTGGGGACGGGCATGGTATTCCTTTCAAAGCCTTCATGTGAAGGACGGATGCAGCAAAGCCATCTGCTCTTAGCACAGTCACGGGAAGCTGGACAGGAAGAAGTCCGGGCAAGGCTGGGCACTTTGGCCCCTTTTGAGGCGGGATCCGTAACCTTATGTGAAAAGAATTGCGGGTATGTCCATTTTTCTTTTTCAAACCTTCAGTATCTGTGCTTATCTGTTGCGCTGATTTTTTAAGGACGGAACCGTTATTTTATTTGGGGAGAGGGGGCAGGCTGTGACGTTGGGGGGGGATACAGGAAAACAAGTGGGGGGCCTTTCAGGGGGTTTTCATGGGCGGGTCTGGGTTTTGCTGGCGGTTTTCGTTTTCTGTTTTTCTGTCATGCCCGCCTGTGTACTGGCCTCAGGAGAGGGCGAAGAAGGTATGGATTGGTTTCCTGTCCTGCTGGGTCTTTTCGGCGGGATTGCGTTTTTTCTCTATGGTATGGAGCTGATGAGTGAAGGCATGAAGCGGGCTGCGGGGGCACGGATGCGGGAAGGTCTGGCCCGGATGACCCGAAGTCGGCTGCGGGCTCTGACCGTGGGCATCTTTGTGACCATGATGGTGCAGTCCTCCAGCGCCACCAGCGTCATGCTGGTCGGGCTGGTGCAGTCGGAACTTCTGCGTTTTCCCCAGACTCTGGGGGTGATACTGGGGTCGGGTATCGGATCTACGGCAACGGCCCAGCTCATTGCCTTTAAGGTTACGGACTATGCCCTTGTCATGGTGGGGCTGGGCTTTTTGATGAAGCTTCTCGGAAAAGAAGAAAAGATGAAGAATGCAGGGCTGATTTTTCTTGGCTTCGGTATTCTTTTTTACGGCATGAAACTGATGGGCGACGCCATGGTGCCTCTGCGGTCTGATCCCATGACGCTGGAGGTTCTCCGGAGTCTTTCCCAGCCTGTTCTGGGTATCCTGGCGGGAATTGTGATTACGGCCCTGATTCAGAGCAGCGGTGCCCTTGTGGGAATTCTTATTGTTCTCGGAGAGCAGGGCTTGCTGGGGCTGGATGCCGCCCTGCCCATTGTTCTGGGGGCAAATGTGGGCACCTGTGTTACGGCTATTCTGGCGGGACTGGCGGGGGGACGGGAAGCCAAGAGGGTGGCGGCGGCCCATGCGGTGTTCAAGATTGCCGGGGTGCTGTTATGTCTGCCCTTTCTTACTTTTTTTACCGGCCTTGTGGAGATGGCGGGGGGAGGGATTGCCCGGCAGGTAGCCAATGTACATACCTTTTTTAATGTCGGGCTGGCTCTGGTTTTTCTGCCCTTTACCGCCTATTTTGCACGGTTTCTTGTGGTGCTGGTACCGGATAAAAAGGCAAGGGAGGGCTTGCCCGTATTCACCAGTCCCCTTCAGGATGCAAAGATCGTGGCACCGGAAGTGGCTGTGGAGATGGCCAGGAACGAAATGGCACGTATGGCAGATCTGCTGGGGGTGATTGTCCGGGATGCGGGCCTGCTGTTCATGACCCGGAAAAAGTTGCAGGATCGGGAGTATCCCTGCCTGAGCCTTTTGGAAGGGGTGGTGTATCGGGAGCAGGAACTGGATTTTCTGGATAAGGTGATCGGGGATTTTCTGATTCAGGTGGGACGGGCATCAGTGACAGGGACGCAGACCCAGGTGATTTATGCTATGATTTCCATTACAAGGGATATGGAGAGCATCGGTGATCTTGTGGAAAGGAATCTTGTTCCTCTTTTGGATAAAAAGCAGGCACTCCTGAAGAATTTTTCTCCTGAAGGCCGGGAAGAGCTGGAAATTTATCACACCAAGGTTCTGAAGCAGCTGCAGCTTCTCAAGGAGGCGTTTCGGGAAAAGGATTTGCAAAAGGCCGCCGAGATCATGGGGCGGGAGCGTAAGTACCTGGATCTTGAGCTTCAGTATCGGATTCGTCATCTGAACCGAATCATGTGCCAGCGGATGGAGTCTGTGGAAACCCATGAACTGCATATGGAGCTTATGGGGCTGATGACCCAGATCATTGTCTATTCATCCAATATTGCCAAAACGTACTTCCTGGCTTCAGGCGGAAAGTGACTTTTTGTTTGTTGGAAAAAAAGGCTTGTGGTAGAAGTGGGGCTTCATATTTTTGACGCTTTTACCACTGTGGCATCTTGTCATGGTGTGGATACCGATGGACTTTCCATGAGGGAAATACGGTTTCCGTGAATACAAAGGAGGTTTCATGCGTGGTGTGAACAAGGTGATTCTGGTGGGGAATCTGGGTGCGGATCCGGACATGCGGTATTTTCAGGATGGTACGGCGGTCTGCAATTTCAGTCTGGCCACATCTGAAACCTGGACGGATCGGCAATCCGGAGAAAAACGGGAAAAGACCGAATGGCACCGGGTGGTGGCCTTTCGTAAGCTGGCAGAAATCTGTGGGCAGTATCTGCGCAAAGGATCCAAGGTGTATGTGGAAGGAAAGCTCCAGACCCGAAGCTATGAGAAGGATGGGCAGACCCGTTACATGACGGAGATTGTGGCGGGGGAACTGCAGATGCTGGATTCTGCCCGGACGGGGCAGGGAGTCCAGGCGGGTTCAGGGGGGTATGCGGCTCCCCCACCGGCCGGGGCCTATGGCGGGGGCAGTCAGGGGGGCAGTGCATATTCCCCCCCGTATGGAGGGGGCGATTCCGGAGGGTATCCAGGGGCGGCCCAGCCGGGCAATGCCTATGAAGGGGGGGGGGCTTTCCCATCCGGGCCGCCTGACGATGATATTCCTTTTTAAATTGAGACTATTATATCCTTTTTCAGAAAAGACACCACCTCCTTTTTTTTTGAGGGCAGGGTGAAATTCTGTCTTGATTTTTTTTCAAGAGAGGGTATGACAGAGGGCATACAGGCAGGTTGTGGGATCTTCGGGGTGCGGGGGCGCCTTTTTGAATCTGAAAGATCCCGCTGCGGGAGAGATGTCAATGATGGCAGGCAAAGGTGTATGAGGTGAAGAATGCCAAATGGAGTCAGGGCGGATATGACGAAAAATCGTCTGTATATCCGCTACGGGGAGATGACCATCGAGCAGTATCTGCAATTTGCCGGGGAAATTTTACGAGAAGCTGAAAAGCTGGAAGAAGGTTTTACCATTTTGTCGGATTTGCGTACATTCTCCCTGCCCAGGGGGGAAGATCCGATTCTGGCCAATATCCGTGAAATTGCTGAAGTGCAGCGAAAGCTGAAAGAGATGGGGGCCAGTGAGATTATCCGTGTGGTGGATCCCCAGGTCTGGCTTTTCATGGCCATGGCCGAAGCGGAAAAAAGTGCGGGGTATGAGGCGTTCATTTTTGATGATTACACGGAAGCGGATGCCGCCCTGGATGACATAGCAGCGGAAATGACCGAAGGACAGGAGGAAGGGGTATCCTGATACCTGCATCGGTCATTTTTTTTGCTTTTTCTTCGTGAATGACGACTCACTTTGGTTTTTTATTGTGCTCTGTCTGTGGCGCTTTCAGAGTGGACAGAGGGCAGATATTGATGTGGCTGAAAGGCTTTTTCTGTAAAAAACGCTGATATTTTTTGGTTTTTTTCTTGTTTTGGCTTTGCGTAAAATCCCTTGACATACAAATCATTTTTTTGGTAATGCAGTGAGACACAATTCAGGCAGTCGATTTTTGTAGGGTTTGCTTGCTTGTCAATTATTTATATTCAGGAGGTAATCATGAGTAGAAAAATCAGAAAGGCCGCTGTTATCGGTTCCGGTATCATGGGAGGCGGTATCGCCGCTCTTCTGGCCGCTGCAGGTGTCGATGTGTACCTGTATGACATCGTCCCCTTTGACCTGAAAGATGAAGAAAAGAACGATCCTGCGGCCAGAAATCGCATTGTCGATGCTGGTATGAAGGGCGCTCTGAGTGCCAAGCCCGCTCTTTTCTATACCAAGAAAGATGCTGCCCGGATTGCAACCTGCAACCTGACGGACGATTTCGACAAGCTGGCGGACTGCGACTGGATCTGTGAAGTTGTTGTGGAAAACCTCAAGATCAAGCAGGATCTGTTTGCCCGCGTGGAAAAAGTGATGAAGCCCGGTGCCATCATTTCTTCCAACACCTCCGGTATCCCCCTTGCTAAAATTTCCGAAGGTCTTTCCGATGCCTTCAAAAAGAACTTCCTGGGTACCCACTTCTTCAACCCCGTACGCTACATGCACCTGCTGGAGCTGATTCCCGGTGCCGAAACCAGCCAGGAAGTTCTCGACTTCATGGCCAACTTCGGTGAAGTAAGCCTGGGTAAAGGGATTGTATGGGCCAAGGATACCCCCAACTTCATCGGTAACCGTATCGGTATCCAGGGTATCGGTGTGGTTATGCAGAAGGTGGCCCAGGACGGCATCACCATCGCAGAAGCTGACGCCCTCTTCGGACCGGCCATGGGTCGTCCCAGAAGCGCTATCTTCGGTACCGCTGACCTTGTTGGTATGGATACCATGGTGCATGTTGCGGATAACTCCTACAACCTGTGCCCCGAAGATGAAATGCGTGAAACCGTTGCCGTTCCCCAGTATGTCAAAGACATGGTGGCTTCCGGCAAGCTTGGCAACAAAACCAAGCAGGGTTTCTACAAGAGCGGCAAAACTCCCGAAGGCAAGCGCTTCAAACAGCAGATTGACCCTGCCACGGGTGAATACATCGATATTGCCAAGCCTGAGTTCGACTGCCTTGCAGCCGCCAAGGGCAAAGACAGCCTGACCGAAAAAATTGCTACAGTAGTATGGGGCGAAGACAAGGGTGCCAAGTTTGTATGGAGCTGCACTGCTTCCCAGCTGACCTACTGCGCCAACCGCATTCCCGAAATTGCCGACAGCCTGGTGGAAATCGACAACGCCATGAAGTGGGGCTATGGCTGGGAAGTGGGTCCCTTTGAAGCCTGGGATGCCATTGGTGTCAAGAAATCCGTAGAGCGCATGAAGGCTGAAGGCCTGCCCGTATCCGCCAAAGTGGAAGAAATGCTCGCCAAGGGCAACGAAACCTTCTACAAAATGGAATCCGGCAAGCTCTTCTACTATGACTTTGCCTCTTCTTCCTACAAGGCTGTTCCTGCCAATGAGGCAGCCCTCAGCCTGGCCGCCATCAAGGCGGACAACAAGGTTGTCAAAACCTGCGCATCCGCCAGCCTGGTTGATATCGGCGATGGCGTCTTCTGCGTGGAATTCCACACCAAGATGAATGCCCTGAACAAGGAAATCATCGAATTCATGGGTGCCTCCATGGATTATGTGGATGCCAATGGTGTGGGTGTGGTTATCGGTAACCAGGCAGGCGGTATGCCCGGTGCCTTCTCCGCCGGTGCAGACCTCTCCTTTGTTTCCAAACTGGCTCATGACAAAGCTTACAGTGAAATCGAAAGCTTCCTTGCCATGGCCCATGCCGGTCTGCAGCGGGCCACCTATGCCAAGTTCCCCGTGGTTGCCGCTCCCTACGGCATGACCCTGGGCGGTGGCTGTGAAACCTGCCTCAGCGCAGACAAGATCGTTGCCCACGCCGACCTGTACATGGGTCTGGTTGAAATCGGTGTTGGTCTGCTCCCCGCAGGCGGTGGCTGCCTCAACCTGTACAAGAAGATGATTGATTCCCTTCCCGGCGGTACCGCCAAGGAAGTGGATCTGACCAAGTTCTTCATCAGCACTTTCATGGCCATTGCCATGGCCAAGGTGTCCATGAGCGCCGACGGTGCCGTAGCCAACGGTCACATGCACCCCTGGAAAGACCGCATTGTGATGAACCGCGATCTTCTCATCGGTGAAGCTAAAAAAGAAGTTCTGACCATGGTTTCCTCCGGCTACAAGGCTCCCCAGCAGAAGAAAGTTCGTGTTGTGGGTGCTGAAGGCCAGGGTATGGTAACCGCAGAGCTGTACAACATGCAGAATGGCGGCTTCCTCAGCGAATACGACGCCTTCCTTGCCAAGCGCATTGCCTTTGTTATCTCTGGTGGTAATGTGAAGTGCGGCACTGAAGTTCCTGAAGAAAACATTCTCCGTCTGGAGCGTGAGGCCTTCGTTGATTTCTGCAAGGAAGAAAAGACCATCGCCCGTATCGACCACATGCTGAAAACCGGCAAGCCCCTTCGTAACTAATAAAGGCTGAACGGAAATGCCTGACTTTTGCATTCCGGTGTTTTCGTTCAGGTCATAAGGGTTTTCTGGCTGAAGAACCGTTGATCTATATTTGCTAAGATTTCTTCTCAAGGAGGAATACAATGAGAGATGCATATATCGTTTCGTCCGTGCGGACTCCTGGCTGCAAGAACCGTCGGGGTGCTTTCCGTGAAACCCGTCCTGAGCAGCTGCTTTCCCATATCATGAAGGCATGCGTTGACAAGGTTGGGATTGATCCCATTGAAATCGATGACTGCATGATCGGCTGCGCTTTCCCCGAAGGAGAGCAGGGCATCAACATCGGTCGTATTGCCGCCCGTATGGCAGGATTCCCCAACGAAGTTTCCGGTGCTACCGTAAACCGTTTCTGCTCCTCCGGTCTGGAAGCCATTGCTCTGGCTTCTCTGCGTGTTGGTGCTGGCTGGTCTGAAATGACCATGGGTGGTGGTATTGAGTCCATGACCTACGTTCCCATGGGAGGCAATACTCCCCGTCCTCACCCTGATTTTGCCAAGACCAACCCCGAGGCTTATATCTCCATGGGCGTGACTGCAGAGAACGTGGCTGCATCCTATGGTGTTACCCGTCAGGAAATGGACGAGTTCGCAGCCAATACCCATGCCAAGGCTGCTGCTGCCCAGAAGGCCGGTTTCTTCAAGGAAATCGTTCCTACGCCTGCCACCTACTATGTGCCTCAGGCTGATGGTTCCTACGCCATCGAAATCAAAACGATTTCTGAAGATGATGGTGTGCGTGGCGGTACCACTCCTGAAGGCATTGCCCGTCTCAGCTCTCCCTTCAAGTTTGGTGGTTCCGTAACTGCTGCCAACTCTTCCCAGACCACCGACGGTGCGGCTGCTACCCTGATCGCATCCAAGGAAGCCTGTGACCGTCTTGGCCTGAAGCCCATTGCCAAGATGATCGGTTATGCTGTGGCTGGTTGCAAGTCTGAAGAAATGGGTGTGGGACCCAAGTATGCCATTCCCAAAGTACTGAAGCAGGCTGGTCTGAAGATTGAAGATATCGATCTGTTTGAAATCAACGAAGCCTTTGCTTCCCAGGCCATTCACTGCTGCAAGGATCTTGGCATCTGGGGAACCCCCATCATGGACAAGGTGAATATCTGCGGCGGTGCCATCGCCCTGGGGCATCCCCTGGGATGCACCGGTGCCAAGCTGACCGCTACGCTGCTGGCCCAGCTTGAGCGTACCGGTGGCAAGTACGGTATCGTTTCCATGTGCATTGGTGGCGGTATGGGTGCTGCGGGTCTGTTTGAAATGGTATAAACCGCTTTCTGGGTGAACAAGCCCAGAGCGTGTGCTGTATTCGGGGACACTCCGTAAAGGGGTGTCCCCCTCTTTTTTGGTGGAAGTTTTTTCCGGGTGGCCGTCAAAGTTTCTGGTTGACCGCTGTCAAAGAACCATCATGTGGCTGTCAGACTGGGTGCTATGACATCCCGATATCCCGTAAAGCGGGTTTGGGAGAGTCATGGCATTTTTTTTGCTTTATTTTTACCCGGACCGAAGAGGAGGCCGACCATGATTCTTCAGATGACCCGCCCTGTACAGGGTGGCCTGCGCCAGGAAAGACATTTTGAAAATACGTCCAACCATCTGGCCAATGTGGATACGCCAGGATTTAAAAAGGACATTGTGTCCTTCGATAAGGCTTTCCGTGCCCAGCTCAACACGGATCTGAGCCAGGGGCCTTTGCGGACAACGGGGAATTCCCTGGACTTTGCCCTGGAAGATGAGGGCTTTTTTGTCATCCAGACGGCACGGGGACTGCGGTATACCCGGAGTGGAAATTTTACGGTGAATGCGGACGGTTTTCTGGTCACCCAGCAGGGGGAGGCGGTTCTTGCCGGTGGTGCGCCTCTGGGCGTGGGAGGAGGCCGTGTTTCTGCCGATCCCCAGGGCAATATTTTTGTGAATGAGGAGCTGGTGGGCGGGCTGGATGTGGTGACCTTTGCGGATCTTGAGGGGCTTGAGAAGGAAGGCCGTACCCAGTTTCGGTACAAGGGAGATGCGGCGGATGCCATTGCACCGCCTGCCGTGCGCATGCAGCAGGGAGCCCTTGAAATGGCCAACCTTGAGGTGGTGGAGGAAATGACCCATATGATCGCCATCTCCCGTATGTATGAAATTCAGCAGAAACTCATGATGACTCTGGATGAGGTGGATACCAAGGCGATTACGGAGCTGGGACGCTCTCCAGGCTGATGGTGTTTTGCAGAAAATGATTTTTGATAAGTGAAGGGAGGACTCCATGATACGAGGTCTCTGGACGGCCGCCTCAGGCATGGTGGCCCAGCAGATGCAGACGGATGTAACGTCCAACAACCTGGCCAACACCAATACCACGGGCTTTAAAAAGAGCCGGGCCAATTTTCAGGATGTGATGTACCAGACCATGCTGGTGGCGGGTGCGGTCACGCCGGGCGGAGGCCAGGTGCCTTCCGGGATTCAGGTGGGGATGGGGGTTCGGCCTGCCAGTGTGCAGAAGGTGTTTACGGAAGGAGATTATGTACAGACGGGAAATGACCTTGATTTTGCCATAGAAGGCCGGGGTTTTTTTCAAGTCAACCATGGCGGGGAAATCCTTTACACACGGGCCGGAAATTTTACCAAAGATTCTGAGGGATTTATCACAACGACTGCGGGTGACCGTCTCCAGCCGGAGATTGCTTTGCCGGCTGAAACCATTCTTGTGACCCTGCAGTCCAACGGTCTGCTCACGGCTCATGGCCAGAACGAGGAAATTCTGCTGACAGAGCAGATTACCCTGCACAATTTTGTGAATCCTTCGGGGCTTTTTGCCATGGGGCAGAACCTGTTCCGTCCGACGGAGGGCTCGGGAGAGCCCATTGAGGGTATACCGGGAGAAGACGGGCTGGGTACGGTCTCCAACCATTATCTGGAAATGTCCAACGTGAGTGTGGTGGAGGAAATGGTGGCCCTGATTGTGGGGCAGCGTGCCTATGAAGCCAATTCCAAGAGTGTGCAGACAGCCGATACCATGCTGGGTCTCGCCAATGGTCTGAAACGCTAGGGGGTAGGATGAGGGCGGTTCGGCAACGCAGCAGTCTCTGGATTCTTTTTTTGCTGGGAATCCTGGAAATCCAGGCGGATGCAGGGGTGCGCGTGGTTTTGCCTGAGTCCGTGACCGTTACGGGGGAGGACATTGTACTGGGAGAAGTCGCCCGGATTGAAGGAACGCAGGCGCTTCAGGATCTTGTGATCGGTAAAAGTCCCCGGCCTGGCGCAGGCCTTTCCCTGCCAGGCAGCCGTATCCGTGTGCGTATTCTGAAGGAGATCCCAGAGGCGGAGTGTGAAATTCCCGGCATACTGCGGGTGGAAAGGGCTGGTCAGCGGATCTCCGAAGAGAGCTTGAAATTCCAGCTGGGCACTGCTCTGAAAGAAGAGATGACGGAAGGTTCCCTTCATGTGGAAAGTGTGCGCCTGATCGGTCGGGATACCTTTGATACGGGCAGGCTGACATTCGGGCCGTTTGATGTTTCTGAAAAAGGCCGACGCATCCGGGGGCAGGTTGCGGTGTTTGTGGATGACCGGGATGCCGGTATGCTGCGTTTTGTGGCAGATGTGGAAAGAAGGATTCCCGTACTGGTCGTGTCGCGACATCTGGAACGCGGGGTGGGGATCCGTGGACAGGATGTGCGTGTGGAAGAACGGGTGCTGTCGGAAATCCGGGGAGATGCCTTAAGGGATTTTTCAGAGCTTGAGGGCATGGAGACCCGCAGCCGCCTTGCCGCAGGAGAGGTGGTGCGTGCGGATCATCTGATTCCTTCCCCTCTGGTACGGCGCGGGGATAAGGTACGCATATTGGTGGAAAGTGAGACACTTACAATTCATACCCTGGGAGAAGCCCGGCGGGATGGTGCTGAGGGTGAAAGCATTCCTGTTGAAAATCTGCGTACGGGGAAGGTCGTGCAGGCGGAGGTTCGTGGCCCGGGTGTGGTAAGGCTTGGATTCTGAGATCCGGGAGGTGACTATGGACAGAATTTTCTGGGGAAGTGCGGGCAGGGTATACGGGATGTTCGGGTTGCTGCTGATGTTGGGCTGTAGCGTACATGCACCTGTGCATCAGATGCCTCCCCCTTCGGTGGGAATGGAGGCACCCGCAGCTTTTTTTGGTGCCATTCCTCCGGCGGAAGGTTCCCTGTGGAGTGATTCCGGAGAAATGCTGTTTACGGATCAGCGAGCCCGGCGTGTGGGGGATACCGTGATTGTGGATATTGTCGAAAATGCCACTTCCCAGGTTGCGGCCAATACCAGTCTGACGCGGGACAGCAGCACCAAGGCGGGGATTCCCGGTGCTTTGGGGCTGACCGGTAACCTTGGAGCCGCCATTGATCCTTCCAGTCTCTTTCAGGCCAATACGAAAACAGAGTTTGACGGAGCCGGAAAGACGGATCGGTCGGGTCGGATTACGGCCTCCATTGGTGCCCGTGTGGTGCAGGTGATGCCCAATGGCAATGTCATGATCCATGGAAGCCGGGAGTTGCGGGTAAACCATGAAACCCAGTATATCACCGTTTCCGGGGTTATCCGGCCAAAGGATATTGGTTCGGACAACCGGGTGCAGTCTACGGTACTGGCCGATGCGCGCATCGAATATTCGGGCCGTGGGGTGATTGATGAAAAGCAGAGACCCGGATGGATGGCCCGGGTGATTGACAGAATATGGCCTTTTTAATGTTGCGCAGGAAAGAGATTCCGGAGGAAGCCATGAAAGACTCCCTGAACACGCTATGCTGGGTATTGGTTCTTTGTAGTTTATGGGGCGGGGTTGCCCATGCCACACGGCTGAAGGACATGGCGGCCTTTCAGGGAATACGTTCCAACCAGCTGGTGGGATACGGTATTGTGGTGGGTCTGAGTGGTACCGGGGACAAGACCAGCCCCATGATTACCCAGGCTCTGGCCAGCATGATGGATCGTATGGGGGTGAGTATAGACCGTAACCAGATCAATGTGAAAAACGTGGCCGCCGTGATGGTGACGGCCAGCCTGCCACCTTTTTCCCGTCTGGGAAGCCGTCTGGATGTAACCATTTCCTCCATGGGCGATGCCAAGAGCCTGGGAGGGGGAACCCTTTTGCTCACGCCCCTCAAGGGGGTGGATGGCAACGTCTATGCCCTGGCTCAGGGGGCACTGGCCCTGGGGGGGTATGGGGCTGAAGGGGATGGCGGGGGCCAGACGAAAAACCATTTGCAGGTGGCCCGTATTGCCGGAGGTGCCACCGTGGAAAGGGAGGTGCCCATCACCCTGGATGGCAGGGAGAAGCTCTTTCTTTCCCTTTACCATCCGGATTTTACCACCGCCATCCGGGTTACGGAGGCCATTAACCGGGCCTTGGGACAGCCCCTGGCCAGGGCTGTGGATTCCGGTTCCGTTCGCATCGATGTTCCC
The DNA here is from genome assembly GCF_059569355.1 of Desulfobotulus sapovorans DSM 2055. Taxonomy (NCBI): domain Bacteria; kingdom Pseudomonadati; phylum Thermodesulfobacteriota; class Desulfobacteria; order Desulfobacterales; family Desulfobacteraceae; genus Desulfobotulus; species Desulfobotulus sapovorans. Next base: position 25,081 of record NZ_JCANVJ010000012.1, on the reverse strand, counting down.
GAGTCGCTTCGGGAAACCATTCCCATGTTTATTGCGGGGATTGAGGCACTGGAGGTGATGCCGGATATACCGGCCCGTATTGTGGTGAATGAAAAGACCGGTACGGTGGTGATCGGGGAGAATGTCAGAATTTCAACGGTGGCTGTCGCCCATGGCAATCTCAGTATTTCCGTGAAGGAGATGGCCCGGATCAGCCAGCCGGAGCCGCTCTCCGGAGGGGAGACGGTGGTGACGCCGGAAACGGAAATCAATGCGGATGAGGAAAGGGCCAAGGTAATGCTTCTTGAAGGAGGGGCGACCATTGGTGAGCTGGTACGGGCTTTGAATGCCATTGGGGTAAGCCCCAGGGATATGATCAGTATTTTTCAGACCATCAAGGCTGCGGGGGCTTTGCAGGCGGAGCTGGAAATCATCTGACCTGGGGTGGCATCATCCCTATTTTTTGAAGGAGGAAGGCCCATGCGTTTGGATCCTGGGGTGCAGATGGCTTTGGGAACAGGTTCCCGGGTAGCCGAGGATGTGAAAGCGGCGGCCAGGGAAAAGGAAGCGGCCCGTCTCAAGGAAGCCTGTGCGGGTTTTGAGGCTGTGATGCTGCATACCATGCTGAAAACCATGCGGCAAACTTTGCCGGAGGGCGGCATTTTTGACCGCAGCCAATCCGAGGATATCTGGCAGTCCCGGATGGATCAGGAAGTAACGGAACGTATTGCCAAGGGACCGTCCAGTCCCGGTTTGCGTGATTTTCTTTACCGTCAGCTGTCAAGGCCGGATCAGACCTGAAAAGAAGGGACGGGGATTTTTCCGGTCTGCCGGGGCCGGAAGTGTGTTTTTGAAGTATCGACTGTTCTGTACCGTCCGGAAGTTCTTATTTTCCATGGCACATAATGTGCAAAAAATCATGCAGAGGCATCGGAGATACCGGTTCCTGCATGATTTTTTTTGGAAGAAAAACAGGTAAAAGCCCTCAAGGAGATACGGATATGGCACTGGTCACGGAACTCATGGCGCTTTATGGCGAAAAAATTGCCCGCTTTGAAGGTCTTCTTGCCATTCTGGAGAGGGAGGGAGAGGTACTGCAAACAGGGGACGTGGCCCCCCTCTGGCCCCTTGCCGAAGAAAAACAGAAGGCTGCGGCCGCTATTATGGAAATCCGTACCCGTATTGTGGCGTGCATGGAGCGGTCAGGCCGTTCTCTTGGAGGGGATGGCCGTTCCTTTTATCCGGAGATGCTGACTTCCCGTCTTTCCCAGGGGGAGCGGGCTGCGCTGGAAGCTTCTCTTCTGCGTATCGAGGTGCTGAAGCAGCAGGTGAAGGCCGCAGGAGATGCCAACCTCAGGTATCTGCGTCTCTGTCTGGATGTGGTGGGGGAGATGATGTCCGCCTTTATGCGTCCTGCCCAGGCAGGGGGCTATGACCGCAGCCGCCGTATGGCCGGAGCGGGGAATACCTATGTGAGCCGGAGGGTATAGCCATGGCTGGAATCCTTCATACCCTGAATACGGCAAGGCAGGGGCTCAGTGCCCAGCAGCTGGGGCTGAATGTTACGGGTCACAATATCTCCAATGTGAACAACCCGGATTTTTCCCGGCAGTCCGTTCCCCAGGCGGCCAGTACGCCCATCCTGCAATCGGGGTTTCTCATTGGCACGGGTGTGGCAAGTCAGCAGATCCGGCAGACGGCGGATCAGTTGCTGGAAGACCGCATCACAGAGCAGAAATCGGCTTTTTCCGCTTCCGAGGCGTTCATGACCTACATGAAGGCTCTGGGAAATATGTTCAATGAAAGTTCAGACAGCAGTATCAGCAGCCTGCTGCCGCAGTTTTCCGATGCCTGGAATACCCTTGCCAACAATCCGGACGGAGCTTCGGAACGGATGAATGTCTATGAAAATGGGCTGAAGCTTTCGGAAAATTTTAACCTGATGGACAGGAATTTTTCAAAAATTGAGCAGGATCTGAACCAGGATCTCCAGGGCGGTGTGGCGGAGATCAACCGCCTGGGAACGGAAATTGCCCGTTTGAACCAGGCCATCATGGGGCAGGAGACCAGCCGTACCTCCAATGACAACCGGGATCTGCGGAACCAGCTGGTCAAGGAGCTGGCCCAGTGGACGGATATCAAAAGTTTTGAGGACAGCAACGGAGCTCTCACGGTAACGGTGGCAGGCGGATTTTCCCTGGTCTCCGGTGCCGCCTCCTACGGACTGAGTTTTGAATCCAGCCAGGTGACATGGCAGTCATCCTCCGGCAGCTACGTGGACATCACGGATCGGATTCAGGGGGGGGCTCTGGGCGGATGGCTGGAAATGCGGGATGTGGAACTGCCCCGTTACCGTCAGGAAATGGATGCCCTGGCCAGGGAGACCATCTGGCATGTGAACCGGCTGCACAGTCAGGGGGCGGGTACGGAATATGATACAGGCGTTCTTTCCGGTACCTATGCCCCCCGCCAGAGCAACTGGCTGGCAAGCCTGCCCTATGGGGATCGGATCGACTATACAAAGGATTTTGGTCTCTGGATGGAAAACAGGGCGACCCTCCCCCCCGGCTATGGCGAGACCGTGGTGGACATGGGGATTTCCACGGCCCAGCCCACCGCATGGACAGGGAGTGCTCCGGAACTCGGAAATGTGCGGTATGACTTCACCGTGGTGCGCAGCGGTACCACAGGGGAGTCCCTCTGGCTGGCCGATGGCCAGAACCTCGCATCCGTGCAGGCCGCAGAGAGTCTGGAAGCGGCTCTCACCCAGGCTTTGCGAAGTCAGACCCTGACCCTCACCGATGCCAGTGGTGCTGTGCAGACCCTGGAGATCGGTCAGGCCAGCGGGAAGATTCCGCCTTCCGCAGCCGCCATCAGTGACGCCCTCAATGCCGTGGATGGCTTGCAGGCTTACAGTCTGCCCAACCGGATGACCCTGGATATCAGCACCCTGCTTCCCGGTGTGGGGGGGATGCAGCAGGGAGATGAGGTGGGCTTCACCTTTGTTTCCGGTACGGTTCGGGAGGAGCTGATTTTTCGGGTGGGAGCGGATGATGTGGAAACCCGGGGGAATTTTGCCGCAGCCCTTGATGCGGTGGTGGATCAGGTGGCGGATCTTTCCGTGAGCTACAATGGGGATGAGGCCGTGCTTGAAAGCAGCAGGGGGGAGAATCTGGGAATTTCGGATTTCCGGGTTATGGACAACGCCCGGATAACCCTGGACAATTTTGTGGAGGATACGGGGGGGCCGGGAGCGGCATCCTTCAGCCTTGCCGGTGTGGACATTACCTTCAGCCTGGATCTTTCGGGCGGACAGACCGGGGCAGCCGATAATCTTTTTGCGGCTCTGAACCGGGAAAGTACGGCCCTGAAGGCCCAGGGTATCTCCTGGGAACGGAACGCAGCCGGTACGGGAGTGGAGATCTGGGGGGCGGGTGGCAAGGCGCTGGACATTGCCGGTCTGGACAGCCATGGAGGCAATGATGATGGAGGGTTTACCCTGAGCGGTGCTTCCGGAACTCTGGTGGGAGGAGTGGATGCCGGGGTACAGGTTCTGGCGGAAAATGGTGTCCGGGCTGTGGCCGTGGCCCCGGATTCTCTGGCTACAGGAACTCTGGGGGCTGAGGGTACCGCACTGGTGACGGGCGGAAATGACTCCGCCGTCAAGGTATCCACACTGACGATTTTTGCCGCTCCGGGGATGCGCATACAGAGTGATGCCCAGCCGGGGCTGGGCAGTCTTTTCAATGTGGCGGCCCATACAGATCTGCCTGCGGGAAATGCCGTTCTGACCCTGGGGGGAGATGGTGGTTTTTCCGCCTTTGATACGGGGGATGTTCTTTCCTTTACCCTGGATGGTCAGCCCGTGGCGTATACGGTGGCTCCGGGAGATAGCACGGATCGGGATTTTGCTGCGGGTCTTAGTCAGGCGCTGGGGGCGGCGGGGCTGGATCCTTCCCGTTACCGCATTGCGCAGACCGGTGCTTCCGTTTCCATTGTGCGGACGGACGGAGAAGCCCTCCGGCTTTCGGATTTTCAAGATACGGGTACAGGGGACGCCTCCCTGCGTGTGGTGACGGGCAGTGGTTTTGGCCTGGAAGGGCCTGCCACCCTGCTGCTGCAAAGCGGGGCCGGGGAGGTGGCCGAGTCCGCCGTGTTTGGTACGGGGGCTGCCATTGAATGGCGTAAATATGATGTAGATGGCAATGATACCGGCGTTTCAGGCCGCATTGATGTGCAGGATTCCGGGCCTTACGGGGTTGAAGGCGATCTGGCCTTCCAGCTTTCGCCCGGAACTCTGGTGGCGGGCAATACCTTTTCCATGAACACCAATGCCACGGGTAGACCCGCTCCTCTGGAAATGACGGTGAAGGGCAGGGCGGGCAGTGTGAATGACAGCTATCTTTTTACGGTAAAGCCTCCCGGAGGGGCTGTTGGAGAAGAAAGCGTCACCCTGATGTGGGAGAGCCGTTATGGCTCTGGGGAAGTGACGGTAGCCGTGGACAGCCGTACCCGTCCCCCCGTTTATGTGGAAGTGGATGGCATGCGTCTGGGCTTTGAATCCGGAACCCTGTTCAAGGACGATCTGTTTATCATTGAAACGGACGCTGCCGGCAATGGCTGCATGACCCGGGCCTCAGACTGGCACTGGACAACGGACAGTTTTGCCGCCCAGTTCAACCGGCAGGGGGAAGGGGTCTCGGCCAGGGTACTTCAGGATGGCCGTCTTGCTTTTACGAATACCCCCCAGACCTATGAAGTTTCGGATCTGGGCTGTTCCGGAGTTAATGGGTTTTGTGATGTCAATACCCGTGTTTCTGTGCTGGATGCGACCTCTCTCAACATGGAGGCCCTGGATTTCCGGCTGGCACGGGATGCGGGGGGAAACTGGGCCATCCAGAATGATTACACCCATGGTCTGGCCCAGCTGGTTCCCCCAGGAGGGGATGATTCGGGCTTTGGCATTGATCTTACGGGAAACGGTCTTGCGGATATTGCCCTGCACTTTGATCAGCCTGTCACGGGATCGGGTTTTGTGGAGTTTGACATCACGGCAAGGAATCAGGAGAACTATGCCTTCGCCTTTTCCGGAGATGCGGCCCATAACAGCGGCCTTGCCGCAGCTCTGGGAATGAACACCTTTTTTAACGGAACGGATGCCAGAACCATGGGTGTCAACGGACGTCTTGCGGAGCTGAACAACCTCAATGCCGGAACCCTTGATGGTCTTACCGGGGAAATCCGCAAGGGTGACAACAGTATGGCCCGGGCTCTGGCAGACTTGCAGGACAGTACCATCCGCTTTGAGGAATGGCAGTTTTCCCGCAACGGAAAGGCGGTATCCGCCCAGGCCGATGCAACGCTGGAAGGGTATTACCAGATGATGACAGGTTCTGTGGGTGTCCGGTATCAGGCTGAGCAAAGATCTTTAAGTTTTTACGGTGTGATGCTTTCCAATCTGGGACAGCAGCGGGACAGCATTTCTGCCGTATCCCTGGACGAGGAGATGGTCAATCTCATCAAATATCAGCAGGCCTTCACGGCTGCGGCCAAGCTCATCACCGTTTCCGATGAAATGCTCACCACTCTGGTCAATATGAGGTGATCCATGCGCGTACCCAATAAAATACTTTTTGATACCTCCCGTTATCGCCTGGGCAACCTCAGCTCGGAGATGTACAAGGCCAACGAGACGGTGACAACGGGAAAAAGAATACAGGGCATTGGGGATGATCCCGTGGGGCTGAGTCAGGTGATGAACCTGAAATCTTCGGTGAGCAGCATGGCGCAGCTGGATAAGAATATCGGGGTGGGAAAAACCTGGCTCAATTCCACGGATGCAGGGCTGGAAAGCCTGAAGGATCTTATCACTCAGGTGAATCAGGAAGTCAGTCAGCTCATCAGCGCCTCTTCCGGCCCCCAGCAGCGCAGTGATGCCGTGGCCAGAGTGGACAGTCTGCTGCGTCAGGTGGTGGATATCGGGAATACCCGGGTGAACGGCAGGTATATTTTCGGCGGTTCCCGTACGGAAACGCCGCCTTTCATTTACAATGACAGTGCCGTTCCGCCTTCCGTGAGCTATGAGGGGGATCATGAGGCTTTCCGGATTCGGACAGGAGAAAACAAGGCCGTGGAAGTGGGCCGGGATGGGTCTACGGTTTTTTATACGGATCATGTGGCGGTGAACAGCACCAACAATACCCTGGTTTTTCAGGAAGACAGGGGACTGGGTTCGGCCTTTCGTAAAACCATGACCGTGGAACTGCCCACGGGAGACTATTCGGGAAAATCTCTGGCTCTGGAGGTGGAAAAACGCATGAACGCCCTTTCCTCAGAAGAGGGGTATGGGCTGGATTATGCCGTGACCTATGATGCGGAGAACCAGTCCTTTTCCATCAGGGAGACCAGCGGTGCCCAGGGGGAGTTTGTACGCACGGAGATCCTGTGGAAAACAGGGGGGGAGCCGCGTATCGAAAATGCCGGTGTTACGGGAGAGATTCCTGCGGAAAGCCTTCAGATTACCCTGAAAAATCCCGATGCCCTGACCCGGGCAACGGAGGCGGACACCCCCATGCGGCTGGTCTGGGATGGCAAGGACAGTTTTATTGTCAAGGACAATCCCGGCTATGTGCTGCCTTCTAAGCTGACGCCGGTGGATGGCAGAATTGCACTGGATCTGACGGACAGTGGTGTGGCGGATGTGGAGATCACTCTGGATATGGAAACAATCCAATCCGGAGACAGTATCTTTTTTTCCCTGGTGCCCTTCAAAGGAAACACCTCCATTGGCCGGGAGATGGGTTTTTATGAGGTGAATACCTCCCTCAATCCACCCACGGGATCTGTGAAGCCTGCCTATATTACGGAAATGGAAATTGACGCCAGCAATCTCAACATTGACTTTGCGGAAACCGATGCCTTGGGGAACCGCGTCCAGGTTACGGCGGCTCTGACCCCCGGTGTTTATGATGACATGGCGGCTCTGACGGCGGAGATCAAGACTGCCATGGAAGCGGTATCGCCCAATGGTACCTCCTATGCGGTGAGCTATGATGCGGAAAAAAGCCGGTTTTTCATCCGCGAAGATGGGGGAAGTCTCACTTCGTTGGAGCTTCTCTGGCGTACGGGCCCCAGTGCGGGGCTTAGCAGCAGCGGAGAATCCTTTGGCTTTGATGTTCAAAACGATGTGCTGACCTATCCCCAGAGCAGTGTTTCTCCGGTTCTGTTTAAAATCACATCCGAAAACAACCGTCTGAATTTTGAGGAAACCGTGGGGGCTGTGGACTCTGGTGCCCTGACAGCCGTGCTTCCTGCGGGATCCTATCGAAGTATGGCGGATTTTGAGACAGCCCTTTCCGATGCCCTGAACCTGGCTTCCGCCAACGGTATCACCTATACGGCCAGCTATGACCCCGGAACCCGCAGATTTTCCATCACGGATGACGGCGGTACGGACAGTGTCACCTTTCTGTGGGGATCGGGAGCGGACAGCGGCAGGAGTATTGCTTCGGTTTTAGGCTATGAAGGTGGATCGGACGTGACCATTGCGGCAGGTTCTTTCCCCTATCAGGCCGATGCGGATGCCGTTCTGTTTACGGTGGACAGCAGCAACGGGCGCCTTGATTTTCAGGAAGTGGATGAGCAGGGGGAGGCGGGGGATCCGGTTTCCATTGTACTGCCAGAAAAGGAATATGCGGATCCCCTGGAACTTGCCGCAGATATCCAGACCCGCATGCGGGAGGCCTCTCCCTCGGGTATCGCCTATGTGGTGGGCTATGATGCGGTGAACAACCGTTTTTCCATCCGGGGCGGCGGGGAAGGGGTGAGTGAAACCCGGCTTTTATGGAAATCCGGGCCGAATGCGGATCGCAGTCTGGCGGAAACCCTGGGGTTTGACCCTCAGAGGGATGCCATTACGACCTTTCCCGCCAGTGACCGCACTGTGGTTCGCGTGACCGTGGATGGAGGGAACAACAAGCTTGATTTTCGGGAAGTGATGCAAAACGGAGATCATGAGGACTTCTGTGAGCTGACAGCCCGCATCCCTGAAGGGGTGTATACGGATATGGCGGATCTGGCCCGTGCCGTGGAAAGAGCCATGGAGAGCGAGTCCCGCAATAAGGGCTTTGGTGTGGCGTATACGGTGAGCCATGATGCAGAGACAGGTAAGTTTTCCATTCGTGAAGAAGCGGATCGTCTTCATAGTCTGGATCTTCTTTTTGAAAGCGGAGCAAACCGCTCCCTGGAAAAGGGGGGGACGGGGCAGAGTGCGGCAGGGCTTCTGGGCTTTGATGCGCAGGATCGATCCATGCGTCCCATGGAGAGTAACCGGGAGGTGGAATGGAGTCTGTTCAGAACCCTGAACGATCTGATGGCAGATCTTGCGGACAATGATGTGAGCGGTCTGGAGCAGGGTCTGCAACGGCTGGAAACCTCCTTCAAGCATTTAAACTCCTTGCATGCGGATACGGGTATACGCTACAATCGGCTTGAAATTCAGGAGAAAATTCAGGTGGAGATGAAGCTCAGCCTTACGGAACGCAAATCCGAGATTGAGGATGCGGATATGATCGAGGCCATCATGAACCTGCAATCCAGGGAACTGGCCTATCAGGCTGCCATGAGTTCCACGGCCAAGATCATGAAGATGAGTATTATGGATTACCTGTAAAACAGGAGCAGGCTATGCTGATTCTGACGCGTAAAGCCGGGGAACAGATCCGTATCGGTGAGGATATTGTGATTCAGATACTGGAGCTGGGCAAGGGCGGGGTGAAGCTGGGTATCAAGGCCCCAAAAAGCATTGCCATACACAGGGAGGAGGTTTTTGAGAGGGTGAAGCAGACCAACCTTGAGGCCATGGAAGATGCACGTTCAAGACCCATGGATGCAGTGCTGCGGCTCTGGAAGGAACGCATGGAAAAGGCGTGAATGAAGAAATCCTCTTTTAAACGGGAGACAGCATGATGCAGATTGAGACAGCAAAATTTGGTACGGTCACAGTGGAAGAAGAAAAGATCCTCCATATGCCCTATGGTCTGGCGGGGTTTCCCGGGGAAGATCGTTTTGTTATTCTGGACAAGGAGGACACGAGACCCTTCTGCTGGCTTCAGTGTGTGGATCAGCCGGAGATCGCTCTGATGCTGATGGATCCCTGCCTTTTCAAGCCGGACTACACGGTAGATCTTTTACCTGTACAGGAAGAAATGGGCTGGGAGGCGGAAGGGCGGGAAGAGCTGCTTTTATATGTGGTGGTACGCATGTATACGGAAGAGGCGGAACATCCTGAGAAGGAAGCCGCCCTGCGTCTGGTGGCCAATCTTGTGAGTCCGCTTCTCGTCAATGCAAAGAAAAAACAGGCCGTTCAGGTTGTGATGTACGATACCCACTATTCCTTTGAACATCCTGTGGTCTGAAGGGGTGTCAAGGCTGAGTAAAGATGGCCTGAATACCAGTGGCCTGACAAGGGTCTGGTTCCTGAGAGGGATCAGACCCTTTCGTTCAGGAGGATACCCGCCAGTTCGGCCATTTTTTCCCGTATGGTCATCAGTTCTTTGGGGGGGATCTGCTTGATGATTTCCTTGGTATCCCGGTTGATGATGTTGACCATCAGTTCCTTGGTTTTTTCATTGATGGAAAAGCCCAGGCTGGTCTTCAGTTCATCCATGTAGCTGTTCAGTTCACGGGTGGTTTTTTCCACCTCGTCTTTGAGGGGGGGCTTTTCCTGTTTTTTGTCTTCCCGGGCCTCTGTGCTGGTCTGGGTTTTATTTTGTGTGGTGACCGGGATGCCGGACTGGGACGTGTCCTGGGCTGTATTGCGACCCCTGTTTTCCTGGACAGGTACGGTCTCAGAAACATTACGGATTTTATTCAGGTCGCTCGCCTGTTTGCTTCCCTGTGTGGCGGATATGTCCATGGTCTCTCCTCCCTCTTCTTCTATCCTGAAAGACGAACCAGTGTTTTACTTTTTAGCCCAGCACCATAGCCGTTAATGGCGGTTTTACCTTTTTTGAGTTCCTGCATGCGTCTGGAAAGCATGTCCTTATGGCGGCAGATGCCTTCGGTAATTTTTGCATCTCTGTCCAGAAGGGCCTTGATTCTTCGGTTGCAGGCCTGGGCCATGTCGGAGCGAACTTCATCGGAAAAGGCCGGGGTACGCATCTGTCTCAGCAGATGACGGAGCCTGTGTTCCAGCTCCGCAAAGTTCCGGGAGCGTTCAAAGTTCATGGTCTCGATATCCGGTTCCAAAGCTTGCAGCGCCTCAAGATGCTTTCCCTGCATCTCCGTATAGGTATCAAAACTGTTTAGCAGATCTTCGGGTAAAAAATCCATCATAAACCGCCTTTTTTTTATACGGTGAAGCTGCGGCCATAGTTCCGTATGGCCTGACCCTTGCCGCCGTAACCTGGATTGGCGGGGGGGGCAGGAGCCGCCGCCTGGGGAGCGGGGGGGGATATGGGTTTGGGCGTCCCTGTTGCAGCAGGGGGTTCGGGATGGGCCGCCGATGGCTGGTTCAGGGAGGTTCGGGCGGCATTGGTTTCCGCTGCAGGCAGAGCCATAACCTGTTCGGCCCAGATTTTTCTCAGCTGGGCAATGTAACGTTCCGTCTGTTCAATGGGTTTGACATTGTTGTTCAGGGAGGCCTTGGGCAGCTCCATCAGGATACTGCTGTACAGACCTCTGAGAAATTCCGTGGCATCATCGTTCATGTTGGGGTTCAGGGAGGCCTGAAGTTCTGCAATGATGGCAATGGCCCGGCCCAGATTTTCTCCGCGTTTCTGGGGATTTTTTTCCAGAGCCCCTTGCCGGGCTTCTTTCAGAAAGCGCAGGGCACCATCATAAAGCATCAGGATAAGCCGTCTTGGATCCATGCCGTCAAAGTGGTTGCTCTGATAGGTTTTGTATGCGGTGGCTGCGCTCATATGAAATCCCTCCTGAAAATGCTGGGGTTTGGGGCCATGGTGTACATCATGGAGTAACGTTACTCGCTTTTTGAGGCGCTGTTAAAGGAATCAAACATGCTTTTCATAAAATCCGCCTGACTGTTAAGGGAACTGATGGACTTGTCCAGGCGGATGAATTGCAGGGTCATGATCTCGTATTTGCGATCCAGCCTGACCTTGGCGTTTTCAATGGTGCTGTCCAGGCGTTTGGCTCTGTCTTCCATGGTATTTTTTTCCAGGGAAAGGGCACCGGTATCAGAGGTCATTTCCGTAAGGGTATCGTTGAAGAGATCCCCAAAGCCTTTGATTCCCATATCGGCATCTCCGATGAAAAACTTTCGGACGGAATCGGCATCGTTCTCCAGCGCTTCGTCCAGTTTTTTTTCATCAAAGGAAATCACGCCCTCGCTGTCAATGGAAAGACCCAGATCCATGAGGGAGCTGATGCCGTCCCGGCTGCTGCCCACAGGCCGTGTCAGGAGGTTGTTCAGCTCACTCTGTACATTGCGGAGGGATGCCACATTGTTCAAAAGCCCCTCCTCCTCGTTTTCCGGTTCCCGAATCCGGTGCTTTGCCACTTCGGAAGAAAATTCACTCAGGCTTTCCATCATTCCCAGAATGGCTGTTTTCACATCCTCATGATCGGATTTAACGGTGAGGGTACTTTTCCCCTCACTTTGCAGGTTCAGAGTGAGCCCTGGAATAACATCACTGATTTCCTTGTCGCTGTTCCGCTGATAGCTGATACCGTTCACCGTGAACCGGGCGTTCAGGGAGTCGCTGTCCTTTCCCTGAACCTCTTCCATGGCCAGACCATCAAGAAAGATACGGTTGGCCTCCCCCGTATCCCGGGAGGTGAGGGTGAAACGATAGCTTTTTTCGGTGCTGCCATCATTGATGATGGCGGCCTGTATACCGTAGGCTTCCCCCTTTTCGTTGATCACGCCAGTCAGATCTTCGTAGCTGCTGCCTGCGGCAACGGATACATAGACAGGGTCGTTTTCTATGCCCAGCTGGTAGGAAAAGGACAGGTCGGGTTTGATGAAGTCCGGCCCCTCCCCTTCAAATAAAATCTGCTGGTTGGTCTTGTCATCGGGATCGGCTGCGGCCATGCGGATATAGGCCCCACTGGGCCCCTTAACCACAGAGGCCTTTACCAGCGGTTCACCGGCGTCATCTTTATTTCCTGAGGTGGTATTGATGGCTTCGGCCACTTCGTCCAGGCTGGCTCCGGCCTCAATGCTGACCTCAATGGCTGTTTCGCTGGGACCAAAGGTAAAGCGGAAGCTTGTGGCGGTATCCACGGCCCTGCTTTCTCCGGAAAGCAGCCCCGTATCCGGATGACCGTAGACCATGGAAGAGGGGCTGTCGAATCCCGTACTCTGCCAGGCACTTTTCCGGGCCAGAGCCTGCACGTCCAGGGTATGGTTACCCGCAGCAATACCCGATGCCGCTGTGGCAGTGACCACATCTTCCTTGCCCGAGGAAACCGTACGGCCAAGGAAGCTGGACGCCAAAGAAAGGGGACGGGCCGAAGACCGAACCCCCATGAGTTTGGCGTTGAGACTGTCCAGGGTATTGGCCTGGGTGCGTATCAGGCTTCGGTTCTCTTCATTTTTTTTGATGGGGGACTCGTCTATGCCCCGCAGATCATCCAGCATTTTTTGCAGCTCAAGGCTGGATCCAAGCCCGATGCTGCTGATGGTTCCCAGTGCCATGGCGTCCTCCTTCGGGGAAAATTTCAGATTTACCGGAAATCCGGAGTTGGATTTTCCCCGTTGTCATGCTTTCAATATCGGTCTTTCTTCCATGAAACCTTAAGATATTTCTTAAATTTTTTCCACAGCGTTCGTATGCTCTCAAATCCGCAGCGGATGTCAATGCGCAAGGTTTCCTGCGGCCAGAAAATTCTGAAGGGCTGAAGCCGCTTTTGGGTACAGGGGGTGCTGTTGGGGGGGGGCAGGGTGAACACATGTAAGTCTCACTTCAAAATTGAGGTTGTGTAAAATCAGAGTATTACAAATTTCAAAGGCTGAACCTCTTTGATTGTTAATGCTGTAACCTATTGAAATTGCGTTCCGCCAAATCTACATGCGTTCACCCTGGTTGGGGGGGCTTTACCGCTTGAAGGGCTGTTTTTTTTCTGGTACTTATTTTTTTCTTTTCCAATATTTAGAATTTGTTGCAGTTTTTTTTGGGAGGCACTTGATCATTATGCCGTTTTTTCGAAGTCTATGGATTTCTTTACTGATTTCACTTCCTGCCTTTGCCATTCAGGTCACCGAGGTAGAGAAGCAGGCGTTTCAACAGCTTTCTCCTTCAGAGCAACAGCAGATATTGCAGCAGGTGGGATCTGCTGCATCTGTTTCCTTACCGGAAACACAGACGGTGGTGTCTGTCCCGCTCATAAAACCCAGGCCTGCGGCGGAGCCTGCCCCTGAAATCCTGCAGAGAAAGCAGGAGAAGCGTGAACTCCTGGAGGACGGGCAGCAGGAAAGGGGCTTACCCTCCCGCGAACTTCTTGAAAGAATGGATCAATCCAGGAGGGAGCTTCCCCACTTTGGCTACAGTCTTTTTGCGGGTGCACCCACCACCTTTGCCCCTGTATCGGATGCACCGGTTCCGGAAGGCTACACCCTCGGGCCTGGTGATAATATCCGTATCCAGATATATGGCAATCAGAACCGGATTCTCAACCTTGAAGTGAGCCGTGACGGTTTTATCCAGATTCCAGATGTGGGACCTAAGCCCGTCGCTGGACTGACTTTTTCGGATATGCGCCAGGATCTGGAAGAAACCATACGCAGGCACTTTATCGGTGCCCAGACCAGCATCACTCTGGGCAGGCTGCGTTCTTTTCAGGTTTTTGTACTCGGCGAAGCCTATAAGCCCGGCAGTTATGCGGTGAGTGGTCTGGCGACCATGACCCATGCGCTTTATGTTTCTGGAGGTGTCCGAAAAACAGGATCTTTACGGAAAATTCAACTGAGAAGAGCTGGTGTGCTGATTGGTGAGCTGGATCTTTATGATCTGCTTCTCCGGGGAGATACCTCTTCGGATTTACGCCTGCAGTCCGGCGATACGGTTTTTGTTCCTCCGAGAGACAATGCTGTGGCCGTGACGGGTGAGGTTCTCCGACCCGCAGTCTATGAGTTGCGCACGGAAAGCAGGCTCTCCGATCTCATTGCGTTGGCAGGAGGCCTGCTGGCTACGGCCCAGACAAGGGAAGCCCGTCTTTTACGTGTACACGATAAGGAGCATCGTTTTTTTCGTTTAAATCTGAATCAGAGAGACGATCTGGGAACTCTCATTTATGACGGTGATATGGTGCAGATCCTCTCTTTGCCGCCACAGGTAAAGGGATCGGTAGTGGTTACGGGCCATGTTTTTCAGGATCTTGTTCTGGAATGGCGTGAAGGCTTGCGTATCGGGGATATTCTGCCGGATCCCGCCCATCTCCCCCAGGGGATGGAGGGGGCTTTTGCCGTTTTGAGAACCCGTGTCGGGCCTTTTCGTGAAAGCTGTATCCATGTTTTTCACCCTTTGAAGGCGATGGGAGGGGATGAGCAGCACAATATGCTGCTACATTCCGGGGATGAAATTTTTCTTTTTGATACGCATAAAAATCGGAGTGCCCAGCTTACCCACCTTGTCTCCATGATGAAGAATCAGGCGCGTTTCCCTGCTTTTCCGAAGATTGTGAGTGTAGAGGGGGCTGTGCGCTTTGAGGGAACGTATCCTCTTTTTGAAGGGTTGACACTTCGTGGTTTTCTTCAGGATGTGGCTTTACTACAGCCGGGTGCAGATCCCGGTTATGTATTGCTGCGCCGTATGGGAGAAAAACCCGGAACCATAGAGGCGATCAACGTCAATCTTTTGGAAAGGGACGGGGATTTTCCCTTGTTTCCCGAAGACAGGGTTTGGGTGTTTGATTACAGGCAGAACAGGGCAGAGCTTGTGCAGCCTGTGGTGCAGCGTCTGCGGGAGCAGGCATCCCGGGAGCAGGGGGCCCGGATTATCCGCATCGGCGGGCATGTCCGGTTTCCCGGCGTTTATCCCTGGCATGAGGGGATGACGCCTGAAGGTCTGGTACATATCGCAGGAGGGTTTCTCGATTCGGCTTTGCCCCACAGCATGGAGGTTTCCCGCAGAGAGGTTACGGACAGGGGGGCTGAGGTGCGCCATGTGGAGGTTGCCGTACCTGAGGAAGCACTGAACCAGTTTCCGCTTCTGGCCGAAGATCATTTGATGGTCAAGAAGATTCCCAACTGGAATGAGGTGGAAACCGTTGCGATCAGGGGGGAAGTCCTTTATCCTGGTGTTTATCCCATTTTCAAGGGTGAAACTCTGCGCCATGTGCTGGAAAGAGCGGGCGGCATAACGGAGTTCGCCTTTATTGATGGGGCTGTTTTTATTCGGGAAGATCTGAAACGCCTGGAAAAGGATCGCTATAACAGCTATGTCTCTCAATTGAAAAGTCAGGTGGCGGCCCAGTCCATGGAAAGCCGTGAGGCCGATCCGGAAAAAAATGCTCTGGTGCTGGGTTTGATTGATCAGTTGCAGAACACCGAACCCGTAGGCCGTCTGGTGATTGATTTTCCGGAACTGCTGATGAATAGAAAAAGTCCGGATATTCTTTTAAAAAACGGAGATCAGCTCATTGTGCCTTCCATGGTGCAGGAGGTGACGGTGATGGGAGAGGTACAGTATCCCACTTCCCATCTTTATGCCGAAAAGGATGATCTCTTTGATTATATTGGCAGATCCGGTGGCTTTACGGTCAAGGCTGCCGAGCGTTTCATCTATGTGGTGAAGGCTGACGGCAGGGTGATTCCTTACCGAAGTTCACGGTTTGGTTCCAGAAACGACCACATTGCTCCAGGGGATACCATTGTGGTGCCCTTTGATGTGGAAGCAGTTGCGCCCCTTGTTTTCTGGGGAGATGTGACCCGGGTTTTGTATCAGCTCAGTACTTCCATTGCAGCCCTTAAGGTTATAGGCGTGTTTTAGAGGATTTATCTAAACAGAAATATTTAAATTTATTTCAGTATTTCATATATGTATCATTCTTGTCTTCCAGCGAGGGAACAATAGCTTAAATTCTGTAGCCACCAGTCTGTGTACGGGCAGGGATACCTGAACAGGCCGGGTGCTTTTATACCTTGAAGGGCTGTTTCTTTTCTGGTAAATGTCTTTCTCGATTTTCAAGATCTCAAACGGCTACGGGCCTCCCTCAGGATATGTGATTCCATGCCATCTTTTCGCAGTATTGTCTTTGTCTCCCTCCTCCTTCTTGTGTCTTTTCCAGCCTTTGCCCTCCAGATTACCGAAGCGGAAAAGGAAGCCTTTAAACAACTCTCACCAGCAGAGCAGCAGCAGGTCTTGCAACAGGCAGGAGCTTCTGCGCCAGCGGTTGCACCGGCTACGGAGTCGGTGGTGCCCATTCCTGTGGTGACCCCCAGAATTGCTCCGGAACCGGAACCTGAAGTTCTGCAGAAAAAACAGGAGCAACGGGAGCTGGTGGAAGATGAACCCCAGGAAAAGGTTCTGCCATCCAGAGAATTGCTGGATCGCATGCATCAGTCCCGGGATGAGCTGCCCCGTTTCGGCTACAGTCTGTTTGCCGGAGCGCCCACCACCTTTGCCCCTGTATCGGACGTACCGGTTCCGGATGGCTATACCATTGGCCCTGGAGACAATATTCGTATCCAGATTTATGGGGCGCAGAACCGGATTCTCAGCCTTGAGGTGAGTCGTGATGGTTCCATTCAGATTCCCGATGTGGGGCCTAAGCCCGTAGCAGGGCTGACCTTTTCGGACATGCGTCAGGATCTGGAAGAAACCATACGCAGGCACTTTATCGGTGCCCAGACCAGCATCACCCTGGGTAAACTGCGCTCCTTTCAGGTGTTTGTTCTGGGGGAAGCGTACAAGCCGGGGAGCTATGCCGTGAGTGGTCTGGCGACCATGACCCACGCCCTGTATGTTTCTGGTGGTGTGCGGGAGACAGGGTCTTTGCGCAAGATTCAGCTGCGCAGAGCGGGTCAGCTGGTGGGTGAGCTGGATCTTTATGATCTTCTGCTCCGGGGCGATACCACATCGGATCTGCGTCTTCAGTCCGGGGATACCCTTTTTATTCCTCCCAGGGGGGATAGTGTTGCTCTGGCGGGAGCCGTGCTCCGGCCTGCGGTCTATGAGCTCCGGACAGAAAAAAACGTTGAAGATCTTCTCGTTCTGGCGGGAGGGCTTTTGCCTTCCGCACAGAGGGAAGATGCGCGTCTTTTGCGGGTAGAGGAAGAACATCGCTTTTTTCGCCTGAACCTGAAAGAGGCGAAGGATCTCCAGACCCTGCTGCGCAATGGCGATATGGTGCAGATTCTGTCTCTGCCGTCCCAGGTAATGGACTCTGTTGTCATTACAGGCCATGTTTTCCAGGACGTGGTGGTGGCCTGGCGGAAGGGGATGCAAGTTGCCGATATCCTGCCAGATCCTTCCCGTCTGCCCCGGAACATGGATCCCTATTTTGCGGTTTTAAGAACCAACGCCGGTCTTTTCCGGGAAAGTCGTATGCATGTTTTCAACCCGGACAGTGCGCTTAAAAGAGATGCCATGCACAATCTGGTGCTGGCACCCGGGGATGAAATCACCCTTTTTGATACCCGTAAAAACCGAAGCAGCCAGTTGGCCACCCTGGTGAGTATCCTGAGAACCCAGGCCCGTTTTCCTGCTTTTCCGGAAGTGGTTGCCGTCAGTGGGGCGGTGCGTTTTTCTGGAAACTACCCCTTGTTTTCGGGGGTAAGCCTGCGCCGCTTTGTTGAAAATGTTGCCATGGTACGGTCGGAAGCGGAACTTGGCTATGTTCTGGTGCATCGTTTAGGAGAAAAGCCCGGCACCATTGAGGTTGTTGGTGTTGACTTGAAATCCGGTCAGGATCTCCAGCTTCGGGCAGGGGATGAAGCCTTTGTTTTTGATCAGGTGGCAAGCCGTTCATCCCTTGTTGCTTCCGTGGTGGAGCGTTTGCGTCAGCAGGCGGCTCTGGATGCACCGCCTGAGGTGATTTCCATTGCGGGTCAGGTACGTTTTCCGGGTAGTTATCCCCTGTTCAAGGGACTTCGTTTGAGTCGGTTTATCAAGGACTGCGCTCTTTTGGATCAGGACGCGGATCTCAATTATGTGCAGGTACGCCGTCTGGGGAAGAAGCCCGGAACCATTGAAGTGGTGGGAGTCAACCTGAGTGCAGAGGAAGATATTGTCCTGCGTGCAGGGGATCAGGTCTTTGTTTTTGATCAGATGTCGAACCGTGCAGAGCTTGTTTCTTCCGTTGTGGAACGTTTGCGTCAGCAGGCGGCCCTGGATGCACCGCCTGAGGTGATTTCCGCTGCAGGTCAGGTACGTTTTCCGGGCAGCTATCCGCTGTTTCCGGGACTGACCCTGAGCCGTTTTTTGAGGGAAGGCGTTCTTCTGGGTCTGGATGCAGATTTGAGTTATGTGCAGATCCGGCGTCTGGGAGAAAAGCCCGGAACCATCGACGTTGTGGGCGTAAATCTGGACTCAGGTGAAGATCTTGAGCTGCGTCCAGGAGATCAGACCTTTGTTTTTGATCGAACGGGCAACCGGTCGGAACTGGTGTCTTCCGTTGTGGAGCGTTTGCGTCAACAGACAGCTTTGGATGCACCACCTGAGGTGATTTCCGTTGCCGGTCAGGTACGTTTTCCGGGCAGTTATCCGCTGTTTCCGGGACTGACCCTGAGCCGTTTTCTGAGGGAAGGCGTTCTTCTGGATCTGGATGCGGATCTTTCCTATGTGCTGGTGCAGCGTCGGGGAGAAAAGCCCGGAACCATCGAAGTGGCAGCTGTGGATCTTGAGGCAGAGGAAGATCTGTCTCTGGCTCCTGGAGATTCTGTTGTGGTCTTTGATCACAGCAAGGACAGGGCAGAGCTGGTACAGCCCATGGTACAGCGTCTCCGGGCACAGGCCTCCAAGGAAAAGGGGGCACAGGTGATTTCCATTGGGGGGCGTGTCCGTTTTCCTGGCGTGTATCCCTATCATGAAAACCTCAGCCCTGCGGATCTTATCCGTATTGCCGGAGGTCTGCTGGATTCCGCCCTTTCACACAGCATGGAGGTTTCCCGCAGGGAGGTGACGGCAAGGGGCGCGGAGACACGGCATCAACTCCTTGATGTTCCCCAGGGGGCCCTGGATGATTTTCTTCTTCTGGCGGAAGATCATCTGATGATCAAGCAGATTCCCAACTGGAATGATGTGGAAACCGTTACCCTGAAAGGGGAAGTACTTTATCCCGGTGTGTATCCCATTTTCAAGGGAGAAACAATGCGTCAGGTGCTGGAACGTGCGGGGGGGGTGACGGACTTTGCTTTCATTGAAGGAACCGTCTTTCTTCGGGAAGACCTGAAACGTCTGGAAAAGGAGCGGTATGCCAGTTATGTCGCCCAGCTCAGGAGCCAGGTTGCGGCCCAGTCCATGGAAAATCGGGAGGAGGAGCCTGCAAAAAATGCCATGGTGCTGGGGCTGATCCAGCAGCTTGAAAATACCCAGCCCGTAGGACGGCTCGTGATTGATTTTGTGGACTTGCTGGTGAATGAAAAGAGTCGGGATATTGTCCTGAAGGGGGGAGATCAGCTGATTGTCCCCAGCATCGTCCAGGAGGTTACGGTGATGGGAGAGGTACAGTATCCCACCTCCCATCTGTATATGGATAAAGACAGCATCTTTGATTATATCGGAAAATCCGGCGGGCTTACGCCCAAAGCAGCGGAAAGATACATGTATGTGGTCAAGGCGGATGGCAGTGTCATTCCCTACCGCCCCAACCGTTTTGGGTTCAGGAATACGGAGATTGCACCTGGAGATACCATCATTGTGCCCTTTGATGTGGAGGCCGTTGCGCCTCTGGTTTTCTGGGGAGATATCAGCAAGATTCTTTACCATATGAGTACGTCCATTGCAGCCCTGAAAGTGATCGGTATCTTCTGATTTTTAGGGATTTTGATTCGGACAGTTTGACAATACCGTGGAAAGATAGAGAACCTATGCAGGAATTTTCCAATAAAGATGCGGGTTTTGAGAAACAGGGACAGGCAGTCCCCCCTCCATGGGGGTATGCTCCCAGTCTTCCCTGGCAGGGTGCTCCCCAGGAGGATGAAATTGATCTTCTGGAGCTGATCCGTGTACTTTGGGATGGCAAATGGTGGATTGTTCTCATTGGTTTTCTGTTTTCTTTCATGGCCCTGGTGTATGCACTGAAGATGCCAAATCAATATCAGGCAGAGGTGGTACTGGCACCGGCAATGGCTGAACAGAAGGGAGGGCTTTCTTCCCGATTTGGCGGGCTTGCCGCCATGGCAGGCATTGATATGGGCAGTGCCGGGGTGGATAAAACAACCATTGCCCTGGAAGTGGCCAAGTCGCGGGATTTTATTACCTCCTTTATCCGCAAGCATGAGCTTCTTGTTCCCCTTTTTGCTGCCAAAAAATGGGACAGGGAGAAGAATGGCTGGATTCTGGATGAAGACGTCTATGACGCGGAAAAGAAGGTCTGGTTGCGGGAGGTGGATCCCCCCAAAACCCCAGAACCTTCGGACTGGGATGCGTATAAGGTTTTTTTGGCAATGCTTTCTGTGGATCAGTCGAAGGACTCCGGCATTGTACGTATTGGTGTGACCAGTCTCTCCCCCCTGTATGCCAAAATCTGGGCCGAGACGTTGGTGAAAGAACTGAATCTGGTGATGCGTCAGCGGGATATAGAAGAAGCGGAGCGCAGTATTGTTTACCTTGAAAAAGAATTGCAGAATACCAGTGTGGCCCAGATGCAGCAGGTTTTTTATAAGCTGATCGAAGAGCAGACCCAGACCAAGATGCTGGCCCGGGTGCGTGAGGAGTATGTGTTTAAAACCATTGATCCTGCTGTGATTCCCGAGGAAAAGATTAAGCCCAAGCGCCTTCTGATTCTGATTGTCGGAGGTATGGTCGGTGGTATGATGGGGATTTTCTTTGTTTTTGCCAGACATGCTTTCAGGGGAATGCGATCCCGCTGGGAAGAAACGGGAGAAAAAAGGGGGAAGACCCCTTTGGGAGATGAATCATGAAAATACTGATTACCGGTGGGGCAGGCTTTATCGGTTCTGCCCTCATTCGTTATATCATTGCCCATACAAATGCTTCTGTGGTGAATGTGGACAAACTGACCTATGCCGGGAATCTTGAGTCCCTGGCGGATGCATCATTAAGCTCCCGCTATACTTTTGAGCAGGTGGATATCTGTGATGGTGCAGCGATCAAGCGGGTTTTCGATGCCCATCAGCCCGATGCTGTCATGCACCTTGCCGCAGAAAGCCATGTGGATCGATCCATTGACGGTCCTGCGGCCTTTATAGAGACCAATATCGTGGGAACTTACATTCTGCTGCAGGAGGCCCGATCCTACTGGCAGGGTCTGGATGCAGAGCGTAAAGGGCTTTTCAGGTTTCACCATATCTCAACGGATGAGGTTTATGGCGATCTTGAAGACCCCAAGGCCCTTTTTACGGAAGAAACCCCCTATGCTCCCAGCTCTCCCTATTCGGCCAGCAAGGCAAGCTCCGATCATCTGGTACGGGCCTGGTACAGAACCTATGGTCTGCCTGTTCTGGTAAGCAACTGTTCTAACAATTACGGGCCCTATCATTTTCCGGAAAAACTGATTCCCCATATGATTCTCAATGCACTCAAGGGAAAAGCCCTGCCCGTTTACGGGAATGGTCAGCAGGTGCGGGACTGGCTGTATGTGGAAGATCATGCCCGGGCCTTATATCAGGTTGTGACCCGTGGGCAGGTTGGAGAAACGTACAATATTGGCGGACACAACGAAAAGCGTAACCTTGAGGTTGTGGAAACCCTCTGTGATCTTCTGGAAGAACTGGCCCCTGAAAATTTAAACAGTTGCCTGCACAGGGCTGGCGGGTTCAGATCTCTCATTACCTTTGTGGCAGACAGGCCGGGCCATGACCTGCGTTATGCCATTGACGCCGGCAAGATTGAAAGAGAGTTGGACTGGAAGCCTGAAGAAAATTTTGAGAGTGGTCTGCGTAAAACCGTAGCCTGGTATCTTGAAAATGAGACCTGGTGGAGCCGGGTTTTAAGCGGTGCCTACACCCTTGAGCGTTTGGGGCAGACAGCGATTTGATTTTTTTTGGGGTATCGTCATCAAAGAGGGATTGCTTTCTTCAGCTATCGTTCCCATCGTGGAGCCTGGTAACGCTAGCTGAAGCAGGATGGTAATCCGTTTATGTTTTTGATCATAACAGGATAATGGATCTGCCTTGATAAACCTCGTTCACCACGGTGGCAAAGAAGGCGTTACCGGATCCTGCCACCAGCTTATGCTGGAAGGCGGGAAAAGTCTGCTTGTGGATTGCGGGCTCTTTCAGGGAGCAGAAACCTCATCCGCTCAGGAAATGATCCAGGGTAAAGATCCCAACGCCATTTTGTTTCCCACAAAAGACATTTTGGCCCTCATTATCACCCACAGCCACATTGACCATGCGGGCCGCATTCCCTGGCTTCTTGCCGCAGGCTATGAAGGCCCTATGATCTGCTCAGAGCCTTCCGCAGCCCTGCTTCCCCTTATGCTGGAAGATGCCTTTAAATTTTCCGTAAGCTCCAGGCCCGACATGCTGGATCGTTACGCAAGGCTGATTCAGGCCCGCATCCAGTCTCTGGCCTATAAAACCTGGCGTACCCTTCTCGATACCCCTTTGTCCAGGGTGAGCATCAGGCTGCACAGGGCAGGTCATATTCTGGGTTCCTGTTACATCGAATGCACCATTCTGGATAAAAAAAATGGCAAGGATCACCGCGTTGTCTTCTCCGGAGATCTTGGCGCACCCTGGGCACCTCTTCTGCCAGCGCCCAAGCCTCCGTATCGGGCCGATACCCTTGTCCTTGAAAGCACCTATGGCGACCGGACCCACGAAAACCGCAGATCCCGAAGGCAAAGCCTTGAAGCCCTTATCCAAAAATCCCTTCAAAACGGTGGCACTATCCTGATACCTGCTTTCAGCCTGGGTCGCACCCAGGAAATTCTTTACGAAATCGAAGAAACCCTGCACAGAAAAGCCTCGGAAAGCCTTAAAACTGGTCTTGCCTGGAAAGATCTTCCCGTGTATCTGGATTCTCCCCTTGCGGGCCGCATCACAGAAATTTACCGCAGCCTTAAACCCTTCTGGGACAAAGAAGCCCACCAGAAACTTGCAAAGGGCAGAAAACCCCTTGCCTTTGAGCAGCTTGTAACCCTGGATTCTCACACAGCTCACCTTGTCAATGTCAGGGAGCTTGCCCAATTTGCAAAACCCGCCATTGTCATTGCGGGCAGTGGCATGTGTACGGGAGGCCGCATCATCAACTACCTGAAAGCCATGTTGAAGGATTCCCACCACACCGTTCTTTTTGTGGGATATCAGGCGGAAGGAACCCCTGGAAGGGATATCCAGCATTATGGCCCAAAGGGCGGCTATGTTTTCCTTGAGGGTGAGAAAATCACTATCCGCAGCCGTATCGAAACCATCAGCGGGTATTCTGCCCATGCGGATCAGAAAGATCTCGTTCGTTTTGTAACCCGTATGCGGCATTGGCCAAAGGATATTCATCTGGTTCATGGGGAAAAAAAGGCAAGGGAAGGCTTGCAGAAAGCCCTTGAAAAGGAGTATGGTGCTACGAATAAATTTCCTTTTGCAGTGCATTCCTGACATTTTTATTTCTGGAAAATGAAAACCGTGTCTGAATCTGTGGTTGAAAACATAGGCATGTGAGCTTCAGGTATAAGTAGGCAGTTATGAGACTACCTGATTCATTTTTTTTAAAGGAGCTCTTTTGAAGATCATCACCATTGTCGGTGCCAGACCCCAGTTCATCAAGGCGGCAACGGTCAGCAGGGCCATTGCTGCACACAACGCCAAAAATCCTTCAGAAGTTGTGGAAGAAAAGATCGTTCATACGGGCCAGCACTATGATGCCAATATGAGCGAGGTTTTTTTTGATGAAATGCAGATTCCCAAGCCTGTCTATCACCTCGGTATTGGAGGCGGCAGCCACGGCGCCATGACAGGCCGGATGCTGGAAAAAATCGAAGAGGTGCTTTTACAGGAAAAGCCGGACTGGGTTCTGGTCTATGGAGATACCAATTCTACCCTGGCCGGAGCCCTTGCCGCCAGCAAGCTCCACATAAAAGTAGCCCATGTGGAAGCGGGCCTGAGAAGTTTCAATATGCGAATGCCGGAAGAGCAGAACCGCATCCTCACAGATCGTATCAGCAGCCTGCTTTGTTGCCCCACGGAAACTGCGGTTCAGAACCTTGAAAAAGAGGGGTTTCAGAATTTTAACTGCCGGGTGGTTCAGACCGGAGATGTCATGCTGGATGCGGCCCTTTTTTATAGAAGCTTCGCCGTGAAGCCGGAAATTCAGGGGCTTTTGAATGATGACTTTATTCTCTGTACCCTTCACCGGGCAGAAAATACCGATGACAGGGAACGTATGCAGGCCATTCTTGCCGCACTGGAAGAAGCCGCAGATCAGCATACCATACTTTTACCCATGCACCCCAGAACCCGTAAAACCCTCATGGCCCAGGGCCACAGTTTCCGTAACCCCAGGATTATTGTCACTGAACCAGCATCCTATCTTGAGATGATCTGGATGCTGGAACACTGTCGTTTTGTCATGACAGACAGCGGTGGTCTGCAGAAGGAGGCGTATTTTTTTCAGAAACCCTGTATCACCCTGCGGGATGAAACGGAGTGGGTGGAGCTTTTGCAGGCAGGGGCCAATGTGCTTGGTGGAGCTGGAACAAAACGGATTCTTGAAGCTGTCCAGACCATGAAAAACCGAAAGATTGATAAGAAAGGTTTGTATGGCGAAGGGGATAGTGCAGAAAAAATTGTAAAAAAATTAGTGGTATAAAATCTAATCTTTTCTTAAAGAGCTTGTCTGAAAATTATTTTAGTAATCAATAGTATGCCGTTATATAGATATTAAATGCGTAGAAAGACACCGTATATGGTGATGTGGATTGTTTATACTCCAAACTGTCATTGTTGTTACAACGTCATGGCAGTGCCAGGCTGAAAATGATATGATAGTGCCGTGTTTGACCTTTCAACTTTAAG
>NZ_JCANVJ010000011.1:25676-96639 GCF_059569355.1 Desulfobotulus sapovorans DSM 2055 | reverse complement strand
TCTTTGGAGCCGAGACCGTAGCGGCCGCCCACGATGGCGGGCGCTTCGCCGTGCTCCATAAAGGCGGTGCAGACATCCATATACAAAGGCTCACCGATGGCACTGGGTTCCTTGGTGCGGTCAAGAACGGTGATGCGCTCCACGGTGGCGGGCAGGGCCGCAAGGAAGGCCTCGTTCACAAAGGGACGGTAGAGGCGAACCTTGATGAGGCCCACGCGCTCGCCTTTTGCAACAAGATAATCAATGGTTTCTTCGATGGTTTCACAGGCAGAGCCCATGGCCACGATGACGCGCTCTGCTTCGGGATGGCCCACGTAGTCAAAGAGGCTGTAGCTTCTTCCCGTGAGGGCGGAGACCTTTTTCATGTAGTCCGCCACGATGTGGGGAAGCTGCTCATAGAAGAGGTTGCAGGCTTCCCGGCCCTGGAAGTAAATGTCCGGGTTCTGGGCCGTGCCACGGATTTCAGGGTGCTCGGGGTTCATGGCGTTGTGCTTGAAGTCTGCCATGGCTTCGCGGTTTACAAGACCTGCCATGTCTTCATAGGCAATGGCCTCGATTTTCTGCATTTCGTGGGAGGTGCGGAAACCGTCAAAGAAGTGAAGGAAGGGAACGCGGCCTTCAATGGCGGAAAGATGGGCCACAAGGGCCATGTCCATGGCTTCCTGCACGGAGTTGGAGCAGAGCAGGGCAAAGCCGGTCTGGCGGCAGGCCATGACATCCTGATGGTCGCCGAAGATGGACAGGGCGTGGGCGGCCACGGCCCGGGCGGTCACATGGAAGACGGCGGGAAGGAGTTCACCCGCCATCTTGTACATGTTTGGGATCATGAGCAAAAGCCCCTGGGAGGCCGTGAAGGTGGAGGTGAGTGCCCCTGCGGCCAGGGCGCCGTGCATGGTACCTGCGGCACCGGCTTCGGACTGCATCTGGCGTACGGTGACGGGCTGACCGAAGATGTTTTTACGGCCGTCCGCTGCCCAGGCATCGGAGATTTCACCGATGGGGGTGGAGGGCGTGATGGGGTAGATGGCGGCCATGTCACTGAAAGCATAGGCCACATGGGCGGCAGCGGTGTTGCCGTCAATGGTCATCATTTTTTTAGACATCGGAACTTTTCCTTTGGTTGAGGGTTTCTTTTCTGAAATGTTGTTCCGCAGATCTGGTGAACAGGGCGGAAATAGAACAGAAAGGCAGGCTTGCAAGAAGGATGGCGGGTCTGCGCCGTCCAGCCCTGTCCGGCGGAGGATTGCTCCTTACGTCGTGAAGGACGGGCCTTTTTGATTTTGCAAGGGACTGCCAGGTTCCTGTTTTTCTTTCCGGCCTTTTTCTCCCTTCATGCTGGCCCACCGGCCGGGGGGTACACCCGGTCACGCGGAGGGCGGGGTCTGCACGTATGAAGGGGCGGGTGGAACATTCTCTTTCAGAAGAGAAAACTTTATAAAATGAACGGGTTTTCCGGCTAAGGTTTTCTGAAGCCTGTTCGTAATCAGGGAACTTAGTATGAAGGCGTCGAACTTGTAAAGATTAAAATTATAGGGTTTTTGCAGAATTTTTAGCCGCTGGAAAAGAGGGAAGGACTAGAGGATGGTCAGGGAGCGCAGGCAGGCTCCCTTTCTTACCAATTCCCGGAAGGCTTCCGGCAGGAGGGGTCTGGAGAAGAGGTAGCCCTGGATCATGTCACATTTGTGGTTGCGGAGAAAGGCCAGCTGGGCTTCGGTTTCCACACCTTCGGCGACCACTTTGAGACCGAGACTGTGGGCCAGGGAGAGGATGGAAAGAACAATGGCGGCATCCTCCTGATTCTGGGGGATTTCCTGGATAAAGGAACGGTCGATTTTGAGTACCTGAATGGGAAAGCGTTTCAGGTAGCTCAAGGAGGAATAGCCCGTACCGAAATCATCCACGGCAAAGCGGATACCCATGCCGGAGAAGCGGGACAGGGTATCAATGGTGGTGCTGGCATCGCCCATGATGACACTTTCCGTGAGTTCCAGTTCCAGAAGTTCCGCAGGAAGGGGATGTTTTTTCAGGAGCAGGGCAATCTGGGAGATGAGATCTTTCTGGAGGAACTGGTTGGCCGAAAGATTCACCGCAATGGAAAGGCCGGAAAAGCCCGATGCCAGCCAGTCCGACGCTTCCGCCAGGGCTTTTTCCAGTACCCAGGCACCAATGGGAAGAATCAGTCCCGTTTCTTCGGCCAGGGGAATGAAGTTTACCGGAGAGATGGGGGGCCCTTCACTGGGCTGCCAGCGCAGGAGGGCTTCGGCACCCATGATTTTTCCGGTGAGGAGATCCACCTTGGGCTGATAGACCAGATGAAATTCCTGGTTGTCCAGGGCTTTGCGCATCCGGGTTTCCATATCCATGCGCTGGAGCGCCTGGGCATTCATGGCGGGGGCAAAGAGGGAGATGCTGTTTTTTCCCGCCTGTTTGGCCCGGTACATGGCGGTTTCCGCATTTTTGAGGAGACTTTCTTCATCCTTTCCGTCTTCGGGGAAAAAGGCCATGCCCATGCTTAAGGAGGCAAAATACTCCCGTTCTTCCAGAAGAAAGGGCTGGCGCAGCAAGCCCTGTATCCGGGTGGCGACGTTGACTGCGGTCTGTGTGGTCTGAATGCGGGGCAGAACCAGGACAAACTTATCCCCTGCAAAACGGGCCAGGATTTCATCTTCCCGGGTATGGCGGGCAAGGCGGTCAGCCATTTCTTTCAGGATCTGATCTCCAATAAGATGGCCCAGAGAATCATTCACATTTTTAAAATTATCGATATCCAGAAACAGAACGGCCAGCTTTTCGCTGTGGCGCTGGGCATGGGAGAGGGCCCTTTCCAGCCGTTCGGTGAGCATACGACGGTTGGCGAGACCGGTAAGGGCATCATGGAAGGTCTGGAAATGCAGGGCTTCCTTGCTGGTTTTCAGCTCGCTGATATCATGAAAAACACCGATATAACGAAGAATATTTTCCTTCTCATCCCGCAGGGCCGTGATGGCCAGCCACTGGGGATAAACTTCACCGTTCTTTCTGCGGTTCCAGATTTCACCGCTCCATTCCCCCCGATGCTGGAGAGAAGCCCACATCTGCGTATAAAACTCTGCACCATACATGTCGGATTTGAGAATGCGTGGATTCTGGCCCAGTACCTCTTCACTGCTGTATCCTGTGATAACGGTAAAGGCGGGGTTGATGCGTTCGATGCTGCCGTGGGCGTCCGTGATACAGATCCCCTCAATGGTGTTCTGAAACACGCTGTCCGAAAGCAGGAGACGTTTTTCATAGATTTTTTTCTCTGTGATTTCCTGACCGTAGAGATACCAGGAGGTTCCTTCATCCATGGGACAGGCGGTGAACATGAAGGTGCGCCCCAAGGTTTCCATTTCCACGGAACCTGTTCCCTTTTCCTTTACGCAGTCCATGAGAACCTGCTGCCAGAGTTCCGGGATTTTTTCGCCCTGAATGAAGGGCCATTCGGCCAGTTGCTTCATGGTGGCCTTGTTCATGTAATCCAGAGTGAAATCTTTCCGGATGCGCAGTACAGGATGGGGATTTTCATCGGGAAAACGAGCCAGCATCCGGGCTTTTTCTTCGGACTCCCTGCGCTGGACGATTTCTTTTTCCAGGGCATTGCGGCTTTCTTCCAGGTAATCCATGAAGCCGTTGAAGCAGCGGGCCAGATCTCCCGGTTCCCCGCCTGTCAGAATGGGGGAACGCAGGGAGAAATTGCCCTTTTCGGCGGCCTTCATGGTGCGGGTGAGGCTTTCAATGGGCCGGGTGATGGTGCGCCCCAGCCAGGCGGTGAGGGGAATAATGATGAGAAGGTGAAGAAAGAAACCTGCGGCCAGGGTTTTTCCGAGATTGCGGACAGGGGTATTGAATTCTTCCACATAGCCCGTAGCCGCCACCACAAGGTTCAGATCCGGGATATGGATGGAGAGCACCACCTTTTCCCGGGGAAGGGGATCTTCGGGATTCTGCCAGCGATAGCGGTGAATGAGCTGATCGGCTTGCAGGATTTTCCGGATAATGGGTTTGCCTTCGCTGTCCAGCCAGGCAGCGATGTTCTGGGGTTCAAAAAAGGGATGGATGAGCAGTTCCCCATGGGTGTCGAGGAGCAGGGCATAGCCGCTTTCCCCGAATTTGAGATCCTGGATGGCGGGACGGAAATCCTCAATGCGCAGCAGATCCCGAAATTCTTCCCGGTAGGAGGATGCGGAAACAATCCAGTCCCAGGGCTCAAAATATCCCATGTGCAGGGCCTTGGGCCGGGTGTGCTCCTCACCGGGATTCTGCCAGTCGTATTCGATATACCCTTCCTTGTTCCGGGTCTGTTTTTTCACAAAATCAAAATGATACATGCTTTTTCCCACAAGGCTCACATCCATGTGGTGTTGCAGCACCCCCTGACTGTCCAGAGCATAGATATAGCCCGTATGGCCGATGGGCTGGATACGGAAGAAGGCTCTGGCCTGTTCCTGGGCCTCTTCAAGGGACAGGACACCGTTACGAACCTGTCCGTGCAGGGCATGGAGGGTTTTCAGGTTGATTTCCACCACCGTGCGGAGATGGTTGCGGATGGAGACATCTGCTGCGGTACGTACCAGGTTGTGGATGGTTCGGGTGGTATTTTCAAATTCGGTTTTCATGTGGCGCTCGATGGTCAGGCGCAGCAGGGTGTGGGCACCCAGACCGGCGAGACAGAGGGCCAGGATAAAAAGGGTCAGATAACTGACCAGCATACGGTTGCGGATGGGAAGGGAGAGAAATTTTTTATAAAGGGACATGGTGAGAACCCATCTGGCCGGAAGTAGGAGAAGAGATGAAAGCCATGGATGCGGGAAAGCATAGAAGCTGGGTTTCAATTTGTCAATTTTCTCGGCATCCGTGTTTTTTATGGAAAGGAGTCTTTCTGGATGAAAATCCTGTTTTTTTTCAGAAACCTTCGGCACCCTTGCACAGTCGGGCTTCCGGTGTTACCGAAACAGCTGTGTTGTGCGTCATCTCAAAAGCAGCAATTTTCCGGGAGAGGAAGATGGGGTCCCGGAAAGTGTTTTTTCTTCTTGAAGCCTTTTTATTCCCTCTTATTTTAAAAATCCAAGCTTCAGAAAGGCGCTGTTTCAGGAGGGGCAGGATTCGATGCCCCCTGGATAAAGCTGTGCAGTCTGCGCCTTTTTTCATGCAGTCTTTTCCCTGAAGGAGGTTTTTTCCGATGCAGATCAAAAAATCCTGGATACTTGGCGTGGATGTGGGGTCTGTCGCCATCGGCATGGCTCTTGTGGAGCATAACGGCGGGGTGGGCCGGACAGCCTATGCCTTCCACCATGGCGACATTGCCGGAACGCTTACAACGCTTTTGCAGGATTTTGAAAAGGATATGCCCGCAGCCGTGGTCACGACCGGAAGGGCCGCAGGCTATTTCAAGGCGGATGCCCATTATGATGACAGGGTGGCCCTCATCGCTGCCCTGAGAAAACGCCATCCTGAAGCCCGTTCCGCCCTGGTGGTGGGGGGAGAGAAGTTTGGCCTGATCCGTTTTGACGGCGAAGGCGCTTACCAGAGTTTCCGCGGAAATACGTCCTGCGCTGCGGGTACGGGCAGTTTTCTGGATCAGCAGGCAGGACGTCTGGGGCTGGAGGATGCCGCAGCCCTTGCCCGTACGGCGGATACCCATGGGGGAGAACCCCCGAAAATTGCTTCCCGCTGCGCGGTTTTCGCCAAGACGGACCTCATCCATGCCCAGCAGGAGGGCTATTCCCATGCGGCCATCTGCGATGGTCTCTGTCTGGGGCTGGCGCGCAATGTGGTGGATACCGTCCTTTCCGACAGCCAGTGGGTCGGGCCTGTGATCATGGTGGGCGGGGTTGCCAAGAACGTTGCCGTGTTGCGGCATATAGAGGCCCTTGTTGGCGAAAAGCTGGGAACCGATCCCCTGGCCCATCTTTTCGGAGCCCTGGGTGCGGCTCTGCATCACCGGCAGCACGGGATTCTTGAGGCTGCATCCTGTTCCTGGCCCCTTGCCGTTCAGGCCCGCAGGGAAAAGACCCTTTCAGCCAGCCATTATCCGCCCTTGACCCTTGCGCTTTCTCCCTGGCCGGAGTTCGGAGGCCAGCATTCCTATGTTTTTCATCCGGAACAGAGTGGCGGGCCGGATGTGGAGGTGGAACTGTATGTTCTTCCCGAAGATTTTGGCGGTAAGGCCCAGATCATGGGGGTGGATATTGGTTCCACCAGCACCAAGGCCATTCTGATCCGTCCGGAAGGGGAGGTGGTTGCCGGTTTTTATACCCGGACTCAGGGACGGCCTCTGGCCGCCATCTGTGCCATTCTCGAAGCCCTGGACGGGGTAAGGCGGAATTCGGGCCAGGAGATTCCCATCCGGGGCTGTGCCACCACGGGTTCCGGCAGGAAGTTTGTGGGCGGGATTGTCGGTGCGGATCTGGTGCTGGATGAAATCACGGCCCATGCCCGTGCCGCATGCTCCCTCGACCCTCGTGTGGATACCATCATCGAGATTGGGGGGCAGGATGCCAAGTTCACCACCCTGAAAGACGGGCGGGTGACCAGCTCTGTGATGAACAATGTCTGCGCCGCAGGTACGGGCAGTTTCATTGAGGAACAGGCCCAGAAACTGGGCGTTGCCATTTCCGACTATGCCCGCCTTACGGACGGTGTGGCGGCTCCCCTGTCCAGCGACCGGTGCACGGTCTTTATGGAGAGGGATCTCAACCATTATCTGGCCGAAGGCTGTTCCGTGGAAGAGGTGCTGGCCAGTGCCTTGCATTCCGTTCGGGAAAACTATCTGCTCAAGGTGGCCACGGAAAGCCGCGTCGGCGAAGTGATCTTTTTTCAGGGAGCCACGGCCCGGAACCGCTCCCTGGTGGCGGCCTTTGAACAGCGTCTGAAAAAACCAATTCTGGTGTCCCGCTACTGTCATCTTACCGGTGCTCTGGGTGCGGCCCTGGCTCTGGCGGAAGCCCTTCCGGAGACCAGCCGTTTCCGGGGGATTGATATTTATAAACGTCCCATTCCCATTTCAAACGAGGTCTGCACCCTCTGTACCAACCACTGCAAGCTCACCGTTGCCGAGGTGGCGGGGGCCAGGGTGGCCTATGGTTTCCTCTGCGGCAGGGATTATGAAACGCAAGGGTTTGTGAACCGCAACAAAGCGGGCTTTTCCCTGAGGAAAGCCCGGCAGAAAGCCCTGGCCTTCACGCCTTCCGTGACTGCGGAAGAGGAGGTGCGTATCGGTCTTCCTGCGGCCCTGCATCTGTATGAGGATCTGGGCTTCTGGAAGGTCTTCTTTGACCGTCTCGGTTTTCCCGTAAAAAGCAGCGAGGGCTGGGCCGATGGGCTTCGCAGGGGCAAGGTGCTGAGTGGTGCCGAATTCTGCGCGCCCATGTCCGTGATGCATGGTCATGTGGACTGGCTTTTAAAGGAGGCGGATTATGTTTTCCTTCCTTTTTATTTTGAGGAACGCCGTTCGGATCAGGCCACCCGTCGTCAGTACTGCTATTATACTCAGTTTGTTCCGGCCCTGGTTTCCCGTCTGAATCCGGAAAGGGTTCTGCGGCCTACGGTGCGTTATCTTTATCCGGATCTGCATACCAAAATGGATCTTTACCGGATGTTGCGCCGGATCAGCCGCAGGGATATCGGGTTTCTGGAGGTTTCCAGGGCCTGGGATGCGGCCACCCGTTTTCAGGAGGAAACACGCAAGAAACTTCAGGAGATCGGGGAAAAGGCAAAGGAGGGAGAGGATATCCGCGTGCTGCTTCTGGGCCGTCCCTACAATGTCCTGCCCTCCTGGGCCAACAAAGGGATTCCGGAAATTTTTGAATCTCTGGGTGTACGGCCCTATTTCCAGGATATGTTGGCCCATGAGCGTGGCGCGGATACGGCCATCCGGCCCCTTCTGGAAACCGTTCACTGGCGCTATGCGGCCCGCATTCTTTCTGCTGTGGAAGAAGCGGCGAAAACACCGGGGCTGTATCCCGTTTTTGTCACGGCCTTCAAGTGTGCGCCGGACAGTTTTATTCTGGACTATGCCAAAACCCTGCTGGAAGCCTGGGACAAGCCCTATCTGGTGCTGGAGCTGGATGAGCACGATTCCAGTGTGGGCTATGAGACCCGCATTGAGGCGGCCATCCGGGCTTTCCGCAACCACCATGCGGGCGGCAAGGCTCCCGTAGCAGTCCCCTGCATGGGAGGGGTCAATCCCGATCTTGCCAGCAGTTTTCAGGGCAAAACCCTGGTGCTGCCCAACTGGGATCCCATTACCTGCCGTCTTCTGGCCGCGAACCTCCGGCGGGAAGGCGTGAACGTGCTTGTGATGGAGGAAAGCGAGGCCTCCATCCGCCGCAGTCTGCGCTTCAATACGGGGCAATGTATTCCGGTGAATGCCATTGCCGAAGCCTATGTGGAAACCATAGACCGCCATGGCCTGAAGCCCGCGGATACCCTGCTCTGGATGATGGCATCGGATATTGCCTGCAACATCAAGCTGTATCCCCACCACATCAAAAGTCTTCTGGCCCGGTACGGGAAGGACTACGCTGAGGCCGGGGTCTATGTGGGGGATCTGTCCTTTATCGAGTTTTCCATGCGCTCTGCCTTTAATGCCTATCTGGCCTATTTCTTTGGCGGACTTCTGCGCAGGCTGAGCTGCAAGATCCGGCCGGGTGAAAAGATTCCCGGCATGACGGATGCGGTGCTGGAAAAGGCGCTGGAAGTGATGGACGCCGCCTTTGCGGGGGCCAAAGGCAAGGAGGAGGCGGCGCGGGAAGTGGCGGCCATGTTTTCTGCCATCCCGAGGGATCGTTCTGAGCGGGTGAAGGTGGCGATTTTCGGGGATATTTATGTGCGGGACAACGATGTGATGAACCAGGATCTGGTGCGTTTCATTGAGGCCCACGGTGGCGAGGTGATTACCACACCCTACAGTGATTATGCCCGGATGACGGCGGAGGTGTATTTCCGCAAATGGTTCAATGAGGGGAAATACCGCAGCCTTCTTTCCTACAGACCGCTGCTGGCTGCTCTCTCCAGACTGGAATGGATGTATTACCGGCATTTTGAGCCGCTGCTGGAGGAGGCGAGACCGGAGTTTGACGCCTCTCCGGAAAAAATTCTTGGGGAATACGGGGTTTCCATGGAAAATAACGGGGAGTCCATGGATAACCTTCTCAAGGTCTATTATCTGCACAAACATCACCCGGATCTGGGGCTTTTTGTGCAGGTCAGTCCGGCCTTCTGCTGTGCGTCTCTGGTGACAGAAGCCATGTCCGCGACGATAGAGGAAAAAACCGGGGTACCCGTGGTCTCCATCACCTATGATGGTACTGGGGGGTTCCGGAATCAGGATCTGGCACCCTATCTGGCCTTTCCGAGAAAACGGCCAGAAGGCGGGGGGTTGAAGGCGGCGTTATAAGTTCAGGTGATTCCAGGCCTGGGTTTCTCTGGCCTGGATGAAGAAGGCGGGGGCTTTCAGGCTTCCCCGGACACCCGGCATCCTGATCCGGAGATGACAGGGCTGTTTTTTGGGGGGGCTTGGCCCCCGTCTTTTTTTTCAGTATGGTTCCATGCGCCCGTTTTCTGTTCGCTGTTTTTCTCCCGGATTGCCGTCATGGGTAGACGGAGCCGGGGTTTCTTTTTTCAGAAGGTGCTTGCCATGGTGTCCCTTTCCCAGAAAAAAGACCCGGAGGATGTCCTTTTTTCCTTTGAGTTTATCCTCTTGAGCTTCATTGCCTTTCTCGCCTTCTGCAACATTTCCATGTTTTACGGGTTCAATGTTTATCTGGAACATGCGGGTGTACCTGCTGTCTGGCGCGGGATTCTGATCAGTCTGGAGCCCTTTACGGCCTTTGCCCTGAGGCCCTTTGTCAGCACCTTCATTTCTCCCCGTAACGGTATCAGAATCATGGGGCTGGGGCTTCTCATTCTGGCCCTCTCCCTTGGGGGATACTCCCTTGCTCAGGATATCCGCTATCTGGTTCTGGTGAGAATCTGCCATGGTCTGGGGTTTGTGCTGCTGGTTTCCGCAGTGATCCATGTGCTGGTGCTTTTGATCCCCAAAAAAAGAAGCGGTCAGGGTTTTGGGGTGTTTACGGTCATGACCCTTCTTCCCTACGCCATTCTGCCGCCTCTGACAGAAAGGCTTCTGCCCTGGGCGGGAAGTGAAGCGGGGATTTATGTACTGGGTGCCCCCCTTTTTCTCGCAGCCCTCCTGCTTCTGCTTCCCCTTTCTTCCCGCCTGAAGAAACGATGGGTGAGTCTGCCCGCTGAAGCCATGAAAAAACCGGGATTTCAGGAGATGATTTCAGGCCTGAAGCATCCCGGCGTTCTCTCCCTTCTCTGGGTGAACTTTCTGGTTTTTACGGCAACCACCATGGTCTTTTTTTACATGAAGGATCATCTTTTACGTCTGGGGGCTTCCAGTCCGGGGCTTTTTTTCACCCTGACAACGGCGGCCACCCTTTTGGTGCGTATTTTTTGCGGAAAGCTCATGGACGGCATCAACCGGGCCGGGATGCTGCTTTCTTTTCTCTGTCTTCTGGCCTTCAGTCTCTGCTTTTTTTCCCTTTCCACAGCGCCTGTTCTGGTTTTGGGACTGGCCCTTTTTTACGGCATGGTCATCGGTTTTCTCATGCCCCAGCTCAATGCCTTCATGTTTGACATCTCTCCTGTGCATCTTAAGGGGATGAACAGCAATCTCATGCTTTTTGCCATGGACGGTGGGTTTTTCATGGGGCCGCTTCTGGCAGGATTTCTCCTTGGAGCAGGCGTTTCCTATGCCGGTCTTTTTTCCCTTTTTGCCCTGCTTCCGGCCATGGGAATGCTCTGGATCTGGGCCATACGGCGGCTGGCGGCTCCTTGAAAATCTGCTTCAGCCCCTGCGGGTGGCCTCCCTGTCCTGTAAGAGGGCGGCCAGAATGGCTTCCGCCCGTTCTCCATATACCTTGATGCCGGAAAGATTGGGTTCATGGAGAAGTTTCTGCATGAGAATGCCGTCTTCTCCGTACCAGCAGGGCAGGGCACCGCCAAGGAAATAGGCCTGATGGCGAAGAATGTCTATGGTTGGAACCACCTCCGGCCTGCTGAGATCCAAAAAGACCTGAATCACGGTGCAGCCCTGATCCACGGCCTCCTTTTCTTTTTCTTTCAGAACCGTCCCGAAATCCTCGCCCAGTTCAAGGAAGGTGAAGCGGGCCACACCTGCGTCTGCATAGAGGCTTTCCGTGAGTCTGCTTTGCGTATCCGTCAGGGGAGAGGACGCCGCAACAAAATCCCTTGAAAGATTGAGGCCTTCATAGAAAGAGGGCAGGATGTCGGTATAGGCGGGATGGAGATGCACCCTGCGGTGTTCGTTATCCTTCACTTTGAAGCCGAGCAGGGCTGAAACCCTTCCGGAACTGCTTTTTTCCTTGTCATAGGCATCGGCTGGCATGAGATCGATTTCTATACCCGTGGTGATATAGCCCAGGCGGATTCCGGCCTTTTGCATGAAGACATGGTTGCAGACCCCTTCTCCCCAGAGATTGTGCAGCCCTTTTTCCGGATAAATCCTGCTGTGGGCAAGGCCCATGGTTTTTCCCAGAATATCCTGATTGCGAAGCTCTTTGAGTACAATGCCCTGTCCCTCTTCGTAGAGATCCCTGTTGGGCGGGCCGGAGCGGTAAACGGCTGTCTGCCCCACCACCCGGCCATCGAGGAGGGCCAGCACCCGAAAAAAATCCCCGGCTTCCTGGGCCGCAAGGATGGCTTCGGGGTCATACACACTGGCAACGGGGTAATGGTCGCCATACACGGCCCGGTAAAGCTCCACAACACCGGGGGCATCTTCCTTCTGCATGAGACGAATCTGAAGATCCATGGTCTGTTCCTTTTATTCGATGGAGGAATGGGGGGGCTTTCTCCGGAGGGTTGCCGGGAAGGCCGGAAACGTTCTGCACAAGACAGAGGCTGCTGTGTATCCTGCCTTTTGCCATGCCCGCCTGCACGGGCATGTAAGCAGTTCGCTGCTTCAGGGTATCCAGTATTCTTTTGGTTCTTACAGGCGTGATTTCCGGGTGGCTTCCCTGTCTTTTAAGAGGGCGGCCAGAATAGCTTCCGCCCGTTCTCCATACAGCTTTATGCCGGAAAGATTGGGTTCATGGAGGAGTTTCTGCATGAGAATGCCGTCTTCTCCGTACCAGCAGGGCAGAACACCGCCAAGAAAATAGGCCTGATGACGGAGAATCTCTAGGGCCGGAATCACCTCCGGCCTGCTGAGATCCAAAAATGCCTGAATCACGGTGCAGCCCTGATCCACGGCCTCTTTTTCCTTTTCTTTCAGAACCGTCCTGAAATCCCCGCCCAGTTCAA
This sequence comes from Desulfobotulus sapovorans DSM 2055, assembly GCF_059569355.1. NCBI lineage: Bacteria > Pseudomonadati > Thermodesulfobacteriota > Desulfobacteria > Desulfobacterales > Desulfobacteraceae > Desulfobotulus > Desulfobotulus sapovorans. The sequence goes on along the minus strand of NZ_JCANVJ010000011.1, from coordinate 84,288 downwards.
AGAAGGTGAAACGGGCCACACCCGCGCCTGCATAGAGATTTTCCATGACCCTGCTTTGCGTATCGGTCAGGGGAGAGGCCGCCGCAACAAAATCCCTTGAAAGGTTGAGCCCCTCATAAAGCCAGGGAAGGATGTCGCCATAGGCGGGATGAACATGCACCCTGCGACGCATCCCGTCTTTCACCTTGAACCCCAGAACCGTGGACACCCTTCCTTTGCTGCTTTTTTCCTTCTCATAAGCCTCCGCTGGCATGAGATCGATTTCAATGCCGGTAAATTCGTGGCCAAGACGGAGGCAGGCTTTCTGTACAAAAACATGGTTGCAGACCGACTCTCCCCAGAGCATCTGAATATCCGCCCCCGGACAGACTTCCTGATGCAGGCAGTCCATGGTTTTGTTTAAGAGATCCTGATTGCGATAGTCTTTGAGTACGATTCCCTGACCGATTTCATAAAGCTGCCGGTTGGGAGAATCGGAGCGGTAAGCTGCGGTCTGCCCCACCACCCGGCCATCGACAAGGGCCAGCGCCCGGAAAAAATCCCCGGCCTCCTGGGCTGCAAAGAGGGCTTCAGCGTCATAGACACTGGTAACGGGATAGTGATCGCCGTATACGGCCCGGTAAAGCTCCACAACACCGGGGGCATCTTCCTTCTGCATGAGACGAATCTGAAGATCCATGGTCTGTTCCTTTTATACGATGGAGGGATGGGAGGTTTTCTCCGGAGGGCTGCCGGGAAGGCCGGAAACACTCTGTACAGGACAGAGGCTCCGGTAGGCTTCCGGTGTATCCATATCCTTCAGAATACCCGCATCCGGACAGGGGATTTCAAGGAAATCGCTTGTTGCAAGAAATTTTCTGAGTCCGCCTTCTCCTGAAAAGGCAAGAAGGGCAGGGAGGAGTTCCGCACGGAGCAGGGGCGGATGCCCCCCTTCTCCCTGAAAGACGGGGATGAAGGCTTTTTTGTGGGGATGGGTTTCCATGGCACGCATCAGCGCCAGCAGGGTAAGGCAGGACACCAGGGGAATATCCACGGGATGGACAAAAAAGGCCTGTGTTTCCGGAGAAAGGGCGGTAAGGCCCGTCTGTACCGAAGAAAACATCCCCCTTTCCGGTGCGGGATTGGGCAGGATGCGGGCTTCAAGGCCCAGCGCCTGCAAGGCAGGGGTGTTGTTCCCACTGACCACGGTGATGGCATGAAGCCCTGCTTTTTTGTAGAGGGCAATGAGGTGTTCCACCACGGTGTGTTTTCCGAAGGGAAGCCCTGCCTTGTCTCTGCCCATGCGGCTGGAGCTTCCTGCGGCAAGGATAAGGACGGCGATACTCTCCTTATGCACCGGGCAGCTCTCTGCGCCGGGAAAGCCATGCAAGGAGTGCGCCTTCTTCCATGGGACGGGCGAAAAGCCAGCCCTGCCCCTCATCACAGCCCAGGGCCAGAAGTGCCCTGCACTGATCCTCATTCTCTACCCCCTCGGCGGTGATGCCCATGCCAAGGCTGTGGCCTAAGCCGATGACCATACGGGCGATACTGTCATCCTCCAGGATTTCCCGGATGAAACTGCGGTCGATCTTGAGCCGCTGGGTGTGCAGGTGGCGCAAAACGCTTAAGGAAGAAAATCCTGTGCCAAAATCATCAATGGCCACCTTGACGCCCAGGGCCTGGATGGCCTTGAGCAGGGTCTGAATGTGGGGCAGATCATCGGCGGCCATGGATTCGGTGATTTCCAGTTCAATCTGTGCCGGCGGAACGTCTGCATCCGCGATGGCGGATTCAAGGGTGCGGATGAAATCCGGTTCCCGGAGCTGGGCCTGGGAAATATTGATGGCCATGATCAGGTTTCCGCAGCCCGCTGTGGCCAGACGGCCAAGCTGCTGGCAGGCGGTGCGCAGGACAAAGGTGCCCAGGGCGGTCATGAGGCCGGACTGTTCCGCAAGGGGGATGAAACGATCCGGCGGGACAAAGCCGCCATCGGCCGTGCGCCAGCGGAGCAGGGCTTCCATCCCGCTGACCTCGCCGCTGCGGAGATGGATTTTGGGCTGGTACACCAGGAAAAGGTGCTGGGTGTCAAAGGCTTCCCGCAGGCGGATGAGGAGCTGCATCCGCTCTCGCGCGTCCTGGCCCATGGCTTCGGAAAAATACATGGTCGCCCCCCGCTGACGCACCTTGGCCTGCTTGAGGGCCACATGGGCATCCTTGAGCAGCCGCGCGCCGGAACCCCGATGAAGGGTGAGCCGCACAAGTCCGATGGTGGCGGAAATCCGGACACTCTGGCCCAGGGCCTCGAAGCTTTCCGAAAAGATACGGTGCAGATGTTCAGGCTCTACTTCACTGGAGGGGCCGAGCAGGGCGAAGATGTCGCTGCCCAGTCGGGCGATGAGGCTTTGGGGCATCTCCCGTCCCAGTCTCCGGGAAATGGCATGGAGAATGGCATCACCCATTTCATGGCCCAGGGTGTCGTTGATGGCGGAAAAATCGTCTATATCCAGAAGGGCCAGTGTCATGCTGGCCTTTTCCAGAGCCGGATCCTCCAGCACCTCAAGAAGACGGTTCAGGTTGGGAATGCGCAGCATGGGATCCAGATAGGCCTGATCCACCAGCCGTCCATAGAGGATGACATTTTCAAACCCCACAGCGATACTGGCGCAGAAGGCTTCCAGAAGATGCCGCTCCATCTCCTCCAGGGGACGGCGGATATCCAGGAAGGCGGCCAGCCCCCGATCCGCTTCGGTGCCAAAATACAGGAGCAATCCCGGGGTGAAGATATTGCGGCGTTCGTTGAGGCAGCACTCCAGGGCGGCCTGTACCTGGGGGAGGCCCAGCTGATCCAGTGGCTGGTGGACAAGATGCCGGAAGTTTCCGGCAGCCGCAATCACCCGTGCCGGTTCTTGGGTATTTTCATGGCCTTCCCTGGCGCAGATCAGTCCTTCGGGTGCCATCTGAAGCAGGGCGCAGAGCTGGGCCACCACGCCTTCGGCAAAGAGTTGCATTCCATTGAGTTTGTACAGTTCTGTACTGGCTTTTACTACCATTTCAAGGCCGCGTCGCATGTCTTCATGGGTACGCATCTGGAGGTAGGCCCGCACAGCCGTGGTAAGGCTTGTGAAAAGCCGCACCTGGGTCAGCTCGGATTTGGTTTTGTAATCGTTGATGTCATAGTTCCGGATGGTTTCCATCTCCGGCGCATAACCGGGTTGTCCCGTGCGCAGAATGATGCGCAGATCCCTGCGCTGTATCTTTTCCCGTACATGACGTACCACCTGAAGCCCCGCATCCTCGGATTCCATGACCACATCCAGAAGCATCACGGCAAGATCCGGGGTGCTTTCCACAATCCTTAAGGCTTCTCTGCCCGAAAAGGCATGGAACAGCGCGAGGGGACGGCCCTCCACGGGGAGATCCCGAAGCACCAGTTCCGTGGCCCGGTGGACATCCGGATCATCATCCACAACCAGTATTTTCCACGGATCCATCCCCGTAACCGGAGATGGCAGGGCCATATCCTCCTCCACAAAGAGAAGATCATCATCTGCGTCGGGAATCTGCGGGTCTGTCATGGCGACCTCCTCGAGTCGGGATCATGCGGACGGGGCGGATAGGAAAGGGACAACTATATCAGATTCCGGTGGTGGATGCCATGGCCCGGGGCACCTTGAGGGGCAGTGTCAGAATCAGGGTGCTGCCCAGACCCGGCTGGCTTTCCATCTGCACTTCTCCCCCTAAAAGCTCCGTAACCAGGGAGTAGACGATATGAAGCCCCAGGCCCGAGCCTCCCTTCCCCATTCGCGTGGTAAAAAAAGGGTCGAAGATCCGTGGAAGGTTTTCAGGATCAATGCCCCGCCCGTTGTCCCGAACCTCGATGCGTACATGGCTGGCGCCAACCGGTCGCCCCGTAATCCGCACGATTCCGCCATCCCGGCCTTCAAAGCCATGGAGAACCGCATTGTTGACCACGTTTATCAGTACCTGGGTGAGGGGGCCGGGATAGCTGTCCATGCACAGACCGGGACTGACATCCTCTTCCAGATCCACATGGCTGCGCCGCAGCGTGGGACTCAGGGTGAGTCGCAGCTCATGAAGCACTTCCGCCAGCTCAAAGGATCTCCACTGGTAGCTGGACTGATCCACAGCCACCTGTTTGAACCCCGCGATCAGCTCCGCCGCCCGTTGCAGGTTCCGCTCAATCACCTCGCTGGATTCATGAAGACGGGCAATGAACTGCTCCAGAGCGGAACGTTTCAGTCCCTGGGATGCGGCCATGCCAAACTCTTTTCCCAGGGTTTTGAGGGTGCTGGCCACCATCACGGCATTGCCGATGGGGGTATTCAGTTCATGGGCCACACCCGCCACCAGTGCTCCCAGACTGGCGAGTTTTTCGGAACGGATCAACTCTTTCTGTGTGTGTTTCAGATCTTCTATGGCCTGCTCAAGATCCCGTGTCCGCTCCGCAACACGGATTTCCAGCCCCGCGTTGAGTTCCTCCAGCGCTTTCTGGGCCATGCGTTGTTCCGTAACGTCATAAAAGCTGATCATGAGATCCTGTCCCACCATGGCCCCGCCGATCATGAGGTTGCGGCGGACATCATTTTTGCACCGGATTTTCAGTTCTGTGGCCTTCAGCTCCGAGCCTGTCTTCTTGAGATCCCTTATCCCCATCCTCCAGAGATTCCGGACATGGGCGCGATAGTCCGGATCCGGGTAGGCCTGCTCCCACCAGTTTTCGATGTGGGGGATGTCTTCCAGCGTATACCCGAGAATCTGGGTCCAGCGGCGGTTGAGGGAAAGAATCCGGCCATCGGCTTCAATGAGGCAGAGGGGCACGGGCGCCCGCTCAAAAAGCTGACGGAAACGCTGCTCGCTTTTCTGAAGATCGATACCGGCCTGATGGGTGCGGGTGATATCCCGCAGCACCGTGACAAAGCGCTTGCGCATGGAGCCATCGGCAAGCCGGACGGTTTTCGCCGGGTTGATGGTGATTTCAGCGATGAAAGGCTCTCCATCCTCTTTCACATGCTGCCACAGAAAATTCTGGGATCTGCCCGCCATGGCTTCGGCCATGATGCGGTCGGCTTTTTCCATGGAATTTTCACCATCCTGCTGCATTTCAGGCGAGAGCAGGCCAGGATGCTGGCCAATAAGTGTCTCCTTTGTCCGCCCGTAAAGGCGGAGTGCTGCGGGATTGCAGGCAGTGATGCACCCCTCTTCCAGCAGCAGCATGGCGTCGTTGGCGCTCTCCACCATTTCCCGGAATACGAGGAGTTCCGTTTCCGCCTGAAGACGGGCTGCGTCCAGCTCCCGCTGGGCAGTGAGGTCGTGGTAGCTTGAGATGAGAAGTTCCTGCCCCCCCACTTCACTCAAACGGCCGGAAACTGCCGCGATGCGGGAACTCCCGTCAGCGTGTAAAAAAGCCGCCTCCGTGCGGCATACGCCTCCGTCCTCAAGCACAGCCCGCATGAAATTTTGTTGGGTCCCGCCATCCTTCCAGAAAAGGCCCTTTTCATAAAAAAGCTCTCTGAGATTTTCTTCAGCATACCCGAAAAGGCTGCGCCATGCAGGATTGCAGAAGGTTTTAAGCGGTTTTCTTTCCGGACTGAGCAGGGTGCAGGACATGGGAACGGGTGCCTGCTGGAAAAGAATGAAAAGTTCCTCCCGGTTTTGCAGAAAAACCCTGAGTGTTTCCGGGATTTCTGTCATGGATGTTTTCCTGTCGGCGGGCGGGATTTCAGGATGCATGAGCTGCCCCTCCTTTTTTTCAGGCCTTCCCTGCTGTTAAGCGCCTCTCCGGATGGCGATCATTTCCCCGAGAATGCTCACGGCAATTTCCCCCGGTGTCTGCGCCCCAATGGCAAGGCCCACGGGGCAGTGTACTCTGGACAGGGCCTCCTCCCCGAAACCTTCCGCCCGAAGCCTGGCAAAAAGGGCCTCGCGCTTGCGGCGGCTGCCCACCATGCCGATGTAGCGGGCTTCGGTGTTTAAGGCCTGTTCCAGCACAAGGTGGTCATGGCTGTGGCCATAGGTGGCAATGAGAATCCAGGTGGAAGGGGTGACGGAAAGCCCCTCCATGCAGCCCTCAAAACTTTCGATGCTGTGGACGGGAACATTTTCAGGAAAGGAGATGCTCCCAAGGTAGTCTTTGCGGTCATCGAAGATGCCGGGGTCAAAGCCTGCGGCAAGGGCCATGGGGCAGAGGGCCTGGGCGATGTGACCGGCTCCGAAGATCAGGAGACTGGCCTGGGGTTCAAGGCGGATGCAAAAACTTTCCGATGAAGGCGGACTTTCTTCCCTTAAGAAAAAGGCGGGGCCTTCCAGTATGCGGATGCGGCAGGGAAAAACCCTGGAGCTTTTTTCCATCGTCTCTCTTTCATGGGAAAAAGAAACCTGAAAGCCGGTGGCACGCCTTTTCCCCAGATCCTTCACAAGGTTTTCCATAAGGGAAAGCTCCGGGCCTGCCCCTTGTTTCAGGGGCAGAAGAAGGAGAGACGCACTGCCGCCACAGGGCATTCCTGCCATCTCCGGTGTCAGGCGGGCTTCCATGTGGCGGGCTTTTCCTTCTTCCATTGCTTGTCTGGCCTGGGCCATGGCCTCCAGCTCCAGCGCACCGCCGCCCACACTGCCCTGTGTCTTGCCATCCCCTTTTACCAGCATAAGGGCCTTTTCATCGCCGGGCACAGAGCCTGTATGGGAGATGACGGCCACAAGGCAGGCGGGGTCTTTATTTTTAAGGATTTCCATGCAGGCACTGAGAATTTCCATGGCCGTCATGACCGCTCTCCTTTGTCATCAGAATCCCGGTACAGAATCAGCCTTTGCAGGAGGCTGGCGCTCACCTTTTTTCTGTAGTCCGCACTGGCCCGGATATCGCTGATGGGCTGTACCGCTTTTTGGGCGTAAAAGGCCGCTTCCTTGAGGCTTTCTTCCCCAAGGGGTTTTCCCATGAGGGCGGCTTCGGCTTCGGAAGAGCGGATGACCTTCGGCCCCACGCTGCCCCAGGCCAGACGGGCTTCCGTCACAAGGCCCTGTTCCATGCGGATGAGGGCGGCAAGGCTTGCCACGGCTATGGCCATGGCGTTGCGGTTGCCCACCTTCTCAAAGTGCTGGATGGGGGCGTTTTGGGGGATGGGAATGCGGATGCGGTGCAGAAGCTCACCGGGTAACAGTGCCGTACGGCCCGGGCCTGCGATGAAGGCTTCCATGGAAAGGGTGCGCAGGCCCGTTTTCGAAAGAAGATCCAGACGGGCTTCCAGCAGGAAGAGGGCGGGCAGGGTGTCGCCTGCCGGAGAAGCGGTGCAGAGATTGCCTCCGAGGGTGGCCATGTTCCGGAGGGCTGGCCCGCCCACGGATGCGGCTCCCTGACAGAGCAGGGGCAGATGCTGGCGGGTCAGGGGATGGCTTGCCACTTCCCTCAGGGTGCAGGCGGCCCCAATGGAGATCTCCTCTCCTTCTCTTAGGATATCTCCCATGCCCTCCATGCGTTCAAGGCCGATGAGGGGGGGCAGGGCTTTTTGTTTCTGACGCAGGGCCACCAGAAGATCCGTGCCGCCCGCCATGAACCGGGCTTCGGGATACGCCTTTGCCATGGAAAGGAGCATTTCCTCTGTATGGGGAAAGAGAACGGGGTTCATGGCATCTCCTTTGGGGCTGTGAGTTTTTTTGCCGTATCTTCCACGGCATCGAGGATTTTCACATACCCTGTGCACCGGCAGAGGTTCCCCGAAAGGCCTTTGCGGATGTCTTCCCGATCCGCTTCGGGATGCTTTCGCAGGAGGGCCAGAGCCGTCATTTCCATGCCGGGAATGCAGTAGCCGCACTGCACGGCTCCCTTTTCTTCAAAGGAGGTGATGAGCTTTTCTCCCACAGGATCTTTTTCAAGGCTTTCCACGGTTTCTATGTTGCGGCCTTCTAACTGGGCCGCCAGCATGAGGCAGGAGAGCATGGGAAGGCCGTCCACAAGCAGGGTGCAGGCCCCGCACTCACCGGTTCCGCAGCCTTCCTTGGTGCCTGTGAGCTGAAGGTCTTCCCGGAGAAGATCCACCACCCTGCGGCCGGGGGCGATGGGCAGGGAAAGGGGACTGCCGTTCAGAAAGAAGGAGATGGGGGCGTTTTCAGGGGGTGTTGACATGGGAAGATCTCCGGGAAAAGGTTTTTATCGCGTATGTCTGTGGCAGGGAGGTCTCGCTGGATTGCTCCCGGTCTTTTTTTTAAAAAGGACAGCGGCCAGACCCTTTCATTTGATATACACGATAAAGTTCTGATTGCTTTTCCAGTCAACGACCACATTGTTTCTGGTTACGCCCTCCTTGAAGGAGACTCCGAAAGTGGCTTTGTATGCGGGAGGTGCTCCCAGCTCATACACATCGTAATATTTCTGGGAAAAATATCCGGCGGCAGTGCTGTTATTCTGAAAAAGCAGGCTTCCCAGAGCAAGGCAGGTGAGGGTGTACAGAATGAAGGCAATGGGTTTCATGGTCGTTTCTCCTTTTTTTTTGTGTCTGTTTCGTTCCGGATCTTTATCGCTGAAGGGGGCGGACACGTTTGTTTCTATGGCACACAGATCATGCGCTTAAGGTCTGAAAAGCCAGCCTTTCATCCCCCCAGCGGTTAGCGATCACACCACAATGGCTGAATCCTTTTTTTATCAGGAGTCTTTGCATGGCGATGTTGTCTCTATGGGTATCCGCCCGGATATTGCCGTGGCGGTTTAAACACCAGTTGAGGACAGCGGAACCGATGCCTCTGCCATGTTCCAGAACGGCCAGGCGGTGAAGGGTGGCATAGGGATGGGGATTGAGCCAGTTTCCGCTGATCATTTCAGCGTATGTCGGATCCTCTCCCTTCATCAGTGCAAAGCAGCCAAGCAGCCGGTTTCCATCTGTGCAGGAAAAGTGATGCTGCTTTTCAATGTCCATGATCACCACGTTCCTGTCCGGGTAGCCATTGGTCCACTGATGCGGATTGCCATTTTTCAGCATATGCCTTCGGGCGGATTCGTATACGCCAAGGATTTCCAAAAGATCTTCCGGATGGGTTTTTCTGATTTCCATGTCAAACTTTCAGGATGTATGGGAGTGATGATACGGCACGGCAGTGTCACAGGGTTTCAATGCTTTCCACGATGCCTTTCCCCCTGAGTGCATAATCGCGTGTAGGCGCGTGTAGGCGCGTGTAGGCGCGTGTAGACCGCGTGTAGACGTGCATAACCCGCATCTATTCAGGGGGCTGTCGTGGATTGCAGCCCTCATCGGTTTTCCAGACTCCCCAGCACGGCTTCGGCCAGGATGGGCGCTTTGTGGATGCGTCTGCATCCCGCATCCCGCAGGGCATTGGCAATGGCGGGCAGGGGGCCGTTCATGGCCACCTCACCGATGCCCTTCATGCCAAAGGGCCCGCTTTCCTCTTCCTCCACAGGAGGGGCAAGGGAGAGGATGTCCGGCAGATCAAGGCTCCCCGGCATGAGATAGGTGGTAAAATCCCTGGTCTTCACAACCCCTTTTTCTGTGATGAAGTCCTCGTACAGGGCATAGCCGATGCCCTGGGCCACACCGCCCTGCACCTGCTGATCGAACATGGACGGATTGAGCACGGCCCCGCCGTCGGTGAGGGCGAGGTAATCCTTCACCTGCACCCTGCCCGTGAGGGTGTCCACCTCCACCCGCGCAAGGTGGGCGCCGTAGCCGAAAATCACATGGGGAAAGCCGATGAAAAAGCCCCTGGACGTATCCGGAACCTCCCGGCACACCGGCGCGATGAACTGGCCGAGGCAGATCCTTTCCTCAAGGCTCATGAAGGAAGCGAGCTGTTCCAGGGAAACCGAACGACCGGAGGGTTCATGCCGCACCCGTCCCGGTTCCAGCACAAGCCCTTCATCATTCTGAAGAAAGAGGATGAGCCCCGCCCGGTTGATGAGGCGGCCTGCCAGCTCTTCGCAGGCGCTGATGAGGGCTTTTCCGAAGGTGTAGGTGGTGCGTCCTGCGGAGGAGGAACCGGAAGGATAGGCGCTGCGGGTATCGGGCTGGCGCACGCTGAGGGCCTCGGCACTCTGGCGGAGGATGTGGCCTGCAATCTGCAAAAAGGCACTGCTGTTGCCCTGCCCCATGTCCGTTACGGCGTTGTGGACAATGAAGTGCCCCTTGCTGTCCATCTCGATTTTGGCGATGGCCGCGTCCCGTACCCCGCCTCCGTAGCCTGCGGCATTGAAGACGGCGGCAAGTCCGGTTCCCCGGATGCAAAAGGGCGGGGCTTCCCTTTGCCATTGCCTGCGGGTCTGCCAGAGGGGATGGTTCCGGATGCCTTCAAGGCAGGCGGCAAGGCTGGTGGAGGATTCCAGCAGTACGCCTGCGCCGTTGGTGTCTCCCCGGTGAAGGACATTCCGGAGGCGCAGCTCCAGGGGATCCTGCTTCAGTTTTTCCGCCAGCATGTCCATCATGGATTCAAAGGCAAAACTCACCTGACAGACCCCAAAGGCCCGCATGGCCCCCCCTGTGGGTGTATGGGTATGGACGCAGAAGCCTTCGGTGAGGTTGTGGGGGATGCGGTAGGGGCCTGCGGCGTGTTCCATGCCCAGTTCCATGACCTCGGGCCCCAGATGGGCGTAGGCACCGGTGTCATACCAGAGCCTTGCATGAAGGCTGTGCAGGCTGCCGTCGGCCAGCGCTCCCAGACGGTAGTGCATGCGGCAGGCATGGCGCTTGTAGCCCGCCACAAAGCTTTCCTCCCTTTCCCAGACCATTTTCACGGAACGGCCGGGACAGTGCAGGGCCGCAAGGCCCAAGAGACACTGCACGGTGGCCCCGTCTTTTCCGCCAAATCCTCCGCCCAAGGAGGGGGCATGGATATGCACCTGCATGAAGGGAATCCCCAGGGCGTGGCTGATTTCAAAACGATCCCTGAAGGGCGACTGGGTGGAAACCTCCATGCGGAGGGTGCCGTCTTCCAGCAGACAGGCCGTACCGGCTTCCGTTTCCAGAAAACCGTGGGCCTGCACGGGCGTTTCGAACCAGCCTTCCACCACGGCGGCGCAGGCATCAAAATCGGGTTCCCCTTTTTGAATGGTGGCTTTTGCCAGCATATTGCCCGGTTTGTCTTCGTGCACCAGAGGGGTATTTTCCGCCATGGCCTCATCCAGATCAAAGACACCGGGAGAGGGTTCGGCATGGATGCGGATACATGCCATGGCGCTGCGGAGGGCCTCTTTGTTTTCAGCAATGAGGAGGGCCAGGGGATCTCCGCAGTAGCGGATATGGTTCTCCACAAGAACGGGCATGTCCTTATGGATGATGCCCTGACGGTTGGAGCCCGGCACATCCTTTGCCGTGAGAATGGCCACGATACCGGGAATCTGTCGGGCTTCTTCCAGATCAAGACTGAGAAGCCGTCCGCAGGGAAGGCCCGAGCGCAGGGCCTGGGCCAGAAGCAGGTTTTTTGGGAAAAGATCCGCCGCATAGGGTTCTTTGCCGCAGGCTTTGGCTCTGGCATCGCCTCTGGGAAGCGGATGGCCGATGGTCATGGGGGAGCGGGATGGGGGGGCAGTTACGTTGTCGGGTATTTGGGCGGCCATGGTTTCTCCGAAAAAAGGGCTGGAAGGGGGAGGCTGTGGGCTGCGTTGTGATGCTGGAAGATATAGGGGGTTTGGAGGGGTTTGTCCAGCAGGGAGGCGGGTTTTGGGATAAGGGTATAAAAATTAAGCGCAGGGCAGGGGGTGAAAACAAGGGGAGATTCAGCGGGGGGATCCGTTCAAAAAAAAATCACTTCTGTGAAATATCAGAAACCACCGGATGCGGTACCTGCGTTGTTGGTATTTTTTGCAGACAGACAGCTCTTCTGACAGGCTTTGGGGATCAGAACGGAATACGGCGTGTCTGCGTCATGCCGTATTCCCCTGAAATATAGGGTTTCTGCCTGTCTGAGCAGATTCAGGTATCAATGGAATGATTCTTGCTGTCTTTCAAAGGTTTGAAAAGATATTTTTTGCAGTGCTCGGACTTCAGATCAGGTGACAGGAGGAATGCTGGATATGCTGATATTCTGTGATACTTGCGGGAAGGTGAATTTTCTTAAAAAAGAAAGAGTTCCTGAAGGTAGTTCCCGAACCCCATGTGTACACTGCGGAGCTGAAATACGGATCCCGGAATCCTTCAAAAGCGAACCTGAGACGGCTGCCCAGAGAAACAGCAGGGCAACACCGGATACCATGTCTTTCCGAAGGGAAGCCTCAGGGTCGTATTCCAGCCGTCATACCCTCACATTTCGGCTTCTTATGCCTTTCTTCCTGATTCTGATCTGTGTTGCTGTCAGCATTGCCTATTCCTATTACAGAGCTATCCCTGCAATTGTTGAGGATCAGATCAATCAGCGGGCTTTTGCCATTTCCCGGTCTTTCAGTGCTGCCGTGGCTCAGCCCCTTTTACTGAAAAATTATCTTGCAGTGAACCAGGCGGCATCTGCACATACGGATCTGCCCGGTGTTGCCTATATGGTTGTCCAGAACCATGACAGGGCCATTGTTACTGGTATCTTTGGTCAGTTGAGCCGTTTTGATGAGGATTTTGCCAGGGGGGTCACAGCGGGCGGTTTTCCACCAGGACTGGTTCAACTGAATCCCATCGCAGAAAATGAATCCATTTCTGCCAGAAACATTCTTGTCGGAAAGCGCAGGATTCATGATGTGGCCATGCGTATGCGGATTGGTGGAGGCACTGTACATGTAGGACTGTTCATGGAGGATGCCGAAAATGCCGTGCGTCAGAGTCTGCGTCCTCTGATGGTGATTCTGTCGGTTCTGTTTGTTGCAGGCGGTGCTGCGCTTTGGTGGATAACGGCCAGTATTGCAACTCCCATCAAAAATTTGACCCGTGTTGCCCATGCCATTGCCATAGGCGAACTGGACATCCCCGTCCATGTCCGGGGGAAGGGAGAGATTGCGGATCTCGGTCAGGCCATTGAAACGATGCGTATTTCCGTACGATCCGCCATCCTCCGGTTGCGAAGCCGGCAGGTGGGTAAAAATGCATGATCCAGGGAGGAAGACAACCAAGATGAGACATTTTTTACCATTCATCGTCTTTGTACAGCTGCTTTTTACTCCGTTTCAGCCCGCAGGGGCGGAAACCTATCAGATGGCCATGCTGCCCCTTCACGCGCCTGAAGAGGTGCTGAAACGGATCACGCCCCTCGCAGGCTATCTGTCAGCCCAGACTGGCATGGACATCCGTACGGCGATTCACAGGAACTACGGTGACTATGAAAACCGGGCTTTATCCGGAGACATTGCCCTGGGCTATCAGAATCCTTCCGTTTATATCCGGATTTCCCATGTCCATGAAGCTCTGGTCATTGCAGAGGATGCCATCGGAGGTACGCGGTTCCGTGGGCTGATTATCACTACGGCGGACAGCCCCATTCAAAACCTCGCGGATCTGAAGGGAAAACGGATCAGCATCGTCGGACGGACTTCCGCAGGCGGTTACCTTTCTCCCAGTCTGACACTCAGGAAGGCAGGGATGGATCCGGAAAAAGACTGTCGGATTATTGAGGTTACGGACAATACACAGGAAAACGTTATTTTTTCCGTCCATATCGGTGATGCGGACGCCGGTTTTATTCGGGAATCCGCTCTGGATATGGCCAATACCTACATTCCGCCAGGCCGTATAAGGGTGCTTGCTGAAGGAGAGTGGATTCCCAATTACTGCCTTTCTGTCCGCAGGGATCTGCCAGACACTGCAAAACAGACCATAAGGAAAGCGCTTCTCGCTCTGGAGCCGGGTGACCCCGTACTTCAAAGTTTGCACATCCTGCGCTGGCACCCTGCGGCAGATGCCGATTTTGACGGAATCCGATGATCAAGTCAGCACAACCTTCAAAGGATCTGAGGGCAGGCCCAGGGACTCACCTGCGGTTCTCTGCCCTCAGAGATTCTTGAACATGATGAAGGTATCCACATATCCCAGCACAGGATGACGGTAGCCCCCGGGAACGGTTCCCAGGATGCTGTAGCCCAGTTTCAGCCACAGTCTGACGGCCACCTCGTTGGAAGAAACCACCGCATTGAACTGCATCCCCCGGAATCCTTTTGCCCTGGCCATCTCCTGGGAATGGAGGCAGAGAGCTCTGGCAACGCCCTTCCCCCTTGCCTGAGGTGCCACCATGTAGCCGCAGTTGCAGATATGGGAGCCGGGACCTGCTGCGTTGGGCTTGAGGTAATAGGTGCCAAGGATTTCTTCCCCTTCCGCAGCCACATAGCTGGCCAGAGGCAGGGTACACCAGAGGGTATGGGCCTCTTCCATGTCCATATCCGGGTTCAGGGCGTAGGTTTCCCGATCCTTGAGTATTTTCTGAAATACGGGCCAGAAGATTTCAAAATCTTCTTTTGTCATGTCTCGGATCTGCACGTTTTTTCTCCATGAAATTTTTTTTTCAGGCGGCACGGACGGTCTGACCCAGGCCGGGTTCTTAAAGGTATCCCTTTTCTTTCAGCACCTCTTCCAGTGCCGCGGCAAAGCCTTCCATGAGGGGTTTTTCCCTTAAGGTGATGCGGATGTGGTTGGGATAGCGGAAGCCCGTCATGGTGCGCACCATATAGCCTTTGCGGATCAGTTTGCGGTAGGCCAGCTGATCGTTGAAGGGCAGGCCTGCAATCAGATAGTTGCCTTCCCCTGCAATGACAAAAAGCCCCATCCCCTCCAGTCTGCTTTTCAGCCAGTCCTTGGATTCTTTTACCATGAGCCTTGTTCTTGCGATGTGTTCCTGGTCACCAAAGGCGGCCATGGCCGCTTTCTGGGCCGCACTGTTGATGGAATACACGATGCGGGTGCGGCAGATGTCAAAGACCGGGTCTTGCTGGCCGATGAGGTATCCGATGCGCAGGCCTGCAAGGCCATACATCTTGGAAAAAGTCCGGAAGATGAGAAGATTCGGATGCTCATTCAGAAGGGTGAGGGCATCCGGGAAGCTTTCATCGTCCACAAATTCGCAGTAGGCCTCGTCCACCACCACCATGGCCCGGCCATCCACCGCCTCCAGAAATTTTTGCAGCGTTTCTTTGTCCCAGAAGGTGCCTGTGGGGTTGTTGGGATTGCAGATGAAAAAAATCTTGGTGCGTTCATCCATGAAGGCCAGCAGGGCCTCCGGGTCAAAGCCGTGATCTTTCATGGGCGTGAGCCGTGCTTCCACACCGGAAAATTCCGCCACCCACTCATACACGGCAAAAGTTTTGTCTGCGGTGATGATGTTGTCGCCTGCCTCGCAGTAGGCGGAAATGACAAACTGGATAATCTCGTTGGCCCCGTTGCCGCAAAGGATCTGATCCGGGGAAATGCCCAGTTTTTCGGCCATGTGGCAGCGCAGGTCAAAGGCGTCACCGCTGGGATAGATGGCCATGTCTTTTGGGTTGAGAGCCTTGATGGCTTCCATGGCCGCAGGGGGCGGGCCGAAGGGGTTTTCATTGTTGTTGAGGCGATGGAGAACGGGAATACCGTAGGCCGCCATGAGATAGGAATCGGGTCTGGAGGGGATATAGGGATCAATCTCCCGTATGAATTCAGGCACCAGCATGGAGGGATGCGTTTTCATACGAGTTCTCCTTCCTGCCCCATCCGGGCTTCGAGAAGGAGAAGATCCCCGAGGCTGCCGCCTCCGGGAAGAAGCAGGGCGGGAGAAAAGCCTTTCCGGGAGAGGAGGGGCAGGAGAGAGGCCTCTTCTGCCCTTGCAAGATCAAGATGCATGTCACACAAAAAGACCCCTTCCTCCCGGAGCCAGCTTAAGTGGGCTTCAAGGTTGGCTTCCATGTCTTCTCCGGCCATAAGAAGGCGCATGCGGCATTTTTTTTCTTTTCTGTTGAGGGAGCTTGAAAAGACGCTGGGGCCTCTGGCTTCACAAAGGGGGTTTTCCATCAGGATTTTTTTTCTGGGAAGATCCTGCCGGGTTACGGCGGTGTCAATGAAGGCGGCGATGTCGGTCGTATAATAGAGAAGGCCGCCCGCATCATCGGAAAGGGGAAAATGCCAGGCCGTTTTTGTGCCGGGTCGGGCATGGCCTCCCGCAGGGATATAGTATTTTTCGGGAAAGCAGTCTTCATCAAAAATTCTTGTCAGCACACCGGAAAAGGGTTTGCGGCCCACCCGTTCAAAACAGTGGCAGGCCAGGTCCTCTGCCATGCGTTTCCTTTCCCTTGTCGTGAACACAAAGGGGCCATAGCCCCGGAGAAGGCGGCCGGTTTCAGGGATGCAGAAGGCGGCTCCTGCCACCTCACCGGATTCTGTTTCCGCCAGGGCTCCGAAGAGCAGCCCCTTTGCCGTCAGGGCGGCAAGCCTTGCCGGATGAAAGGTTTTTGCATCCGGGCCGAGGCCTTTGATGTGATGAAAAAGCCGCTGTCCGCAGGCCGCCATGGTTTCCGGTGTGGGCCGGATGAGGCGGTAGAAACGGTGATCCGCAAGGGGAGGCGGAAGGGGGACGGGCTGGTCAAAGACCTTTTCCACGGAAAAGAGAAGGTGCAGCCGTCCCCCCGTATCCTTTTCCAGGGAAAAAACATCCACCCAGCGGCTTGCCAGAGCCAGCCCCAGACCGGAGGCATCCCTTTCCAGATCCGGTCGCCAGGCGAGGTTGAAGGCGGCAAGATCCATCCCCTGATGCGGACAGACCAGAGCCAGGGTGACACGGTCTGCCCTTTCCTCAAGCTGTATGGAGACACCGGTTCCCTGGGGCAGGGCAGCAAGGACTTCTTCGGCGGCAAGCTGCATCTTCTGACAGATTCTGGAGGAAAGGGAGTGATCCAGACTCCGGGATGCGATAAAGGCCATGACTTCAGGAAGATGTCGGGTTCCGGCCTGGGTGTGAAGGTTGGGGATGCTGTTCATGGGGACTCCGTATGGGGTTTTCAGGCTCTGTATCGCAGCAGAATCAGGGCCGCGTTATCCTGGTCGGGCAGGTCTCTGGTCTGTATGGTCTGAAGGATAAGGCGGACGGTGTTTTCCAGATCATGGCCCTCCTGCCGGATGAGGGCGGCAATATCGCCTTTCCGGCGGTCACTGAGGGTCTGGATACCATCTGTGGCAAGAAGCAGGAAGTCGTCCGCTTCAAGGTTTCCGGAACGGAGATCAATGTCATCAATATCGCCGCCTGTCACCGCACTGGTGATCTGGTGGCGGGCGGGATGTGTTTTGATTTCTCCCCAGTGCATCCGGCCATCGCTGGCCATTCTTTTCAGTTCTTCCATATAGGAGTGATTGGCATTGATGCGTTCCAGTATCTCCGAATGGAAGCGGTACAGGGGGCTGTCCCCCACACTGATAAAGCTGAAAGCTCCGGTGGCTTCATGAATCAGCAGCCCGATGAAGGTGGTTCCCATGCCCATGAGGTGGGCCTGTTCCTGCAAAATGGTGCAGAGGGCCCTGTTGGCTTTTTCAAGGGCCTGAAGCAGCATCTGTTTCGGGTCTGTGATGTCGGGCTGGCTTTTAACGTATTCGAGAAAAACCCGGATAGCAGTCTGGCTGGCCAGACGCCCTCCCTTTTCCCCTCCCATGCCGTCTGCAATAAGGTGGAGCTGGAAGCCATCGTGTCGTATCATGCAGGCCAGACTGTCCTGCTGTTCCGGACGTTTACCGATACTTTTTCCTGAAGCGAACTGGATCATGGGCCGTTTTCCTGACCGGGGGTAGGGTTTTCATCCTCTTTAAACAGCATCTTCTTTTATAAAGGTTTCCTGACAGGTGGCTGTGTCCATTTCCACCATCAGGCTGTCGGCCAGATCATGGTTCAGGGGCAGCGTTTTACCCTCCCCGGAGTGGAAAGTCCAGAGTTCTCCGGCCGCGTCTCTGGAGCTGAGGAGGAGGGTTTCCCCGATCCGGAGCTGATGGGCAAGGGAGGGGGGAACTTCCCGCAGAATGGCTTTCTGTCCGGGCCTGAGGAGGCTGGCACTGAAAAGGGTTCCGGGCTGATGGAGGCAGGGATCCTGAGGAATTTCACTGCCGTGGGGATCGGTCATGGGGTGGCCCAGAAGATCGTCCAGCCTTCTGAGGGTTTCCGGGTCTTTCAGGTGTTCCAGCTCATGGGCCTTGGGATGGATCTGTTCTTCATCCAGGCCTGCGTGGGCAAGGTAGGATTCCCAGATCCTGTGGGAACGGCGGATGCTTAAGGCGGCTTTGCGTCCCTTTTCCGTAAGCCGCACACTGCCAGGATCCTGACGGATGAGATCTTTTTCTTCCAGAAGACGCAATGCCTGGCCCAGGCGCACCCTGGAACCCGCCGTATCCAGAAGTTTTGCCGGAGCAATCCCCCCAGGGTCTTTTCGAAAGATATCTGCGAGAATGTCCTCGGTGATGTCCTCGGGCAGATGACGGAGTTTTTGGACATAGCGGGTGAGGATGCCGTGCTGTGGGGCCACCATGAGCACCAGCACAAACTGGAAGGTGAGAAAGAGCATGATGGCTCCGCCGCCCGCCACATCCAGGGCATAGGCGAGAAAGAGCCCGCAGACCGCACCGCTTGCGGCAAAGAGGGCTGAGAGCAGCATCATGCGATCCAGCCTGTCCGTGAGCAGGTAGGCCGTGGCCGCAGGTGTGATGAGCAGTCCCACCACAAGAATCACCCCCACCATCCCCACACCCACCACCACCACAAGGCTGACGCAGAGGGTAAGGGCCCCATGGACAAGCCCTACGGGAATGCCGATGGCCGCAGCCATTACCGGATCAAAGGCCGCGGCCTGAAAATGCCGGAAAAAAAGCAGGATGAGGGTCAGCACCCCGGCAGAGACCAGGGCGGCAAGGAGGATATCCCCATCGGAGATGGCCAGCACATCGCCCATGATGAAATGCATGAGGTCGATGTGGATGTACTCCCGGAAAAGGGAAACCATGACAACGCCTAAGGCGAAAACGCCGGTGTACATGATGCCGATGGCCGTGTCTTCCTTGATGCGGGATACGGAAGAGACAAAATGGATGAGTCCCACGGTGAGGACAGCGGCAATGAGGGCACCGAAGAGCATGGCAGGGGCGTGGGCTTCCACACCGAAAACCAGCTTCATGGCGAGGTAGCCTGCGGCCACCCCTGCGATCATGGCATGGGAGATGGCATCCCCGAGAAAGCTCATTTTTCGTAAAATCACAAGGCAGCCCGTCACTCCGCAGACCAAGGCCACAAGAATGGATGCGATGAGGGCCTTGATGAAAAAGGGCTGGGCCAGGGGGCCGGACAGGGTATCGGCGGCAAAGGGCATCATGGGCTTTCCTTCTGGAGGGTTCCTTCCGGGGCTTTCCGTATGCGGGCAAAGCCCTGCATCTGTCCCTCATAGACTTCAGAGAGCAGGGCTTCGGTGAGCACCTCTTCCGGCGGGCCAAAGGCCACAAGGCGCTGTTTGATGAGGGCGATGTGGTCGAAATAGTCCGGCGCTGTGGCCAGATCGTGGTGCACCACCACCAGGGTGAGGCCCTGTTGCCGCGCCTCCCGCAAAACATCCAGAATGGCCCTTTCCGTCACCGCATCCACACCGGCAAAGGGCTCGTCAAGGAGGAGAATCCGCGCTCCCTGACAGAGGGCTCTGGCCATGAACACCCGCTGCTGCTGACCGCCGGAAAGGGCTCCGATCTGCCGTGTGGAAAAGGCTTCCATGCGCACGGCCTGAAGGGCTTTTGCGGCGGCATCCCGGTCTTTTTTGCCGGGGTTGCGGTACCAGGGGATGCTGCCATAGCGGCCCATGAGGGCCACTTCTTCCACGGTGATGGGAAAATCCCAGTCCACACTGCTGCGCTGGGGGACATAGGCCACACGGCCCTTTGCTTTTTCCGAAGGCAGGCCGAGAATTTCCACGGAGCCGACATCCTTTTTCACAAAGCCCATGAGAGCCTTGATGAAGGTGGATTTTCCGGCACCGTTGGGGCCAAGAACCCCTACCAGAGCCCCCTCAGGGATGTTGAGGCTCACATCCAGAAGGGCCGGACGGAGGTTGTAGCTGACGGTGAGGTGGCGGGTGCGGATGGCGGGTGTGTCAGAAACCATGCTCGGCCTCGCTTTCGGAGGAATGGTGAAACTGGAGATCGATAAGGCCGTCCTGGCTCCATTGGGAAAGATCCTGCCGCAGAAGGCCATTTTCAAACACCCGCACCCGCAGGGCCTGGGGCCGCAGGGGGGACTCACCGGCAGAGGCCCGTATCCTGTATTCCACCGAGGCCGCAGCGATCCGGCTTTCAAGGAAAAGGGGGGTGTCTTCGGCCTTCAGTTCGGAGAGGCTTTTTCGCAGTACACCGTTTTCATAGATCTGTAAGCCTGAATCCTGGGAAGGATTCAGGGTAAAGGGGTCGGCTGCCATATCAAAACTGCTTGTGATTTCAAGGCGAAGAGTGCGAAAAGCCGGTGCAGGGTTCAGATCTGTCCGGGGCACCGGGGCGGGGGGGGAACCGGAGAGGACAAACCAGCCGCAGCCCGCCGTGAAGATCCAGACCAGAAGGATGAGCAGAAAACGGTTCACGCTGTTCCCTTTCTTAACGCAGGGCGTCCACGATGGTGAGGGTGTTTTCCCGCATCATGCCGATATAGCTTTCCCCGGCACTGCCCGGAGGCCCCATGGCATCGGAATAGAGGGTGCCGCCCACGCGGATGCCCGTCTGGGCTGCGATTTCCCGGATCTGCCTCGGATTGACACTGGTTTCCACAAAAATGGCCCTGGCTCCCATGGCCCGGATGCTCTCCATCACCTGACGGAGTCTTTCCGGCGTGCTGCCCGCCCCCACCTCAGCGCCCGTGGACCAGCCCACAGGGGCGAGGCTTAAGTAGCTGTTCTGAGGATTGAAACGGTATTCCCGGCAGAAATAGTTGAAGGCATCGTGGCTTGTGACAAGGAGCCGCCCTTCCTCAGGAATCCGGGCCACCTGGGCCCGTATCCAGGCATCCAGTACCCGGAGCTGTTGCAGATAGAGATCCGCCCTGGCCCGGTATCCAGGATCACCTTCGGGGTCGGCTGTGGAAAGGGCGCTCAGGATATTGCGTACATAGACGGCGGCATTTTTGGGAGAAAACCAGGCATGGGGATCGGCCATGGTGTCTCCGTTTTCGGAGATTTCCAGGGGGGGGATGCCCTCCGTGCAGGTGACAAGGGGTTTGCCGGAGGCTCTGGCCAGGGTGGCCATCCAGTTTTTGCCTTCCAGCATCAGACCGTTTTGCAAAATGAGATCCGCCTGGGCCACGCGCTCCGCATCTCTTGGTGTGGGCGTGTAGGTGTGGGGATCGGCCCCCGGTGCCAGGATGGAGAGAACCTCCCAGCGGTCGCCGGTGATGTTTTTGGCAAAGTCCGCAATCTGGGTGGTGGAGGCCACCATGCGGCGGGGGCCTTCGGCATGGGCGGTGATGGCAAAAAGGCTGAGGATAAAAAGGAAAAACAGCCTTTTTTTTGAAAAAACAGACATGGACACCGTCCTTGTTTTTCAGGTTTCATCCAGCACGGCGATAATTTCTCCAAGGCTTGTCTGAATGGCGGCGATGACATCATGGGTGTGGATGCTTTCCAGGCTGTTCGACTGGATATCCACAAGGGTGCTGGCCGGAAGGCGATCCCGGAAGCGCAGCCCCACCTGACGGGCCGTCTCGCGGGTGGTGTCTTCGGCAAACTGGGGTCGGGTATGGGCTTTGAGCACCACCTCGGCCTCGTCCGTGCGTTTCAGGAGATCCGAGGTTACGTGCAGGCTGGCGTTGAGGCAGTCAAAGAGCTCGGAAAAGGAGGGGGTGCTGCCGCTGCGTTCCATGGCAAGCCGGGTGAAGGAGCGCTGGGAATGGGTGATGAGGGGCATCTCCGTGTCCGTTTCAAAGAGCACCCGGTTGTAGGCCTGGGTGCAGGGGCAGGCGGTGATGTGGTGAACCCCTGCGGAAATCCGGACGGAATTCTGGGTTCCGGTGCCTGAAGCCGAAGCCTTGGCTTTGGCGGAAACGTCCAGGGTGTCCACGGAAATTTTCCGGCTGGCCGGGGTCTTCTGGAGGATGGGGAGCTTGCCCCAGAGGTGGACTTCGGCCTGATCGCCCTCCTGGGTTTCCAGCACGCCTTCGGCCAGGGCCAGGGTGTAATCTCCGATATCCGCGAACTCCTTTTCCAGAAGGGCGCTGATGACGGCCTCAATGCGGGACATGTGGATGCCCTTGACCCGTCCGGGCAGGTTTACCCGGATGTCGGCGTTAAAGGGGGTGAGTCCGCTCTGAAGCCGCACCCAGACGGTTTTGTTGCCAATGCCCACGCCGTCGATGGGCAGCCTGAAGTCCGGAGCCTCTTCGGGGATGTCCGTGCAGGTGGCCAGCACACGGATATGGTCTTCGTCGCAGATCATGGGGCCATCTGCCCCGCTTCTTTGGCAGCAGTATAGAAGTCCTGGATGCTTTTCCATGGGTCGCCTTTTTCAGAAGTAAGGGTTTTCAGGAACCGGATATGGGCCTGATCCTCCGGCCCTGCACCGGGAAGGGTTTCAAGCTTGCGGGCCACGGCATCCAGCATGGAGAGGATGCGCAGGGAGATGTGGCTGTCCGCACAGAGGCTCTGGCCGTGAAGGGTGCGCTCCACCGTGATTTCAGGAATGAAGCATAGGTCGGAGCGGGCCGAGAGTTCAAGGAAAAAAATCCAGTCTTCACCCCACCCCAGGTCAGGAAATCCCCCTGCCTCAAAAAAGAGGTCTCTGCGAACCGCCAGGGCCGAGGGCACCATGTCGCACCATTGCTTCAGACGGGCCAGGGTGTTCTGTCCCAGATCCACATCCGTATCCGGAATGGTGAAATCCTTTCCGTCCACCCTGTTGTGGTTGTAGGCCCGGCTGCACGCAAAGCCTGCGCCTTTGAGAAAGCAGGGGGCAAGGCGTTTTACGTGATCCGGTCGCCAGAGGTCATCGGAATCGAGGAAAAAGAGGATCTCGCTCTCCGCTGCCCCTGCGCCTGCATTGCGGGCCGGGCCGGGGCCGATGCCTTCGGTACGGAGAATCCGCACTTCGGGAAAGTCACGGGTCAGAAGATCTGCCGTACCGTCCGAAGAGCCGTCATCCACCACCAGAATTTCAGGGGTGCAGAAAAGGGCGGGATCGGGATGCTGTTCCCGGATGCTTCGGAGGGCGGTGGGCAGGAGGTCTTTTCTGTTTTTTGAGGGCAGGATGCAGCTGATCTTGAGGGGGGGCTGGAAATTTGGAGAGGTCATGGGCTGTCTTTCCTGGGTTGGGTGTTTTTTTAAAGAGAAAGAGAGCAGGGGAGGCTCCGGGAGAGGGGGACTGTCCGGAGAGAACTAAGGGGGAATCTGGATGTGTTTTTAAAATTTGATGCCTGTCCGGATTCTACCCCTGACCAGCGCTGGAGCATGGGAAGGACAGCTGAAGCAGGGCGGCAAGCAGATTTCTGTTGGTCGTCCCCGGAGTTTCCGGATCGCAGGAATGCCTGTTGTGATGGGGATGTAAATACCGCATTTCCCATGGAGAGTGCAATGCAAGAATTCTTCTGAACGGGACGGGCACGGGATAAGAAGCAGGATTCCTGATGCTGCTCATCCCGGTTTGTCAGAAACCTGTGTTTTCCAGGGCGCGGCATCGTGTTAGGATGCCGGGTTGCCATGATGTCATGGGTTTCATGGTGCGGAGGATGAACCTTTTGACATGGGGCAGGGTATGGTGCGTTTATGGCTGGATCGGCGACGGTTTTATGTGTTTGAGGAAGAATGGGTGATTGATGCACCCCTTGCAGCGGTGTGGAAGGGGATGGTGCATGTGGAAAACTGGCCGGACTGGTGGGAAGGACTGCTTTCTGCCGATTCTCAGGATGCCCTGCCTCCGGGTATGGCTGGAAAATGCTACAGGACGCTCTGGAAGGGGGCTTTGCCTTACTGTCTGAATGTGGATGCCAGGATCCGGGACGTGGGGCAGGAGACCTTTATTCTGGCGGACATTGGCGGTGACATTGAGGGGATCTGCATCTGTCGCATAGAGGGCAGTCCCTGGGGAACCCGTGGTTTCTTTTCCCTGCATGTCCGGACAAACCGTTTCTGGATGAGCTTTTTTTCCCTGTTTTTTAAACGCTACCTCAGTGAGAATCATCAGCGGATCATGGCCAGAGGGATGCGGGGGTTCACGCGCTGCCTGGCAAATGGAGCAGGGGCATGAGACATCTGGGCTGGGTCTGGGGCACTCTTTTTTTCTGCCTCCTTGGGGCTGCGGATTTTTCTGTTGCGGGGCAATCGCCCATAGACGGTATGCTGAACCGTTTTGAGGCCCTGACAAATTATACCACCCTTCTTGATTCAGAAGGGGAGGGCGGCCGTAACCGTATTCTCTACACCTACCAGAAACCGGGTTTTATCCGGATGGATTTTCTTGAACCCCACAGGGGGGCACGCCTCATCTACAATCCGGAGGAAAAGCGGGTAAGCCTCCGGCCCTTTTCGTCGGATTTTTTTCACCTGCGCCTTTCCCCTGAAAACAGGCTGATCACAGATCCCAGGGGGCATACGGTGGACAGATCCGATATCGGCTCTTTGCTCCGATCCGTGAAAGCGATTGCGGATCAGGGAACTGTCACCCTTCTGGAGCCGGAGAGGGTGGAGGATCTGCTCTGTCCGGGCGTGGAGGTGGAGGGCGTGGAAATCCTCTATCGGGTGTGGGTGCACCCGGAGCTTGGCCTGCCTGTGAAGGTGGAAAAAAGGTTTGGAAACGGTGACAGGGAAAGGGTTTTTCTGCGTGACCTCGCGGTGGATGTGCCTCTGGACGCCGCTGTGTTTACCCCCTGAACCCTGTGGCGGGAAGTTTTTTTGGGCCTTAACCGATCTTCAGAATCTTTTTCAGGATCAGTCTTTCCATGAGGGCCTTGCGTCTTCCATGTTCTGCCCGGAAGGTCTCCAGCTTTTTTTCAAAATCCTCCGTCCGTTTCTGGCTGGCATAGGCCTCCTTCAGATCCAGGAGATGCTGGCAGGCCAGATCATAGGCGCTGGCATATCCTTTTTTGGCTTCTTTATGGGCGGAGTCCCATACCTTTGAATAATCTTTGGCAAGGTTTTCGAGGAAGGCATCCCGTTTTTTTCTTTCCTGGTTGGCCTTTTCCTTTTTCTTCCGGGCTTCTGCCTCCAGTCGAATCTGTTTTGCCTCCTCAAGGCGTTTTAAAATTTCTTTCAGGGGTCGGGGAGACAAGGGTTTCTCCTGGGGTCTGGATTGGGAGATCCAGGCCCTGTAGGTCTGTTTCAGCGTCCGTTCCACCTTTGCGCCCTGATCACAGAGAAGAAGCCGAAGGTATTCCCGCATTTTCTTTTCAGATAGGGTGTTGAGCCAGTCTTCCAGTGGTTTTTCGTCTCCATGGCTTTCTGTGAGGGGCGGAACGCCCATACCCGCTGCGTTGACAAGATCTTCCTCAAGATTCAGAAAATCGGTCAGAGCCTGCTGGGCCGGGGTGAGCTGCCCCAGCCCCCGCAGCGCCATGGGTTCGGTATCCGTATCTTCCGCATCCTCAAGATATACACCCCGCAGCCAGCCGATATACAGGGAACGCAGATCCCCCCGCAGAAGCTCTTCCCGGATGGGAGCCAGCAGCGCCATCCAGTTTTCCCCTTCAATACTCTGAAAGAAGTCGTAATCCTCTTCTTCCGTGAAAGACCAGGTGAGCAGCCAGTGCTCCGGAAGTTTTTCCATTTCAAGACAGTCATGGACGGC
Source organism: Desulfobotulus sapovorans DSM 2055 (assembly GCF_059569355.1). Taxonomy (NCBI): domain Bacteria; kingdom Pseudomonadati; phylum Thermodesulfobacteriota; class Desulfobacteria; order Desulfobacterales; family Desulfobacteraceae; genus Desulfobotulus; species Desulfobotulus sapovorans. The sequence goes on along the minus strand of NZ_JCANVJ010000011.1, from coordinate 58,648 downwards.
AAAGGCTTCAAGATCTTCCGCTTTGATGCCTTCGGCGGGGAGTTTCAGCATAAAAACCATGGTTCCCCAGTTGGTAAGATATATATGGGCATCAAAGTAATGTTCCATGAGATCTTTGGGGTCAGCCTTGAGAGCACTCCAGTTGTATTCGTTGACAAAGCTCACAGCCGTGATGCGGGCGCGGCTGGAAATTCGCCGGAGTTCTTCCATTTGCTGAGAGGTGAGGGACTGATCCATGGCCAGAAATTCGTAATACTGGTATTCGCTCAAGGGATTGTCTCCGTATTTTTGGGGTCATTGACAGCCATTGCCGGAAAAGGGAGCGGTCTTCTTCCTATAGTCTGCCATCTTCCATTCGCCACTGTCGGCCTTTTTCCGTCAGTCTGTACTGTTGCAGGCGACTGTTGGGCTTGTGGGGAAGGGTCATTTCAATCAGCCCGTCCGTAAGGGCCGGTTTCAGGTAGCGCTCCCTGAAAGATTTCCGATCCTGAAGGCCGAGGATTTTCTGAAGGATATCCCTGCCCATCTCGTGATCGAGTGCCCGGAGAAGATCCGCGATCTGGGGGCTGACTTGGGGGCTGACCTGGGGGCTGACCTGGGGGCTGACTTGGGGGGTGGTGTCGGTTAGAGCTTCCTGAATCATGGTCAGCATGAAGGTGATGAAGGGGGCGGAATCGGTTTTATAGGTGCTTTCCTGAAGGGCTTCATAATAGGCGGCCTGGTGGGCGTACACGAGACTTTCCACGGGAAGATCCGCAAACAGGGGGTTCCAGCGGGCCAGAATCAGGCTTTGCCAGAGTCTTCCCATGCGTCCGTTACCGTCGGTAAAGGGGTGGATAAATTCGAATTCATAGTGAAAAACGGAACTGGCAATGAGGGGGTGGGTATGACCTGCCTTCAGCCAGAAAAAGAGGTCGGCCATGAGCCGGGGTACCCGTTCCGCAGGAGGAGCCATGTGTACCAGGGTATCCCCCGCCATTACGCCTGCTCCGCTGCTTCTGTACATCCCGGCCTCGTCCATAAGTCCGGACATGAGGATGCCGTGTGCCTCCAGAAGATCCTTTTCCGTTTCCGGATGCCAGGTAGGAAAGCGGTCGTAGGCAGCCAGGGCGTTTTTCACCTCCTGAACCTCGCGGGGCGGGGCGATGACCCGCCTGCCGTCAAGGATGGCCGTTATCTGGGCTTCACTCAGGGTGTTGCCTTCAATGGCCAGAGAACCGTGTATGGTGCGGATGCGCTGGATACGGCGCAGGCGCAGGGCTTTGGCCTGATCCGTGAGTACGGTCAGTCGCCCTGTGGTCTCACAGATCAGGGCAACCCGGTTCAGGATTTCGGGGGTGAGGGAGTAGGGGGGCTGGTAGGGGGATTTTATCATACCGTTCTCACAGATATTTTTTCATCTTCTTTTGGGTGGCCCAGATGCGGAAGCGGGTGGCGATCAGACTTTTGACACGGTAACCAGCTGCAATGACAACATCCAGATTGTAGTGGGTCAGCTTGCGCGAAACCTGTCTTGCCCCCTCCTGGCGAACTACCGAGAAATCCTCGGTAGTTGAAACCGGGTCGAGTTCCCCCTCCTCGAAGATGTTTTTCAGATGCAGGGAAATATTGTCTGTAGAGCATTGAAAAAGCTGCGCCATGTCTCCCTGGGTCATCCACAAGGTTTCCCGTTCGAGACGCACGTCCAGCTTGATACGCCCGTCCTCGTACTGGTACAGAAGGATTTCACCTTTTTTGGGATCGTCTTGCATGGTTTCGATTTCCCTGGGTTCTGACATTCTGAGAAAAGGACTTACCCCTTTTCCGCATCCATCCCGGAAAACACCCGTGCCGCTCCCGTCACATCGCCTTCCCGCCGTTTCCGGATGTAGTCCGATACAAGGGGCAGAAGGGCATCCAGATATGCTCCCGTATCCTCTTCCGTTGCTGTTGTGCGGGTCTGGGAGAAAAGGCATTTGCGTTCACCGCCGCCGCTGGAAGGCAGGCCATGATCTTCGAGAAAATGCCTGGAAATGGCGGTGTCTGAGAAGTCCTCATACACAGGAAAGGCGGTTTTCACGCCAAAGCTTTCACTGAAAGCCTGCATACGCGCCATGAAGGCCGGGGTCTGCTCCGGATAGAAGGATTGCTTGAGGGTGTAGCCCGCCACCATGTGGGGGATCGTATGTTCCAGACAGTAGAGGAGGGTTTTTGTGTGCATGGCAAGCTTGCAGGCTACACATACGAGGTTTTTCCCCCCGTAGCGCGGCATCAGGATTTCGTAGCGATCCAGCCAGAGTTCCTGGAAGAGGCGGCCACAGTCCAGCTCCACACGGATAGTGGGGGGCAGGGGAAGGGGACTCTGTTTTTCGAGAAGTTCGCGGGCTGTCTGAAAGCGGTTTTCCGTGAAATGGGGGAAGCGGGACATACCGTTGAGCAGGGTGATGAGGTGTACTGCGGAAGCCTTGGGAATGTCCCTGTGGCTGCCGTAGAGGGCCATGGCGTAGAGGGCCAGGGAATCGCTGCCGCCGGAAAAGAGGATGGCAAGGGGCTTGGGCATGGAGGCTTTCCTTTCAGAGCTTATTCGGAAGGTCTGCGCTGATAGTGCAGAAAGACTTCCCCATGGCGGCCTGCCCTGTATTCCAGCAGCTGCCAGGAGGTCTTTTCAAAAAGTCCGCAAGGGCCGTGGACAAGGGGAACGGCCTGGGAGCTGCCGAGGATTTTCGGGCAGAGGGTCAGGAGGAGTTCATCCACAATGCCCTGTTTCAGGGCCTGGTAATTGAGTCCCCCGCCGCCCTCAAGCAGCAGGGTTTCTGCCCCTTTTTTCCGGAGACTGTGCAGCACATCCCGCAGATCCAGCATTCCGTTCAGGGTGGAAGCGGCCTGCACCCCGGCACGGTTTTCCAGGCGTCGTTGCAGAGAGGCGACGTTGTCCTGAGGGGTAAAGATAAGGGGCGGGGGGCCGTGCAGAAAAATGCGCCGGTTTTCCACGGGGATGTGGCCGGAGGCGGAGACAAAGGCCCGGATGCGGTTTTCCCGCAGCACACCATGGGAGCCGCGCATTTCAGGATCGGCATCCCGGAGGGTACCGGCCCCCATGAGGCTGGCATCGGTTTTGTCCCGCCAGGCTTCCAGATGCCGCCTGTCCTCCGGGCTGGAAAAGGAGAGGGGGCCGATCTGTCCGCAGAGGGTCATGGCGGCGATGAGACGGCAAATCGGCATAGGTCTTCTTTCCCGCCTCAGGAGATAAGGATATCCGAAACAATATCGGCCACATCCTGCCAGGCATCGTTACGGAGGGCGTGCAGTTCCTCATCGGAAAGTCCGATACGGTCGAAGCTCAGGGCGCTGATGGTCTCGCTGGGCAGGCGATCCGGATCCTGCCAGGCAAGGTGATCTGCGGCATGGAGGACATGGGCCAGGGTACTTTGGGCTTTTTCCGGTTCATGGTGCCAGTGGATGGCAAGGGCCTGATCCTGGGGAACCTTCCAGTTCAGGCAGAAGTCATGTCCGATTTCACCATGGTCAAAGCCCATGAGCTGTTTTTCTGCCTGATGCTGGGACAGCCCCTGGGATCGCAGCTGCTGATAGGCTTCTTTTCTTTTCTGGATGTGGGGATCCAGGATCAGCATACCGGCATCGTGGAGCAGCCCTGCGGAAAAGGCACTGATTTCCAGTTCCCGGTATCGCAGGCTGCATATTTTTCTGGCGACAATGGCCACAAAGAGGGCATGGGAAAAGACCGTCGGTGCATCCAGATCATAGCCTTCCAGGCTGTTGGAAAAAAGTCTCGATGTGCTGACCAGGGTGATCATCTGCAAGAGGGTCTGCTCTCCCAGAACAAGGCAGGCTTTGTGGGCGGACTCCACAGGATGGCGGAGACCATAATAGGCGGAGTTGGCCAGTTTCAGAAGCCTTGCGGTCATGGCCTGGTCTTTTTCCAGGATTTTTGCCAGATCCCGGATGTCCGCATAGGGAGAGTCGATAATGGCTTTGGCACGGACAAGGATTTCCGGCATGGGGGGCAGGGCTCCGGCATCCCTGATCAGTTTTTCCTTGCTCATGTAAGGATGTGTTTCCGGAAACAGGGGGATCTTTTCTCCGCAGGCAGGGCAGGGAATCTGCCGGAACCCGGAGGATTTTTCAGGGCTGTCCGGCGGCAGGCTGTAGTGTTTCTGACATGCGGGGCATTGGATGTCCACGGGAAGGGATACCTCCAGTCTGGGGTGATTCCTGGCAGATCTTGGTACAGATGCCGGGAAGGGCATTTTCGGACGCAAAAATATAGCCCATATGGCAGGACTTGACCAGTATCAAAGGCCGAGGATGGCAGAAGGTGGAAAAATTTTTGGGCTGCGTGTTCCATGGCGTTGCATCGGGATCTGTGCTAGAAAATCGGGGACTTCGGCGGTGCTTCTGGCTGGCAGCCCCCTGGGATACGCCGTGCTGTCACAGGATGGGCTGCATTTTTGTAGAAAACCGCTGCGGGAAACCCTTTTCAGAAGGATGGCTGTCCCATGGAAAAAGAGCAGCAGCATATCTGCGGAGAGAGCTGTGAGCATGGGGAGAATGTACGGTATGTCTCCTTGCAGATGGCTTCCGATGGAACCTTGGAGCGCATGGCCGAGCTGTTCAAGGCCATGGGCGATCCGGGCAGGGTGAAGATCCTGGAGGCCCTGAGGATTTCCGATCTCTGTGTTTTTCATCTTGCCGAACTCCTTGGCATGAGTTCTTCCGCCGTTTCCCATCAGCTGAGGGTGCTGCGTGCCGCCCGTATCGTGAAGTTCAGGAAAGAGGGGAAAAATGTGGTGTACAGTCTGGAAGATGCCCATATTGTGGGCCTTTTAAGGCAGGCGGGGGATCATGTGCTGGAATGAGTCCTGACAGGGCGAGGGGAGATCCCGATCAGGAGGCTGGCGGGGCTTTTGGCGGGATGCAGGGGGGGGAACCCCCGTCCGGGCAGGTATTTCAGGGAGAGGTTTTTTTTGTCTTGAACATATGAATATTTTTTCATATGTTCATCTGTAGTGTTCGGATTCCCCTTCAAACGGATTTCAGGGAGAGCAAGATGGATTGGATACCTGCCATTGTCATGGCAAGCTGGCATGTTCTGGTGGCATCAGCCCCTTACATGCTTCTGGGTTTTTTTGTAGCAGGGCTGCTTAAGGCTTTTTTACCCGATACCCTTGTGGCAAGGCACCTTGGAGGGCGATCCTTCATGGGGCTGTTCAAGGCGTCGGCTCTGGGAGTTCCCATGCCGTTGTGCAGCTGCGGGGTACTGCCTGCGGCTGCGGGACTGCGGCAGCAGGGAGCGGGAAAGGGGCCGACCACAGCCTTTCTCATTTCCACTCCGGAAACGGGGGTGGATTCCATTGCCGTGACCTGGGCACTTCTGGATCCTTTCATGGCGCTTATCCGTCCCCTGTCCGCCTTTATCACCGCCATGGTGACGGGTGGAATGGTGCAGATGCTGGATCGGGAAGGGAAGGCCGGGACTAAAGAAGCCCTGACATCCGCCGGGAAGCAGGGGGCAGGGCAGCCCGACTTAAAACTCAGCCCCCTGCACATGGCAGCAGAGGGGATGGAACCGTCCGTTTCCTGCAAGGGGGCCTGCAACTGCGGCGTCCGCTCCGAAAAGCTTTCTTTTTTCCAGCGTGTCCGTTCGGGAATGGCCTTTGCCTTTGGGGATCTTTTCAAGGATATCGCCCTGTGGTTCATGGTCGGGGTGCTCATTGCCGGTGGGATTTCCGTTTTTGTGACACCGGAGATGGTTTCCCTCTGGCTGGGGCATCCTGTTCTGGCCATGCTGGCCATGCTGGTGATTTCCGTTCCCCTCTATGTCTGTGCCACGGCATCCACACCCATTGCGGCGGCTCTGGTTCTCAAGGGACTGAACCCCGGAGCCGCTCTGGTATTTCTTCTGGCCGGGCCTGCCACCAATGCCGCTTCCCTGACGGTGATCGCCCGGATTCTGGGGCGGCGTATGACAGCGGTTTATGTGGCGGGTATCATGATCTGTGCTCTGGGCATGGGGATGGTTGCGGACGGGTTTTACGGGATGACGGGCGGGTTTGAAGGCTGGCATACGGAGGTATCCGAAGACAGCAGCGGGTATTTTGCGGTGACCTGCGCCCTTGTGCTGCTGGGGCTTTTTGCCTGGAAACTTGTGGAAGAACTCTGGCTGCGTTTCCAGCACCGGGAGAGTACCTGCGGCTGCGGGCATTGCCATTGAAAAATTTCAGGGCCGGTGTTCTGAAGGTGCGGGTTTCGGATGGGGGGGAGAAAGTTTTCTGCCTCCCATCCGTTTTTTTTTTAGAGGAAGGAGAGCAGCAGACCCGTCAGTACCGGTGCGATGAGGTTGTCATTGGCCCTGCCTCCCCAGGGAAGGGGGATGGGGATCAGTTCCAGAAGGGTGACGGCAAGGGCTGTCGGGAAAGCAACCTTCAGGGGAAGACGGCCACCCCAGAAATCCAGCACATGGGGAAAGAGGGGAAATACCAGTACAAGGAGAAGAAGGGCGGTGGCAAAGCAGGCCAGGGAACCTTCAAGGGATTTTCCGAGAAAGCGGATTTTTCCCATGGAAATCCCCACAAGTGCTGCTGCGGCGTCTCCCAGAATGAAGATAAAGAGAACGATGAAGGCAATATCCGGTCTTTGGGGAAAGAAAAGGGCGCAGAGAAAAGCCCCCCCGAGGATGTAGGTGGAACCTGTGATGCTGCGGGATTCTTTGGGACGAAGGAGGGCACCGAACAGCCGGGAAAAGAGGGCGTTCAGTTGCGGATACCGGAAACGCAGCATTTCCACCGCAAGGCTGCCTCCGAAAAGCAGGCCGAGGATCAGGGCCGGGAGGAGGGAGGGCATGGGAAGGAAGCGGGGCAGATAAAAAATGCCAAGGGGCATGGCAAGGGCAATGAGGTGCAGCAGCTTTCGGTTGATTTCTTCCCTGGTCAGCGGCATGGGCGTTTCCTGTCTGTGGAGGTTGTCGGGATTCTGCTTGTTACCCAAAGGTTTCAGGCGAATTTTCACGGAGCTGATTTTGACGGAGTCCCTTTTTCCGCAGGGGGGACGGCACAGCATGGCCAGCGCAGGGTAAAGCGGGCCCCTCCCATGGGGGAGGAGCGGACGTGAACTTCTCCGCCATGGCCTTCAATGATGTTGCGGACAATGGCCAGCCCCAGGCCATGGCCTCCGGTTTTTTTGTTTCGGCTGGGATCCAGCCGTACAAAGGGTTCAAAGATTTTTTCCTGGTGTTCAGAAGGAATTCCCTCGCCATCATCGTCAATGTGGATACAGCAGGTTTTTTCGTTAAAGGCAAGATGAATCCCTACGGTGCTGTCTCCATAGCGGGCGGCATTTTCCAGAAGATTGCCCACGGCCCGCGCCAGGTAAAAGGGTTCAAACAGGGCCTTTTTTCCCTGTTCCAGATCCGCATCCACGGAAAGATCCGGGTGCATGGCCTGAAAGTCCTTTATGATTTTTGCCAGCCAGGGCGCAGGCTCCCCTTCCTGCATCTGAAGTGCGGGGGCGGTGCTGCTGAAGCGGGCATAGGTGAGCAGTTCCGAGAGCAGCCTTTCCATTTCATCCACATCCTTGAGCATCCCCTCGCTGTAGCGCAGCCGGTCTTCTTCCGATCCTGCCGTGCAAAGCATCTCCAGCCCGAAGCGGATCCGTGCTGCCGGAGTGCGGAGCTCATGGGAAATGGCATGGATCAGTTCCCTGTGGGATGCAATGAGCCGGGTGATTTTGTCGGCCATGGCATTGAAGGCCATGGCCATGGGAGCCAGGGATGAGGTTTTGGGGATGTTGACCCTGGAGTTGAGTTCGCCAGTACCAAAGGCCAGAACGGCATGGTTGATTTTTGTGAGCTTGATGGCGTAGGGGAAAGTCCAGGCCAGGGTCATGATGCCAAAGCCAAGGGCAAAGGCGAGCCAGACCAGGACGTTCAGGGAGACACCGAAATCCGGATCCGGAAATTTTCCCATGGTGAGTACCGTCTCGCTACCCCGGAGTTTCATGTGGTAGCGTTCCCCTTCTTCCTGAACCAGAATTTCTCCGGCAAGGAGTTGTTCCCGTTCTTCGGGGGTGAGACTCAGGCTGTCCGGTGTGTTAAGGGCAATGGGGTACCCGAAGAAAGGCTGGAGGCTTTCCAGATGGGCGTGCCAGGAATCCTCTGGCCGGCTGAGAAAATCCTGTTCCATCATGTGATAGGCCCCCCTTACCAGATCCTGATAATAGGCGGTGATGGTATCTTTTTTGAGGATTTCCAGCAGGCTGTTGAATCCATGTTGCAGGCCCAGGGCGGTGACCATCACCGTGACAAAGATGGAAAGATAAAAACGGACGAACAGTCTGGTAAAATTGGATTCCGTTTTCGGGATGTCGGGGATGTCCTTGTTGGTGATGTACACAGAGGGGCTCCTCGGGTGTCAGGGAATTCAGGGCGTGGGAATGCCTTTCAAGACGTTTCAGCGTCTTGAACCCACGGAGCACTGTCATGGCCCAAACGCCTGCATGGCATCCGGAAACCGGATGCGTTCCATGTTTTGGCCTGTATCATCGCAGCGCTTCGGGGATGCCGGTCTTTCTGAAAAGGAATGTCTGATGAGGACGGCCTTGGGCGCAGGAGCACCCGGTACAGCGTTCGAACGCTGGAGCATGGGAATCATAGCTGAAGACTCACTCTGCGCCACCATACTGTTTTTCCCGGAATACGTCTGCATAAATGGTGCAGAGTCCGCATTAAAAGGCATAGCCAAGACCGGTGCCTGCAAAGGTGCTTCGGCTGTCAAAAAACGCGTGGTTGGCCTGTACGCTGTTGTGCGCCAGTATCACCATCAGCGTGATTTTTTTGTACCCCATGGGTTCGGGAACGGTGAGGGTGAGGGTGGCAGAGCCTTCTTTTTCCTTTCGGACGTTAGCGAATACGGGGTGTGTTTTTTCAAAATTTTTTACGAGACCGCCCAGGCTGAGGGTCAGCATCCAGCCCTCCATCATCCGGGTGAGAGCCAGGTCTGCGCCAAAGGCCTCGTAGCTGTTGCTTTTTCCTGCAAAATTTCCCCGCTCATATCTGAGACCCGGTGAGAGAACATGCTGTTCGCCCAGAGGAAGACCAAAGCCAAGCTGGAGGTCGTGGGTGTTTCCTTTCCTGAGGAGATCCTGTTTTTCCCTGCCAATGAGGTCGTCCTTCACATGAGTCCAGGTGCTTTTGTAATGGAGGTCAAGGCCGGTTTCCAGAATGTTCTCGAAAAAAAGCCCCAGGGTTTTTTTCCTCTGAGGGGTTTTGAGCCGGTTCGTATCCAGGAGATAAGGGTTTTTCCAGACATCCGAGGATCCCATGCTGCCAAGGATTCCCAGGGTACCCAGTCCGGAAATTTCCTGGGAAATGCCAAGGGTGGGGGAACCTCCGGAGGTCGCCCCGCTTCCGGCGCTCAGGGTGGTGCCTGTGGCAAAGGTGTAGCGCAGGAACGCTTCGCCCATGGGAACCATGGAGGCGATGGTTTTCTGTGCCTGATCCCAGCCTGCAAGGCGGGTTTTGCCGGATTCTGCTTCCAGACCGCTTGACTTCCCCGTGACCCAGCCGCCTCCGAGAAAGAGGTTTGCAGAAAACCCGGTCCTGGAGGCTGCCTGATTGTCCTGGCTGGCAGAGGCAGGGAGGGGGGTATACAGCAGGGCAAGGAAAGCGCAGAGAAGGATCGTTTTTTCCATGGGGTCTCCCAGGGGGGTAAGGGGTGATGTGCTGGCGTTTTTCTAGCAGCTTTCGGCCCTTTGATCTGTTTTGAATGTGTAAGCAATTGTAACAGAGTATGATGGGCTTCCGGCGGCCATGGTCTCTCCCCTGGCCTGCATTGTTTTGGGTGAATCCCTTTGATTTTAAGGAGATGCATCCCATCCCACCCCCATGCGTGGACAGGGGGAAAGGCATTTTTATGCTTGACATATCAGGCAGGCTTCTATAGGTTGCCCTTATTCGTGAACGTTGTTTTTTGCCCGCAACACCGGTTTTGCAATGTGATATCTGCCCTGTGTTCTGCTGCGAGAGCCTCCTCCACGGTCACATTGCGGGGTGCGGGAAAAGTGTCTTTTACCGGAAAACAAAACTGGAATGAGAGGAGCTTGTCATGCAGCGAAGACTGGTAGTGTTGACCCTGGCCGTATCCTTTTTGTTTTGTGCTTTCACCGCAAGTGTACATGCAGCCTATGACACCCGGTACCCTGTGGTGCTGGCCCATGGAATGGCGGCATCCGCTGAAATTATTGGTCTTGTGGATTACTGGTGGGGGATTCCTGCTGCTCTGGAGCGTGCAGGCGTTGAGGTCTATGTGACCTCCGTGAACGGTATGGATACCACGGAAGCCAAGGCCATTGATTTCAGGAATCAGGTACTGAATATTCTTGCTGTGTCCGGTGCTTCAAAGGTCAATATTATCGGTCATTCCCATGGGGGGATTTATTCCCGCTATGCCATCACCCATCTGGGGCTGGCCCCCTTTGTTGCCAGCCATACCAGTATTGCCAGTCCGCACCAGGGGAGTGCGCTGGCGGATCTGATCATGAACGCTCCGCAAAGCATTGTCGGTCTTCTGGCGGGATCCCTTGACTTTGTTTATGCCTGGATCTTTGGAGATACCAATCCGGACACCCTGGGCAACGGGTTCAGCCTGATGACGGATTTCATGAAGAATGACTTCAATCCCAATACGCCGAACATGGCCGGGATTTATTATCAGAGCTGGGCGGGTAAGGCCAAATGGGCGGCTCCCAGCGTGGTCTTGCAGGCCCCCTGGCTCATCATGCTGACCCAGGAAGGGGCCAATGATGGTCTTGTCGGTGTGGAAAGTGCCAAATGGGGCAATTTCAGGGGGGTAGAGCAGGCGGCCTGGTATTCCGCAGGATGTGACCACATCAATATCATCGGGCATCTTTTTGGGGCCACTCCGGGCTTTAATGCTCCTGCCTTCTATAAAAATATTGTGGCAGATCTTAAGAACCGGGGCTTCTGATCTTGTAACGGCATTTTTGACAGGGGAAAACGACCCTTCAGGTTTTTGGATCTGGAGGGTTTTTTTAAGTTTGATAGTCTCGTTAAAAGTCAAAAAAGTGACATTTTCTGACAGGCTATCTTAGTAATATTTTTGGCATAAGCGTTTGTTTTTTTAATAAAATACTTAGTTTTTTATGGGGGGGATGTATGGCAAAAAAAAAGATTTTTTTTATAGTTTTTTTTATGATTTGTGTTTTTATAACAAGTGTTTCACTAGCAGAAGAGTACCATTTCGTGAGTATTGAAAAACTCATCGAACAGGAAATAGGCCGCATTATTATCCCTGAAATATACAAAAAAATGGATATTCAGGTCAGTATTTCGCCCATGCCGGGTAAACGGGCGCAGGAGGAAGCCACTTCTGGTACAAAGGATGGAGAAATCATGCGGATTTATACTTACGGAGAAGCAAATCCCACCATGATTCGTGTTCCAACACCATATTACTATCTTGAAACGATGGCTTTTATCAAAAAAGGCAGCGGTGTCGAAATTAAATCCAAAGAAGATCTGGGGAAATACAAAAATGTAAAAGTCCGGGGTGTCATCCATACCAATAATATCACAGCGGGTCTTCCCAGAGAGAATGTTCATGATATCAACTCAACAGAGCAGATGATGCGTTTTCTTGAGAATGAACGTGCTGATGTAGCCCTTACCAACACAGTCGACGGAGTGCTGGCTCTTAAGCAGCTTGGGTTGGAAAAGGATATTGTACCCGTTGAAAAACCCCTTGCCGTGCTGGAACTTTATCATTACATCCATAAAAAAAACAAAGAGTTGGTTCAGCGTGTGGATGCGGTCATTCGAAAGATGAAGGAGAGCGGCGAGCTGGATACACTCATCAAAAAAGCAGAAGAGAGGGTGCTCCAGCAATTCAGGTAAGGGTTCTATGATGTCGTATTTTTCTGATTTCTGCCCTGTTCAGCCATAATAGACCATTCCAATGAGAGATAAAAACATGCGTAAACGTTATTTTTATGCATGAAGTCATTGTTGCCATGCTGAAGCAAGGTGCTAATCGGTAAAAACGACGATGAGTATCCTTTGTATTCTGCCGGATGAACGGAGAATTTTTGTTCTGAAAGGATTTTTGTAAAATGGTTCGGATTTCACGGAGTATCCCCAGCCCCTTCATTCTGATCTTCCTTTTGTGTACCCTGATGCTTTCCGGTTGCAAGGTCTATGATATTGAGACGGGTATTCCCGATGCGGAAAATATCTTTTTTACGGATACGGGCCGTCTTTTTGTCACTGGAGGTACCAACATCTATGAAGTGACCCGGGAGGCCAGCGGGGATTACCGGAAGGAAGCCCTGACAGCGGAAGGCGGCAATTTTACGGGTATGGCCCAGGTGGGGGATTATCTGTACGCCCTGCGCTCTTCCTATGGATTTTTTCCGGAATCTCTCAGTCTTCAGGCCCTGCTGTCAGATCCCGGCTATCTTTTTGCCTATTTTACCAACCTGTTTCTCTCCAAAGAACTGCTGTGGATGGATCTCAGGGATGCAGACCGCAGTTTTCATGTGGCAGATACGCTCAATGAGTTTCTGATTCCCAATGGTATGGTGGCAGATGCACAGGGCTTTCTGTACATTGCCGATTCCACCTACCTGCCCATGGGCCAGATTGTCCGGGTCAAGGTCACCCATCATCCGGATCATACGGTTTCCCTGGAGCGCAGCCCGTGGCTGCGTCGCTCTGACGGCATTTTTTCTCCCAATGGCATGGCCATCCGGGGGAGGGACATCTATTTCACGGACTTTGTGGCAGGTTCCTTCCAGAGCGCCAGGGTCAGGCGGGTGAGCATCCATCCTGAGAGCGGTGCACCGGAGAATCTCGTCACCCTGCACCAGCGGGCCGGACTTTTTGATGACCTTGCCACATGCCGTCATAAGAATCAGGATGGTGTGGCGGTTGCGGATTTTATGGGCGGTTCCGTTGTGTTTATCGCAGACAGGGGGAACAGCGGTCTTGTGGTGGACGAGACAAGAAAAGGACTCTTTTCCTTTCCCTCCTCCGTTGCCGTGGGCAAGGGACTCGATTTTGATGCAGGCTCCCTCCTGATTACGGAAAAGGGCATCATGTTTGACCATAGTTCGAACATCGGTAACCGCTTGTCCGGTATGGATCTCTGATGGATGAAGGCCTCCCTGTTTTTTGGGGGCAGGCCTTCGTTTTCTGTACACTTTCCATCCCCAGGGTACGCTATCTGTGCCTTACTCCTTGTGTCTTTGTGCATATCTGCAACGTTTATGTGAGAACTGACATTCTGCCGCGATACGTTTACTCTTTTGAGGAGGAACCATGGGAAAAGAGATAAAAAAAACCGTACAGATGGCAGTGCTTTTTGGGGTGTTGCTCTTTTCGGGTAAGGTTTTCGCTGCCGGAACCCTTGTAATGGCTGTGGAAGAATATCCACCCTATGAGTATACGGCAGACGGAATTCCCATGGGGATGCATATTGAGATTATTCAGATTGCATCGGAAAGGTTGGGAATTAAAGCGGATATTCGATTCTACCCCTGGGCGAGAGCCCTGGAGATGGTTAAAACCGGAGAGGTTGACACGATATTTTCCCTGTTCAAAACACCTGAACGGGAAGCCTTTCTCTATTATCCCGGAGAGCCTCTGGCGAATGAAAAAAATATTCTTATCACCCATAAAAACAGTACAAAGGAAGCAAAAAGCCTGGAGGACATTGCGGGGTGGAAGATTGGAATTGTAAGGGAAAGTGCCTACGGAAAGGAATTTGATGCATATCCAAACATAACACGTCATGAAGTCGCCCACATTGAGCAGCTGATTAAAATGGCGGCAGCAGGCAACCGTTTTGACGCCACACCTGTGAACGAATATGTTTTTGCATACAAGGTCAAAGAACTGGGTCTGACTGGGCAGTTTAAAAAACTGGATTTTACCGTAAGCGATGAACCTCTTTATATTGGGTTTTCCAAGGCCAAAGGCCCATCCCATAAAAAACTGGCGGAAGACTACAGCCAGGTTTTGATGCAACTGAGAAAGGAAGGCATCATCGATAAAATTATTCAAAAATACACAACATTTTAAATTTGTCTTCTGACAGAACAACAAAAAACACGTAAACGGAGGAACATGCCATGTATCGAAAGTCCGTACTGCTGACCGCAGTCTTTCTGCTTTGTGTCTTCATGTCGGGTGCGCACGCAAAATATGACACCCGGTATCCTCTGGTGCTGGCCCATGGCATGGGGGCGTCTGCGAAAATTGTCGGTATCATGGATTATTGGGGAGACATTCCCAAAGCCCTGGAGCGTGCAGGGGTTGAGGTCTATGTGACCTCTGTCAACGGCATGGACTCCACGGAAGCGAAAGCCATGGATTTCAGGGATCAGGTTCTTGAGATTCTGGCGGCATCCGGAGCGGAGAAGGTCAATATTATCGGTCATTCCCACGGAACCCTCTATTCCCGCTATGCCATCAGCAATCTGGGGCTTGCTCCCTTTGTGGCCAGCCACACCAGTATCGCAGGGCCCCATCAGGGCAGCAGACTGGCCGATATGATTATGACCGGGGTTCCGGGAGAACTGCACGGGCTGGTGGGGGGAGCCATGAATATGATCTATGCCCTCATTATGGGGGATGAGAATCCCGACAGTCTTGCCAATGGCTGGGATGTCACCACGGATATCGTCAGGAACCACTTTAACCCCAATACTCCGGATGTGGCGGGGCTTTACTATCAGAGCTGGGCCGCCAAGGCCAAGTGGGGAGCCCCCAGTGTGCTGATGCAGGTACCCTGGCTCATCATGCTGGGTCTTGAAGGGCCAAATGACGGTCTTGTCAGTGTGGAAAGTGCCAAATGGGGCAATTTCAGAGGCGTACAGCAGGCGGCCTGGTATTCTCCGGGCTGCGATCACCTGAATATCGTAGGGATGTTTCTGGGGATTACGCCGGGCTTCAATGCGCCGCAGTTTTATAAAGACATTGCCGCCGATCTGAAAACCAGAGGGTTCTGATAAGCTGCCTCCTTCCCTGCCCCCTGTTCCGGGGCGGGAAGGGAGGCCGGGGGGGTAAACATGATGGGAGCACTTTATCGTCCGTCCCGCTGGATCTGGGGAATGCTGCTGGTTCTGCTTGCTGGCTTTGTGCTGTCTCTTTACTCTCAGGACAGAATTTTTGGGGGAAAACTTCCTGCTTTGCAGGGATCCTCCTTCAGAGATGCTCCGGCTGATCCGCTGACAGCAAAGGCCTTGCCGTTGCCCGAGCGGTCTGCCCCTGTGGTTCTGGAAAAAAAGAATACGGAAAGCAGGGATCTGATTGCAGATCTCATGGCCCGGGAAAAGGGGGAGGATGTACGTGCCCTTTTTGCCTGGCTGACCCAGGAGTTCGGCCAGGTGACGGATCTGGTGGCCCATATGGATGCGGTGCGGGCCTGGCTGTTTGCACAGTATGATGCGGAAAGTGCGGAAGCCATTCTGGCTGTCTATGCATCCTATATTAAAAGTGAAATGGAACTGGCGGATTACCTTGCCATACAGGCCTTTCCCCGAACCCGGGAAGCGCGTCTGGCCTTTTGGGAGGATATCCGGAATTTCCGCATCGCCTATCTGGGAGAGTCCCATACGGAATGGCTTTTTGGCCGTGAGATGGCGGAAAGCCGGTATCGCATGGAACGGGTGGAGATTGTGTCAGACCCGGATATGGCTTCCAGTGAAAAATTGCAGGCGCTTGAGGAGCTGGATGCGGCGTATCGGGCAGAACGGGAGGACGGGCCCCCTGTTTCCGGGAATGCGTATCAGCGTTACCGTGAACTGCTGGATGTGCATAAACGGGATCTGGCCCATATGGCTTCTGATGCGGAAAGACAGGAGCGGATTCGTGCCCTGAGGCTGGAAGCCCTTCCCGCAGATGCGGTTGCCAGAATGGAAGCGGTGGAGCAACGCATTGAGGCGGATCGGAAAAGAGACGAAGCCTACAAAAGCCAGCGGGCTGAGATCAGCCGGGATACCGGTCTGAATGCCGAAGCAAAAGAGCGGGAGGTTGCGGCCTTGCAGACCCGGTATTTCGGAGAAGATGCGGAATCCGTGCGCAGGCGGGAACGCATTGCGGCGGCTTTGCAGGAGCGTATGAGTTCCGGGGCACAGAAAGAATAAAAAAACCGCCTTTTGATCCGGAAGTGTGGGGAGAACAGGCTTACCAGGCATCCTTGACAAAAAGGTAGCCTTCTCCCCATACGGTCTTGATGCGACAGGGTTTTGCCCCGTCGTCTCCCAGTTTTTTGCGCAGCCTTGAGATATACATGTCTACGGAACGATCCATGCCATCGTAGGCAACCCCCCGAAGTTCGGCGAGAAGGGTTTCCCGGCTCAGCACCTCACCGGCCTGACCGGCCAGAATGCTGAGCAGGCTGAATTCCAGGGTACTCAGCTCAATGGGGGTGTTTTTCAGGACTACGCTGCGTGCGGCAGGATCAATGCGCAGGCTGCCAAAGGTGAGGCAGGACAGTTCCTTTGCGGGGGTTGGGGACGGGCCGGTTCTTCGCAGCAGGGCGCGGATACGCGCCAGAAGCACCCTGGGAACCACGGGTTTTTTCACATAATCGTCCGCCCCCAGCTCCAGACCCGCCACTTCGTCCATATCCTCTTCCCGAGCCGTGAGAATAAGAACAGGCCCCTGATACTCCCGCCGTATTTCCCGGCAGACGCTCAGTCCGTCCTGGCCGGGGAGCATGAGATCCAGAATGACCAGATCCGGATTTTCTTCCGGAATTTTTTTTGCGGCGAGATCACCCCTCGGAATCACCAGGGTATCGTATCCGTTGAGGGTAAGATATTCGCTGATGAGGGTGGCAAGACGGGTATCATCTTCCACAATGAAGATACGTTGTTGTGTGGAACAGGATGGAAGGGGATGGGATGAAATCTCCACGGGGCTTTCCTTATGCAGAGAGTGGATTTTGTGGAAAGGGCCTGTCTCCATCCCTGAAAAGGGAGGCTTGTCGCTGACTTGAGCCGCTGAGCTTTCCGGATGGAGCCCTGCCTTTTTGAGCCGTCTTTTTGGGGGGAGGGAGTGAGGTCAGGGGATTACTTTAATATGACTTTGTTTCTGCCCGTATTTTTTGCCATGTACAGTGCCTCATCCGCTCTTTTCATGAGGCCTGCGATATCTTCATTTTTTTGATAAAGAGCGACTCCAAAGCTTGCTGTGCATGTCTGAATTTCCGGGAAAATATGGTTTTCAATGGTGTATTTCAGCTTTTCAGCGAGCCTCAGGATGCCTTCCTCACTGCTTTCCGGGCAGATGATCAGAAACTCCTCTCCCCCCCATCTTCCAAGGATATCGGTTTTTCGGATATTGGACAGAATCAGCTGTGAAATACAGACCAGAACGTTGTCTCCTGTCTGATGTCCATATCGGTCATTGATGTCTTTGAAGTAATCAATGTCCATGAGGATGATGCCGAATGTGTGTCCGGATTTTCCCGAGCGATCCGCTTCATACTGAAAGGTTTCGTCCAGTTTGAGACGGTTGTAAAGCCCGGTAAGCTGGTCTGTGACGGCCAGCCTGTTCAGTTCGCTGTTTTTTTCTTCCAGCTGCATTTTCAGAATATTCAGGTCATGAACCAGTTGCTCGATGCGGTTTTTTTCACTGGAAAGTTTTCTGTTCCAGCAGGCAATGATGAAGATCAGAAGACTGGTTCCTGCCAGAATTTTCCATATCAGGGCATAATTCGTCCGGTCCATTTTGATTCTGATCCATTTGTTGTAGATCCGGTTGTGCTCTTCCGGGGAGATTCCTTTAAAAACCTTATTGAAAATGGCAACGGTGTGGGCATGTTCCGGTGGAAGGCCCATGCGGTGTTCAAACACATATTCCGTTTTTCCTGCGATACGGAGATCAAGACCGGATCTTCTGATGGCATCCATGACAACGGCAAGGTGCCCGACAAAGGCATCAATTTTGCCCTGGCTGAGCAGGTGGAGGCCTTCCGTTACATTGGCTGTGGTGATCAGTTCGATGGCCGGATAGGTGTTTCTCATAAAATTGTGGCTTGTATAGCCCTTGCCCACGCCCACTTTTTTTCCTTCCAGCTCATGGGTGTAGGCGATGAATTCCCTGTCCGGCCCTGTGACGATGACCAGGGGAAAGGAAACATAGGGATCGGTGAAAAGTACTTCGGTTTTTACATCATCTTCCAGGGCCAGGGCGGGTATGAGATCAATTTCTTTGTCTTTAAATCTGTCCAGCACCTCCTGCCAGGTTTCGCTCAGGATAAAGTCCATCCTGATGCCGGTGCTGCTGCTGAGAATGTCGAGGTAGTCGGCAATGAGGCCTTTATAAACAGGATAGTCTGAGGTGTAAGAAAGAGGTTGCCAGTCCACCTCGCTGAACCGCAGGGGAGGAATCTCTTGCAGCCAGATCTGGTCTTCAGGGGATAACTCCAGGCCGAAACTCTTTTCTGAAAGAAGGGGGAGAGCAGCAAGGCAGAGTAAAACAACACGGATGAACATCGCTTTTTTCATGTTGTACTCCCTCCTGTTTCAGTGTTTTACGCGGATTTTTCAAGATGCAGGGTATAGGCAATGGCGTTTCCGTAAAAGGCCCGCTCCTTGAACCCCATGCTTTCCGCAAGGCGGATGACGGTCTTTTTTCTCTGGAAATGGGGATCAAAGATAATTTCTGTCACGGAAAGAAGGCCGTCCGGCCTGAGGGCTTTATACATTTCCGCAAGGGCCGGTTTCGGATCCGGAATCTCTCCGAGTACCGTCACCAGAAGAATACGATCGAAGTGACAGCCTGCAAGGGCTTCGGAGCCTGCACCGGCCCTGAGAAATGTGATGTTGTCAAGCCCTTCCGCTGCTGCCTTCAGCCGTGTCCTGTCCAGCATACCTTGCTGAATATCCATGGCGACCACATGGCCTTCTTTTCCCACTTTCCGGGCAAGGGGCAGGGTAAGGCGACCGGGGCCGCAGCCCACATCCGCCACAAGCATTCCCGGACGGATGTCCAGACGGGAGAGGATGGTTTCCGCCCGGTGGGTTCGGGTGAAGGGGTTATCCATTTCCACAAGCCAGCCCAGCCATACGGGGCAGGGGAGATTTTTGCGGCGGGAGGCCAGACGCCAGACGGGAAAACTGAAGAGCATAAGCAGCCCGATGCCGAGCAGGATGTTCATTTTGTACCATACCTGTCGGGTTCACTGAAAAAGGTTATGTCCGCGTAACCAGCGTATATTTTTCCGGAATGTCTGACCCCTGCTGGAATGTGATAGCGGTCTCCTTTCGTGAAAGTCTGCCGGATGCCATCCATGACAAGTTCTATTTTTCCTTCCAGAACAATGCCCACCTGGGCAGCATGGTGATGCTCGGGCAGATCCGTGTCCTTATCAAACTGCATGAAAAGAATCTGATGGGCGTCGGACTGGGACAGGTATGCTGTGACGCCGTTCAGCGGGATATCCGCCTGGGGAAGATTTCGGATGGGATCAGGAAAAATTTCGGCTGCCATACTTCCTCCGGTCTGTTTTGCAGATGAAACCATGGGACTTTTTCTATGTCAGGATATTCTGTACTCCATAAATACGGCATCTGGGTAGGGATTAAAACAGTAAGGTTCAATTTCCTGAAATCCGCAATTTCTGTAAAGCCGCAGCGCGGATGCGAGCCTCGCGACACTGTCCAGACGCACGATCCGGTAACCGAGGCCTGCGGCAGCCTCAAACTGTTCCGGTTGTTCCGCTTCCTGAACTCATCGTTCCCACGCTCCAGCGTGGGAATGCATCTGAAGACGCTCCAGCGTCTTGAGTCCCGGAACACTGTCATGCCCCCCAAAGCCTGTAGGAAGTCCAGAAACCGGAAACACTCCATGTTTTGGACTGGATCATCCCGGCGCTTCGACGCTGCCCATTTCCCAGAAAAGGAATTCCCGAGGATACTGGCCTTGGGCGCAGGAGCGCCCGGCAGGGCGTTCCCACGCTGGAGCATGGGAACGATAACTGAAACAAGATGATAATCAGAAAACTCAATGCTTAAAAGAGGCCACAGCGGCGTCGATGCTGTCAAAAGTTTCAAAAACGGTTATCAATTTAGTGATTTGCAGGATCTCGTGTATTTTGGCGGGAAGATTGCACAGAACAAGTTTGCCGTCCCGGTGTGTCGCTGAGGTATAGCCCGATACCAGCTCTCCGATCATGGAGGCGTCAACGCGGGTGACATTTCCGAGATCTACCACGATATTGAAGAAGCCCTGATCGAAATGATCATACACGGCGTGACGGAACTGAAGATCTCCTTCACCGATGGTGAATCTTCCGGATAGATGTAAAATGACAACCTTCCCCCGTTTTTCCGGCTGGATGGATGCGGCGCAGGCCCTGTTGACGGTGATCAGGCTGCTGACCAGCAGCAGGGTGACCAGAAAGGTCACAGCGAGCAAAAAACGGGGTCTGTTCATGCTGTTCTCCTTTCAAAAGGGGGTGCTTTTTTTCGTTGAGCGCCGGATGCTGCCGTCTGCCCGATCCGGAGCTGGCTTTCGGGGGTTAGTTTCTCTTCAGCATTTTTTTCACAGCTTCTTCCAGAGCGGGGTTGAAGACCTCTGGCCTTGCCAGCATGAGAAAATGATCGGTTCCCTGGATGACGGTGGCCTCAAAGGACGCCATGTGCTTACGATTATTTTCAATATCAATGGGCCAGAGGTCGGCATTGACGGCCATGACGGGAAGGCGGACTTCTTTGAAGATGGCGGCGGACTCCCCGGTGATGAAAAGCCCCATCATTTCCTTTAAGGCACTGAGGGCCACGGTGGGAGGGGCGGCAGCCATGTCGCTGAGAATCCATTCCCGGAGCGGTGCCGGGGTGGCGGGGACAAACATGGGCGCGACAAACTGACGGCTTCCGGCCTGAAAATCCTCTTCCAGGGGGCTGACCATCCCGGCCATGATTTCAGGGGTGAGGGGATGGGCCACGTTGTCAAAGGTGTCCACGCCAATAAGCCCCAGCACACGACCGGGCATGAGGCGCGCCGCCTCGGCGATGACGGGGCCACCCATGGAGTGTCCGATGAGAATTACCTTCTGGCTTCCCACCGCTTCCACCACCGCTTTCACGTCTTCGCCAAAGGCCTTCATGGTGTACGTACTCCGGCCCATGCCCGAGTGACCGTGGCCTGCCAGATCCAGAAGCACCATGCGGTTATTTTTTGAAAAATGGTCAATCTGTTTCTGCCAGTAGCGGGCATCACAGCTCCATCCGTGGACAAAAACCAGGGTGGGCTCTCCCTTTCCGTACACCTCATAGGAAATGGGCACACCGTCTTTGGAGGGTGTCATCCGGGGCCACTGGGCTGCGGCCGGGCTGGCCGCGACGATGAAAAGGAGAAGAAAAAGCCAGCAGGTAAAGGCTTTTACGGATGCGGATTTCATGCTCTGTTTTCCTTGTTGTGGGGTTGCAGGGACAAAGGTCATTTTGTCCCTTTTCTTAAGCCTGAGAGAACGCTCAGGCAAGGGCTTTTTTTTGAACCAGCAGGCAGGCATAGCCGTATTCATCGCCGTACTGCCGGTTCATGGCGATTTCTTCTTTCAAATCCTGAAATGCAGGTCTTTCCCCAAGGGAGTCTTCCAGATCAAGGAGGACTTTTTCCATGTCATCGTAGAAATCCTGCCAGTCCTGCCGGGGCAGGAGGGAAGCGTCCACAACCCGGTATCCGGCCTTTTCTGCCTGAGAACACCGGTCTCCAAGGCGGCGCATGCACACCCGCAAGGCTAAGGGCTGTATCGGCTTTGCCGCAGCCGCAAGACTTTCGCCTGATCGGTGAGTATGGTCAGTCTTCCGATGGCCTTGCCGATCTTGGCGGCCAGAGTCACAACCAACGGGGTGATGGTGTAGGGTGGCTGATATTTCATATGGCCCCCTCTGCTGTTTGAAAGAACGCAAGCCATGCCGTGTAATGCCCCAGTGTGCAAACATTCCATACAGAAGGTGTCTGTTCGATAAGGATGATTGTCTCGGGCATACGGTAAGAGGTCATGGTGCGGCTTCCTCTATTGCAATCGCATCAAACAGACCGGCTCGCTGGCAGCCTTCGAGGAAAGCCAGTTTTAAAAAGTTGCTGTTGGCAACCGGCGCTTTTGCGGTCTGTTGCTGAGCGGTGGCAAGCGAGTTTTCGGGGGTGACACCATGGGTATCACGGAGAATGCGAATCTGCTCCAGCCAGTCCTTGGCATCACTGTCGCAGCATTTTGCTTTGTAACGCTCATCGATGCCATACACCTCTTTCCAGGTCTCGATCTCCTCATGGACGGCAGCCGGGCCGAAGGTGAGTTGAATGTCGGCGCGTGTCAGGCGATCAACATCCGGGGTGTTGAGGTCGATAGTAATTTCGATACCGTGGGCATTGGTCGCATAAGGATAGAAAGCCTTGCGCCGTCCGGCGGTATTGTATGCTGGGTCTTTGCTGAGTTTGTAGGCGCTGTTGCACTCATGGCATGCCGGGGCGAGGTTGCGGAAATTGATCGAATTGAAGGGATAGAGCGCCTTGGGCAGGTAGTGATCATAGGCCTCGCGTCTGGTGTGATGCACCCCCTTGATGTCACCGAGGCCGCAGAACGGACATTTGCCAGTGGAATTCAATTGTATGAATGCCTTGTAGTGCTCATCAATCTGGCCAATCTTTTCCCGCAGTGCCTTCAGATCGAGGAGTTGCTGGGAATAGAGTCCTTTAAAAAATAAAGCCAGTTGATCGCTCAGGTCAGGATGGATGACTGTGATATCGGTATATCGCGCGATTTGGATTGCCGGATCATTGGCACAGACTTTTTCCATGTCGTTGTTGGCCAGATACCACTGTTTGAGCTGATCTATCTGCGCCGGGATTAATGGGGCAAACAGGCTGTAAATCCGTTCCACTTGGCCATAAAAAAAATCTCCGCCTTTCGTATCCCCGTAGTAAAAGGCCTGCATCACATCCTTGAGTTCGGCATTGGTATTGAAGAGTTCAAGCCGAAAGTCGCCATTGCCCGGCGCTTTACACCACACCTCGAAAAAAATGAAATCAATGAATTCCTGCATCTTTTCCATCGTATGGGGAACATAGGTGTAGGCGAACAGCATCAGTCCTTGCCCTCCATGCTGTCGAGAATGGTCTTGATGAGCAGGATTTTTTCCACCGAGTCTCCGAGCTGGCGGTTGATCTCGGTGATGAGCTGCTCCTTGTCCTCGCCTTGCTCAAAACGCTTCCGCAGGCTCTCCAGCATGGCCAGGGCATGACCACCGATGGTCTCGCGTTTGCCGAAGGTCGCCATGGTGATCTTATTGATGGATGCACCCAGGGTGTTATAGTCGGGGGTTGTAACGCTGACCCCGCCTGTTTCCTTATCTTTGCTGAAGACGAGCACCTTTTCCGGTCGGCTGTCGGAGATCAGAAACGGGGTGTGGGTGGTAACCAGCATCTCCTGGCCGTCACTGCCATTGAAACTCTGGCGCAGGCGGGTGACGAAGTTGGCGCGCCAGTCGGGGTTGAAATGGGTCTCCGGCTCGTCGAGCAGAAACAGGCTCTGGGTGTTTTTGAACAGCAGGCAGAGGCCAAGGGTGTGCAGTAGCTGATGTTCGCCATCGGAAAGGTTTTTGAGCATCACCGGCTCAGCCACGTCGGTCTTGCGGAACTTGACGAACTTGAAGCGCATGATGCGCTCGTCCGAGGCCAGGGTCGGCACGGTCTCACTCACGTAGTGGCTCTCTGATTGGTAGAGGTCACTTTTAAGGTTTTCGCTGACCGAGAAAAGATTGAGTGTAAGCAACACCTGGAAGGCCTGAAAGAGTTCCAGCGGATCATTGCTGAAGTTTTCACGAAAGGCCTCTCGGGTCGCATCATTGACAAAGTAGTCGAGATAAAGTGTACCCGTGCTTTCATCCAGATAGGAACAGGTGGCGCACCGTTGCAGGCGAGGAATAATGTTTTTGGACTTCTCATCACCATCCAGCCGTTCAATCAGATTTAGACGTAACGAGCTGCCGCCGAACATGCTCTCGGTTGTCTCCAGCACGTCATGAACGCGGATAATTTCATCGCTGATTCGTTCCTGCTGACGTTCGTTACTCTCGTTCTTGTACTCTGACCGTATGCGATTAGCCCGTGCCGATTTTTCGTCTTCCGTCAGTGGATCGAACTCGGATAGATGCGACTCGTCCAACGGGATGCTGCGCCGGATGATGATGCGGAACTCCTTGAGCTCTTCTATGCCGATGTCTTCGCGAAAGGGCGCAAGGGATTCCGCATCTTGAAACAGGAGGTTGCAGAGCAGAATTGCCTGACTGAATTCATTGTCCAGATATGCCATCCGTGTTTCGGGGCGACCAGGATAGTCTAATCGGTCTTTCAGCTTCTGCCAATACTCGTCGTACTGAACAAACCGCATTTTGAAAAACGGCAGGCTCAGGATCTGGTTTTCACCGGAGGAATAACCCAGCACAAAATCGGGCAGCAGAATGTCGCGCTCATCGGACGTTAACGAACCTTCGCCTTCGGCATAAAATTCAGCTTTATTGACCCATTCGATGCGGGGCGATTCATTCATTTGCTTGATGATGCGCACATGAATCCACGGGAGGTCGGTTTCAAAGCGGACCGAAAAGCTCATAGGAAACTGCGTACCCTTCGGAGGGCGGATCAGATATTCTAGCTGAAAAGCATTGGGTGTGCCTTCGCCATCCTTGATGCCACGCGTAAAAGGATCCGTTTCATTAAAGAAAAAGATGACCGGCAAAAAACTGCGCCGGACACGCAGGATTTCCAACTGGTAAAAAATCGCCGCAAGGGCCTCCAGCAGGTTGGACTTTCCGCTGCCGTTGGGCCCGGCACAGACAAAGGGAGCAAAGCTCTGCTCCTCCTGCAGTTGCCATTCCGTACGGAATTGATACTCAAACCCCGGCTGCAGGCTGCGGAAGCCTTTCGGATCAGTAATTTTGAGGAGCAGGAGTTTCATGGGGTATCACACCTTTTTCAGGATGATCTGGTTCCCGAGCTCCGGCTTGCCGTCTATTTCAATCGGATTACGGGTCTGCTCAATACGCCCGTCAGCAATGGCCTTGAACAGCCACTCTTTGGCCTGATCATATTTCATCAGCCCGGCGGCAGCATACTCACCCTCCAGTTCGTAAAACTTATCTTCCAACAACTGAACAAAAGTATCCAGAGATGGGGCATCTCCGGTTTTAAGCTGCTTCAGGTAGGCATCAAACCAAATCCCCATTTGTGCATGTCGTTTTTTTTCGGTGATGATCCAGTTCGCATCCGGGGTCGGCAATTCGATATTCTTCATGTCGGCAATTTCCTGTTTCTGATCTTCCACCTCTTCAATGATTACAGTAGGATCTTCCTCTGGCAGCGGCACACCCGACAGATCCAGCTCTCCCTTGAACGCCTTCTGACTCAGTGCGCCATAGAGGGTTTCCAGATCGCTCAGGCTTTGCTGGTAACGGGACTTGAGCCCTTCGACCTTTTCGACAATGGCGGCGAATTGGTTTTGGAGGTCGAGAGGTGGAATTGATAGAGTAATTTTATATATATCCAAATTACTTAAATTCGCCTGGCGAATGCCTCGATTCTGTTTTATCAAGGCAGACTTAACTTCTGGCAATGTCATGAACGCATTAATAAAGAATGGGTTCACCACCTTTTTATCACATGTTAGTTTGCCAACACGCTGATTTAACAGGTATTTTTGATGGATGGAATTGTTGGGGACAAAGCAAGTATTCCCGTAATCATCTTTACCAACAGTTCCCGTTAAGGAAATGAGTAAATCACCTGGAATAATCTCATAACGACGAATTTTTTCAGGATAACCTTTAGCTATGAATGAGAGAGTGGAGTAATCAAAGAACCCTTTGTTCACAGTGCCAATTTTAATAATTGGGACACCGTCTTCAATAAACTCAGAGCTCTTAAAAGCAAAACCTTGCTGAATCTTAAGGCAATCGGCTAACGTTGAGTTGCTACCATCCTTTAGAAAATGGCCGAACATCTCCAGAAAGACGCTTTTGAGGAGGTCGTCGAGTTGTTGCAGGTGCTGTTTGCGCAGGGCAATCAGCCCTTCCACCTTGCCGAGCAGATGGGCAATGCGCTTTTGGTCGTCGAGCGGCGGGAGGGGGATTTTAATCTTGCTCAAATTTCCCCTGGAAATTCTTTTTCTAGTAGTACCGGTAGTTTGTCGTTCAATTTGTTTTCTTAATTCATGAGAGTTGATTATACGGCTGATAAATTGAGGGTGATGGTTAGGATCAGAAATTCTAACAATGCACACATCGACAACTGTTACGCACTCATCATCTAATTTAGGGAAAATGCAACATCTTCCTAGCGGGTCTGGCATCCTCGCTATTAGAATGTCGCCTTTTCTTAAAAAGGTACAACGTAACTGAAGCGCCTTTTCTTTTGTTAATCTGCGGTTTGATTTATTTAAGAAAAGACCATCTCCAATGTCCGCAAGTTGAATTAACCTGACGCTTCCACCAGGGTCTTGGTCTTTACTCTCAACCCAGTCTCCATCGGTGAAGATGCCTTTTTCGCCAATTAGCTGTGGAATGGTTAAATGATTCATTTTCTTCATTCCCCACCTCGGATCTGTTTCCGTTCTGCCAGCCGCTCCCGCACCTCAATCAAGGCATTGTGCAGTTTTTCTTCCAGCAGTTTTTTGGGAGGCAGTTCCGTCCAGTATTCGGCCACCAGGATATTGTCTTTCTGCATGTTGAGCAGCTCCACCTGTTCGGTGCCTGCTTCCGCACAGAGGATCAGTCCAATGGGGGCTTCTTCGCCGTTTTGCCGTTCGTATTTGTTAAGCCAGTTGAGATAGAGTTCCATCTGGCCCTTGAAGGCGGCTTTGAAGCGGTCGATTTTCAATTCCACCGCCACCAGTCGCCTCAGCTTCCGGTGAAAGAAGAGCAGATCAAGGTAAAAATCCTCGCCGTCAATAATCATCCGTTTCTGGCGTTCCACAAAGGCAAAACCTTTACCCAGTTCCAGAATGAAAAGCTCCAGCTCCTTGAGAAGGGCGGTCTCCAGCTCATTTTCCAGATACCCCTCTTTCAGTCCCAGAAAATCGAGAAAGTAAGGATCTTTGAAGCTGCCGTTCAGATGCTCCGCCTCGGCCAGGGATCGTTTTGTATCGGCAATTTCGGAGCGTTCAAAGGCCTTGCGCTCCATTTGATGCCGCAGCTCCCGCTTACTCCAGCCGGATTCACTGGCTGAACGGGCATAAAAGATTCGGGCCTCCTCCGATTTAAGCGGTATCAAGGCCAAAAAATGCGACCAGCTCAATTGTCGCGCCAGTGGAACGACAATCTCAAGATCTGGAAAAACCTCAGCAAACTGCATCATCCGCCGCAGATTTTTCGCCTCAAAACTCTTGCCATAGAGCGCGGCCAGCTCCCCGGCCAGTGACACCACCACCTGCTTGCCGTATTCCGCCCGCTCTCCGTGCAACACCTCTTCATTGATGCGTTTGCCCACATGCCAGTAAGTGATGCTTACCGCACTGTTAACCGCGGAAACCGCCTGCTTCCGGCCCTGATCAATCAGGGATTTCAGATCTTGAAGCAGATTTCCTGCACGGGAATCGGGAAAGCTGTTTTGTAGGCTACTGCTCATCCGATCATCTCCCTCAGTTCCAGCAGTTCCCGCACAATCCCACCCTCAACACTTTCCAAAACCTTTTTATGGGTTTCGTGGCTTACAAAATCTTCCCCCAGCTCCGCCACCAGCAAGCGCTCCAGAATCACCCCCGGCTTTTCATACGTAACCTCTTCAAACACATCCTCCTTGTACCGGCTTAGGGACAGGTCATACCCCTCGGTCTCGATGTCGGCACGGGGCACCATAAACCATTTTTGCGTACGGTCGGTATCGGTTTCGGGAGTGCGGGCATGGAAGCGGGAAACAATATCCTGCAAGTCCCCATGTCCTTCCTGCTTGCTGCGCTTGTCATCCAGGGAATAGCCGTCTGCCTGCATCTCATAAAACCAGACATGCTCCGTGGCCGCCTGGGTCACCTTGTCCTTTGGCCCCCAGACCTTGGTGAAAAGAAGGATGGCGGTGCTGACCCCGGCGTAGGGTTTGAAAACACCGCTGGGCATGGTGATGACCGCCTTGAGGTCGCAGCGTTCCACCAGCATCCGGCGCAGGGTTTTGAATGCGGTGCCGGAACCGAAGAGTACCCCTTGCGGCACGATGACACAGGCGGTGCCGCCCTTTTTGAGCAGGCGGTAGATGTTCTCGACAAAGAGCAGCTCGGTCTTGGTGGTGGAAAGTTGCAGGTTTTCGTTGATGTCGCCCTTATCGATGCTGCCGGTAAAGGGGGGATTGGCCATGACGATGTCGTATTCGGCTTCTTCCAGATAACCCTTGGAAAGGGTGTCCCTGTAGTCGATCCTGGGTTCGTCGATGCCGTGCATCATCAGGTTCATCAGCCCCAGGCGTACCATGGTGCTGTCGATGTCATATCCGTAGAGCGAGGCTTGCAGAATGGCCTGCCTTTTTTCGTCGAAGGCGGCTGCAACGGAGGTTCGAACAAAACCGTCTTCATCGGGCTTCAGGTCACTGGTTCCCGCCTTGATGGCCAGTTGGGTGACGATGTACTGATAGGCTCCGAGGAGAAAGCCGCCGGAACCACAGGCCGGGTCTGCGATGCGGTGGCCGAGTTGGGGCCGCACCAGATCGGTCATCAGCTTTATGATATGGCGCGGGGTGCGGAACTGGCCGTTTTTGCCCGCCGTAGCGATTTCGGAAAGGAGCATTTCATAAACATCCCCCTGAATATCCTGAAAGGCCTGTCCCTTCTCCTGCGAGTCCTTCCCCATAATTTCGAAAATCTCGTCGATGGTCTTCACCGCCTCCACTAAGAGGGAAGGTTTAGGGATGATGAACACGGCGTTTTTCATGTGGTGAGTGAAGTTGCTTGCGGTGCCGTTCATGTCCTTGAGAAAGGGAAAAACCTTGCCCTGCACATGTTGCAGCATTTCCTCGGCCTGCATGTGCCTGAACTCGCTCCAGCGTAAGCTGTGCTTGTCGATTTCATACATTTTGGCATCGGCCTGACGTTTGGCCGTTTCTTTTTGGGTGTCGTCTTCCCTTGCTTTGGCGCGGTATTCGGGCGGTATCCATTGCCCTTCGAACCTGGAGGTGTAGGCCTCGCCGGTCCACTCGGCATCGCCCTGTTTCTTCTGATCCAGATCATCGAGCCGTTTCATGAACAGGAGGTAGGTGATCTGTTCTATGGCCGTGAGCGGGTTGGAGATGCCGCCCGACCAGAATTTGTCCCAGAGCTGGCCGATCTTGCTTTTGAGTTCGGGGTTGTTTTGCAGCATGCTATTTATCCTTCAACTGCTTGACGTTTTTGTCCGGCTTGACTTTTAATTGTGGCAAATTCGCCATAATTAAAGTCCGGGTTATGCACCTGTTCCCAGATGCCGAGGAACTCCACGGTATTCCGGTTCCGCAGCCAGTCCGAGATAAAGAAATCTCCGTCCTTGGCACGGAGCATATCGGTCAGGGAAATGAAATCCAAATCGCCATCCGAATAGACCGTTATCTCTGTTCCTTTGACCGATATTTTAGAGTTCTGCTTCATGACCTCTCCATTCAACCGTCTCGAATTCGATGGGATAAAAATCCATGATCAATTTCGTGACATCAGGAAATTGATCCCAGACCATTATGTGCTTTTCGTGTCTTTCTCAGTTCCTATTCATCAGGCCGCCAGACGCTCGGTGAGTTGCAGGATTTCATTGATCTCCGACGGGCTGAACACACCCCGAATCCCCTGGGGGTGAATGACCGTGAAGGGGGCATTGATGAGGTCTTTCTTCTCGATCTTTTCACGTTCGATGATGAAGTCCTTGAGCAGGTTAAGGAACTCCAGCTGGCGGCTGGAGAGATTCGTGTGCTGCTGGATGAACTGATCAAAGGCTTTGCTGACCGTTTCTGGAAAACTCTTCAGAATCTCAATGCCGAGGATGTGGCGGATGAACTGGATGAAGCGGGCCTTGCGGTTTTTGTAGATCTGGCGCAGCAGGTCTTCGGTGATGTGCGGGTGCTCTGCGTGGAGCAGCTCGGCAAGCTGGCTGGCCTCAAGGGGTGAGACCTCTTCTCCGGTTTTAATTTTTTGCAATATGGGATTGTGTGCCGTCAGCTCTGCGATCATGGCCTCGACCATCTCACGGTAACGGCTGATGCTGACCGATTCATGCTGTGGCCCGAACTCCACCCATTCTTTATGGTGCAGCACATCGGTGAGATCAAGGTGTATGGGGCCGGAGGGGGACTGTTGCTCGCGGAATTTCATCAGGGGGCCGAGACGGGTGTTCAGCTCATCAAGGGCATCTTCCAGACCAGCGGCATCCGTTCTCGCCCAGTAGTGCTGGGTCTGGGCGCCACGGATCAAGGCCTCTTCGGCTTTGACAAAGCTGATCGAGAGTGGCAGCTCGCTGATCTGCCCGACGATACCCTCCTTGAGGGTTTTGGCCTTTTCCTTTTCTTCGCACAGTCTGGCCAGCGTGTATTCCAGCAAATCCCGCTCGAAACGCATGGCTTTGAAGTCGGCCTCGGATACGGTGCGAAAGAGGGGCTTGATTTCGTTTCGTAAAAATTCCAGCCGCTGGTGATTCAGGGTGATCCAGAAATTTTCTTCGCTTATCCGGGCCAGTGCGGCGGCGGCCTCCCTGATGATGACGGAGTTTTGTGGCAGCTCGTGGATCTGCTGGCGCAGTTTGGCTATTTCTCGTTCGGCAATGGTTGTCTGCGCAAGATCGATGGCCTTTTCGATTTTATCCAGCCGTAATCCCACCAACCGCACCGGCAGGGGCAGCTGGGGCTTCAGTTCCTTGCCCTTGGGTTGCAGTTTGAAGTATTCGAAGTTGTCCCAGCAGTCGAGGATGAGGAAGACCTCTTTTTCCGTACACCAGGGCTTGGGCTTGCTGGTCTCCAGCAAACGGGTACCGCGCCCGATCATTTGCCAGAATTTGGTGTAGGAGTAAACCGGCTTGACAAAGACCAGATTGACGATTTCACGGATGTCGATGCCGGTGTCGAGCATGTCAACGCTGATGGCAACGCGGGGCATGTCATTGTTGGTGAACTGGTCGAGCAGGCCGCCCTTGCCATAGACGCGCGGGTCTTCCGAGACCAGAACCTTGGCCAGCTCCCCTTTGTATTGGGGAAAGAGCGTGTCGAAGATCCCTTCGATACGTCGGGCATGGGCCTTGGTTGAACAGAAGAAAATTGTTTTACCGGGGAGCACACCGTTTGGGTCTTTGATGCACTCCTCCATGAATTCTTTGACAATGCGGGCGTTGGTACCCTTGTTGATCACCTGCTTTTCCAGCTGCGAACCCTCGAAATTGATTTCCTCGACTTCCTTGCCTTCCAGAATCATCTTTTTCTGGTCTTCCAGCGATATGGTGCGCTTGCTGATGCCCTCCATCTGGAAGCGGGTCTGGATCTTCATCACCTGGAAACTGCACAGATAGGGCGGCACGTTGTTGACCGCCTCTTCAAAGGTGTAGGCGAAGGTGGGGAGGCCGTCTTCACAGTGGAAGAGCTGAAAGGTGTTGTGGTCGATGATGTCGGTTGGCGTGGCGGTGAGGCCCAGGGTAAGGGTCTTGAAATAGTCCAGCACCTCTTTGTAGGTGTTGTAGATGGATCGGTGGCTTTCATCGACCACAATGAAATCAAAAAAATGCGGAGACAGCTGTTGCAACCCGTCCCGGATGATGTTGAGCATGGTGGGATAGGTCGAGACATAGATGCGGCGATCCTTGGCAATGAGCTTCTCACCTGTGTTGGGCCAGCGCGGCTCGTGGGGCAGATGCTCCTTGAATGCGGCCAGCGCCTGTTCGCGCAGGGCAATGCGGTCAACCAGAAACAGCACCTTTTCGGCGTGACCGGCACGCATGAGGGCATCGACCATGGCGATACAGGTGCGGGTCTTGCCGGTTCCGGTGGCCATCACCAGAAGAAAATCACGTTTTTTCTGCTCGATGGCTTCCAGCACGGAGCGAATGGCCCGAATCTGATAATCGCGGCCCGCAATGTCCGTGTTAATCAGCTCCTGGGTCAGTGGCTTGCGGTTGCGGCGGATATACTGAAAGCGCTCAAGGTCATCCCGTGTGGGAAAGCCGACAATCTTGCGCGGCGGATAGTTGTCCAGATCCCAGAAATAGATTTCGTGCCCGTTGGTGTAGAAGCAGAATGGCAGCTCACCGCCCAGTTGTTTCTGGATGTTGTAGCAGTATTGCTTGGCCTGTTCACGTCCCAGCGCAGCATCCTTGCTTGATTTTTTGGCTTCGACCACGGCCAGGGGCTTGCGATCCTTGCCGAGCAATACATAGTCACTGAACTGGTGACCTTCGTAGGGGGTACGTGGTTCGGCAATACCCACAGGAAGCGGAGTCAGGATGTCGAACTCCTCAATGACCTGGGCAGGATCTTTGACGTTCCAGCCTGATTGGGCGAGCTGGCTGTCAATCAGCTCAGAGCGGGTTTGGGCCTCAGTCCTGGTCATGCTTCAATTTCCCCTGTTCTTTCATCTGCACATAAAAGGCCCCGAATTGCCTTTTTGGAGGGGCACCTATTCACTACAGCGAGTGAACGTCCTTTGCTCACTATATTACGTCTATCGGCATAGCAGGTGGCAGCACATGTGGAAAGCGGAAATCAGGCAAACTATTTTTGGATATTCCAACACATCCTGCCGACACCCGGCAAGCAAGAGCCATGGAAACAGGCAGAGAAAAACAGTTCTGCTTTGTGGGGTTTCAGGGGTAAATCGCGTTTCGCCCCTTTTTTTACGCCTCAGAGGACGCTCAGGCAAGGGGGCTTTTTTGAAGCAGCAGGCAGGCATAGCCGTATTCATCGCCGTACTGCCGGTTCATGGCGATTTCTTCTTTCAAATCCTGAAATGCAGGTCTTTCCCCAAGGGAGT
>NZ_JCANVJ010000011.1:0-25666 GCF_059569355.1 Desulfobotulus sapovorans DSM 2055 | reverse complement strand
AGGACTTTTTCCATGTCATCGTAGAAATCCTGCCAGTCCTGCCGGGGCAGGAGGGAAGCGTCCACAACAAGGTATCCGGCCTTTTCTGCCTGAGAGCACCGGTCTTCAAGGCGGCACATGTCGGGATACTCCACATCCCAGAGTTCCCTGCATCGGTCAGAAGGGGTGTCCGTGAGCCAGACCGCATCACTGATAAAGAGATGGCCTTCCGGAATAAGAAATTTCTTCCATGCTGCAAGTGCCTTTTCAACCCCCATGATGTAGGCGGCTCCCTCGCACCAGATGAGATCAAAGCTTTGGTCTTCAAAGGGCAGACTCAGCATGGAGGCCACAAGGGGCTGGATGCGGTGGGCTAAATTTTTTTCCGCACACTTTGTCTTGAGGGCATCGAGAAAGGGCTGATGGTTGTCCACCGCTGTAATCCGGGCCTCACTTGCCCCGGCAAGGGTGAGGGCGGTATCGCCTTTGCCGCAGCCGATTTCAAGGATACGGCGGATGGCAGACGGGTTTTTGATTTTCCGGAAAGCGCCGAGGGTGCTCTGCGTACTGCCGGGGCCCTGACGTTTCATGGTTTCAAACACCCTGAAAAAATCTTCCATATACACCTCATGGTTTTCGATGTTTCGTGAAATACAACGGATATGCGTTGCGGTTGTTTCGGAAAAGCCCAGGGCCTGAAGCCATTTCAGGTGGGCCTGGGGAGACTGTTTTTCAAAGGTCGCGTGCCAGAGTTTCAGAGGATTATTTCCCGGTCTCTCGGGCGGAGCCTTTCCTTCCGCCCTGTGGCAGAGGGCGCGCAGCACACTTCCCGCCGTCTCCAGGTGGAGAATTTCCCTTTCAATGACAAGGAGCTGCTCCCGGAGCATGGCGGCGTCCATTTTTCCTTCGAGGCAGCGCTGGCACTGGGCCAGGGAAAAGCCCGCCCTCTGGAGGCAGCGGAGGGTGACAAGGCGTTCCAGATCGCTTTCCGAATAGAGGCGGTAGCCGTTTTTTTCGTCCCGTGCCGGTGAAACCAGACCGATTCTCTGGTAATAGAGCAGGGTGGAGCGGGCAATGCCCAGACGGCGGGTGATGTCCGATACATGATACATGAAAGGCTTCTCCTTATACGGTCTGGAGGCAAGGCTAGCCCATGAACCTTTAGACAGGTCAAGGAAAAAAAGCTAAGGTGGAAAGGTTTTTTTCAGGCGGATTCTCCGGTATGGGAAGGGAGGCAGCGTGCGAATATTCTTTTTGGGCTTGTTGGGAGGCATCATGGTTCTGACGGGTATGGCCGGGGGGGCAGGGGCTTCGGAAAAGGCCGGTAGAACCGGCCCCCTTGCGCGTTTTGAGGGAGGCGTCCTGTACCAGTCCGGGAAGGTGCCGGTTGTGGATCTGCACGGCTCCTTCCGGCAGATGGGGCGGCAGTACGGAGCGCTTCTTTCAAAAGAACTGAAGGCTTTGTACCAGGAGGCTGTTGAAACCTATTTCATGAAGGAAAAGGGCCTTTCCGAAGCCGTCATGGATGAGATGGCAGAAGCCCTTTTCCGGTTCTATCCCCGCCGTTTCAAAGACATTCTGGAAGGCATGGCCGAAACATCGGGGCTTTCTTTGAAGCAACATCTGCGGCTCAACGCCATGGAATATTTTGGCGTGATAACGGGCTGTTCCGGGATTTTCGTCTGGGGAGCGCACACAGCGGGCGGGCCTCTGGTGGCGGGCCGGAACTACGACTGGTTTGATTCCTACACGGGTTTTGCCCAAAAGCTGGCCGTGAGCGTCTGGCATCCGGACTCCGGCATTCCTGCGGCCATGGTCACCTTTGCGGGGGTGATGTACATGACCACAGGCATGAATGCGGACGGTCTTTTTCTGGAGCTGAACAACGGCCTGCCCTCGGGCGGTGGCCTGACCTTTACCAACCGCATTCCCGCCATCGTCAATCTGATGGCTTTTCTTATGGATTACGCCACCCTGGGGGAGCTGGACGCGGCCTTTCAGAGTACCCGGCCGGAGTTCGCCTTTATTATCAACGTGGCGGACAGCCGCGAGGCCTTTGCCTACGAGTGGGCACCCTTTGATCTCCGGCGCAGGGCTGCGGACCGGGAAGGGCTGCTGGTGGCCACCAACCATTTTGCCGATCCTTCCTGGGGACTGATGCTTCAGGCGAACACGGGCTTTGAATCACCCCTCAGGCGGGAAAATCTTCTGGGTCTGGGGGAGAAGATGAAGGGCGGGCTTAACGCGGAAAGCATGAAGGCGCTTCTGGACATCCCCATGGATAAGGGCGGAGCCACCTGGCCCCAGGAGGGCAGTATCCGTACCGTGTATCAGGTGGTGGCCGTACCGGGAGAACGCCTGCTCTGGGTGAAGGTGCCGGGATATCAGGACTGGACGGATGTGGATCTTAAGGATCTTTTTTGAACATAAGGAAAGGAAAAGAGGGCAATGAAAAAATGGGGTGTGGCGCTGATGCTGGCGGCTTCTTTGGTCATGATGGCTGGGGCAGGCCTTGCGGATACGAAAAAGGTGAGGATCGGCATTTCCAAGATTGTGGCCCATCCGGCCCTGGATGCCCTGGAAAAGGGGGTGCAGGACGGGGTGCGGGAAAGTTGGCCGGAGGCTGTTTTTGATTTGCAGAATGCCAACGGCGATCTCTCCACCGCCGCTTCCATTGCCCAGAAGTTCAAGGCCCAGCAGGTGGATCTTGCCGTAGGCATTGCCACCCCAACGGCCCAGGCCCTGGTGAATCTTCTGAAGGATCAGCCGGTGATCTATTGTGCCGTCACGGATCCTGTGGATGCCGGGCTTGTGGATTCCTACGACAAGGGCGGAGCCAATGTGACGGGATATTCGGACATGACCCCCGTGGCGGAGCAGATTGATTTTCTTCTGCGCATCAAGCCTGTCAAAAGGCTGGGCCACATCTATGCCAGCGGAGAATCCAATGCCGTGCGCCTTGCCCAGATCGCCCGTAAGGTCTGTGAGGAAAGGGGCATTGAGTTTGTGGAAAGCACGGTGGCGAGCAGTGCTGAGGTGAAGCAGGCCATCCAGACCATCATCCGCCGGGTGGACGGGGTGTATCTCAGCAATGACAACACGGTGTTCGCGGCCCTGCCTGCGGTGTCCGAGGTGTGCATGCGCCATAAAATCCCCCTGGTGACGGCAGATCCCAGTTCCGCGCGGGACATCCCGGTTCTGGCGGCCTGGGGCTTTGATTATTACCGCATGGGAGTGGCCACGGGCCGTCTGGCGGCGGAAGTGCTTTCCGGAAAACCCACGGCGGAGATTCCCACGCGCTACATGACAGAAGCTGCGGACATGGATCTTCTGGTGAATCTGGATGTGGCAGGGCAGCTTGGCCTCACGATTCCTGCGGATCTTCTGGAAAAGGCCAATGCCCGCATTGAAAACGGCACACTTACAGAGGTTCGCTAGGCCATGGTTGAAGGTATTTTTGTGGAGGGGCTGATTTACGGCATCATGGCTCTGGGCGTGTTTTTCACCTTCAGGATCCTGAATTTTCCGGATCTGACGGTGGACGGCTCCTTTCCCCTGGGCGCTGCGGTCATGGCGGCCTGTATTACCAGCGGAGCCGGGATTTTCTGGGGTCTGACCCTGGCCCTTGTTTCCGGTTGGCTGGCAGGTGCGGTTACGGCGGAGATTCACAATCGTCTGCGGGTGCCCCATCTGCTGGCGGGTATTCTCACCATGACCATGCTGTATTCCATCAATATCCGCATCATGGGCAACCGGGCGAACCTGCCTCTGGTGCGCAGCGAAACCCTGATGACCCTGGTTACCCAGGCCTTTCCCGGTCTCGACCCGGCCTGGGTGCTGCTGGGCTTTTTCATTGTGCTGGTGCTGGGCATCAAGGTGCTTCTGGATCTTTTTTTTCTCACGGACATGGGGCTTGTGTTCGGGGCGCTGGGCAACAACGAGCAGATGGTGCTGGCCGCAGGGGTGAACCCCGCCACCTACAAGGTGATCGGCGTGGGCATTTCCAACGCCCTTGTGGCCTTTTCCGGGGCGCTGGCCGCCCAGTATCAGGGTTTTTCCGACGTGAACCTGGGCCTTGGCATGGTGGTGTTTGGTCTGGCGGCGGTGATGATCGGCGAGTTTCTCATTCCCTCCAACCGCATCTGGGTGCTTACCCTGAGGGTGGTGCTGGGGGCCATTCTCTACAAGGCCATTCTGTATTTTGGCCGGTATTACGGCTATGCCATCCACATGACCCCCAGTGACCTCAAGCTCATTTCCGGCCTTCTCATCATTTTTGCCCTTGTGCTGACCCGAAGGGGGAAAAAGGGCAGGGGAGGGCTTTTTTCATGATACGTCTTGAAGGTATCGACAAAACCTTTCATCCGGGAACCCCGGATGCCCATACGGTGTTTCAGGGCCTGAATCTGGAGGTGGGGGAAGGGGAGTTTGTCACGGTGATCGGCTCCAACGGAGCTGGAAAATCCACCCTTCTCAATCTCATTTCCGGAAAGATCTTTGCGGACGCGGGCCGGGTTTTCATCAACGGGAGAGACATGACAAAGCTTCCCGAATACCGGCGCGCCCAGTATGTAGGCAGGATTTTCCAGGATCCCCTCGCAGGCACGGCGGCCACCATGACGGTGGAGGACAATCTTATGATTGCTGCCAAAAAGGGATTCCGGGGGCTTCGCATCAGCCTGAATAAAAAACAGCGGGAAACTTTCCGGAACCATCTTGCCCATCTGGACATGGGCCTTGAAGACAGGATGAAGGACAATGTGGGGCTTCTTTCCGGAGGCCAGCGTCAGGCCCTCACCCTGCTGATGATGGTGCTGTCAAGGCCGCCCCTTATCCTTCTGGATGAGCACACCGCAGCCCTCGACCCCAGAAACGCCGGGAGGGTGATGGATCTCACCCGGATTTTTGTGGAAGATTATGGCTTTACCACCCTCATGGTGACCCACAATATGGCCCATGCCATCCGTTACGGGAGCAGGCTTCTCATGATGGACAGGGGCCGCATCGTGCTGGATGTGGGAGGAGAGGAAAAGGCGGGGCTTACGGTGGAGGGGCTGGTGAAGCGCTTCAGCGAGCTTGGGGCCACGGCTTCCGATGCCCTGCTCCTGACGCGGGGAGGGGCCTAGACTTTGCCTGCATTGAGCGGCGTTTCCCCCGGAGCCTGCGTCATTTACTGAGCGATTTCAGCCATCGGGTTGATAAGTGCATCTGTTTTATGAATGACAGCAAGAGTCCGATTCTTGTTTTTGAACAGTATGGAAAAGACCGCGATGTTGTGCATGAAGAGTACTATGAGCTTTTGATTCGGGAGGCCGCGCAATGAATATCAGGAAAAAAAGTATCCCTTCTCCCGAAGGACAGCAGCAGCTGGAAGCGCTCCGTACGGCTGTGGAAAAGGCGCTGGAGAAAAAGCGGCGGCTGGGCCAGTATGCGGTTTTCTGGGAAAATGGCAGGCCGGTTTTCGTGGGCGAAGATGCGCCCCGGACAGAAGGGGAGGCAGACCCCCCGGCCGCTCAGGATGTAAGGCCCTGAAGCGGATGTAAGGCTTTTTTTGCAGCCGGCGCTTTTCCTGAGGAAGTCTGTTCCCTCAGGGCATCCTTGACCCGGTTTTCCGCATAGCTGAGGGTCTGCTCCATTTTCCAGGCCGCATAGTCTTCGTCCCCTGCGGACAGGGCGGCGAGAAGTTCCCTGTGGTTTTGCAGGGCCGTTTCCGCGGCTCCGGGAAGTCCGTAGAAAAAAAGGCTGTAATGCCGGTACGCCGGTTTGAAGGAATTGAAGAGAAGCTGGGCCACCATGTTGTCCGTCATGGCGACAATGCCCGCATGAAAGGAAAAATCCGCCTCCGCCAGGGTCTGTACCCAGGCCGGAGGCGTTTTACTATCAAAAAGGGAAAGGGGCTGACGGGGCATTGCTTCCGCGGCCCCTTTTTTTTCCGTTTCCTTCCCTTGCGCAAGGGAGGCCTCTGTTTCCTTCAGCAGGGTTTGTAAGTGCAGAAGCCCGGTACGATCCGGATTCCTTGCCGCCTTGCGGACAATGAAAATCGCAGCCAGACGCCGGAATTCCAGCAGGGACAGGAGGGTGTCCGTATCCAGCCCCCCTTCGGTCTGCATGAGGTGGATGAGCAGATCCAGGGAGGCCTCGCTTTTGAAGGGCCGCACATAGATGCCGCTCTGGGGCTGTTTTTCCACAAGGCCGAGCTGCACCAGCCGGGAAATGGCATCCCGGATGGTGACGCGGCTGACCCCATGCATCTCCCCCAGCACCCTTTCCGATGGAAGACGGGTCTTTTCCGGATAAATCCCTGAAAGAATGTCCCTTTGCAGGGCCTTGAAAACAATGTCCGCGCGTCTGTCTGTCATGTGAAGCCTCCCTCTGGAAAGCCTTGTAGCAGAATTTTTGGTTTTTGCATCGGCGTTTCAGCGGCTTTCCTTATTTTGGAAATACCAAAAATCAAAAACAACTTGATTTTAGCTTTTTAAAAGCATAATTGGTATTACCAAAAACCTTTTTCCTGGGAGGCCCCATGACAGAAAACCCATCCAGAATTCCTCTTTCTCCAGCCTCAGACTGTCCCCAGCCCTTTACCATGGAGGAGACCGCCCTTGCGGCGATCCGCAGAACCCTCATGGAAAGCCCGTGCAGTATCTGCCTTGAAAGGCCAAAGCTCATGCTGCGGGCAAGGTTTTCCGGGCTTTTTTCCAGAAAACCCCATCCCCTGGTGCGGCGTGCGGAGACGCTGGCCTTTATTCTGGGGGAAAGAAAGGCCCGGATCTATCCGGAAGAAGCCATTGCCGGGAACATGAGCTCCAAAAGGATCGCAGCCAATTACTATCCGGAGGGCGGTTCCTCCCACATTCTGGAAGATCTTTTCCGCCTTGAAAAACGGCCCGTGCCCCTGAAGCTGTCCTTTTCCGAAAAGGCCTTTCTGCTGGGGATGGCAGGCATCACCTTCACCTGGAGCACGGGATGGAAGGCCTTTGGACGTCTTTCCCGCATCTCCACCCTCTGGACGCGGGTTCTGGGCGCACGCAGTACGATTCTCACGGAAATTGCAGGGGTTTCCCACCAGATTCCGGACTATGGCCTTGTGGTGACAAAGGGCCTTCACACCGTGGATGCACGGGCCCGGAAAATTCTGGAGGAAGGCCGAACGCCGGAGGGGCTGGTGCTGGATGCGGATCAGCGGGCCTTTTACCAGTCCGTGCGCATTCTTCTGGGAGGCATCCGGAAGATGGCGGCCAATCTGGAGCGGGAAGCCCTCCGTCTTGCGGAAAGTGCGGAAGGCCCGGAAAAGGCGCGGCTTTCAGGGCTGGCCACAAGCCTTGCCCAGGTGCCCTGGCATCCGGCCCGAACCCTTCAGGAGGGGCTTCAGGCCTGCTGGCTCGTCCATGTGGCCCTCAATCTGGAGGACTACGAGCAGGGGCTTTCCTTTGGCAGGCTGGATCAGATTCTTTTTCCCCTTTTTGAAAAGGACATGGCCGAAGGCCGTCTGGACAGGGAAAACGCCGTCCGGCTCATCGCCTCTTTTCAGCTCAAGGCCTGCGAGACCATTCCCCTTTTTTCCCGGAGGATGGATGCCTACTTCAGCGGCAACACCGTGGGGCAGGGGATTACCCTGGGCGGTACGGACAGCGAGGGCAGGGATGCGACCCGGCTTCTTTCCGGTCTGTTTCTGGATGCTTTTTTTAAGATCCGCACGAGGGAACCGAACCTCCATGTGCGGATCCACGGGAGCACACCGGCATGGTTTCTTGAAAAATGCACCGCCCTCATTGGCGCTGGCTGCGGTAATCCCGCCTTTTTCGGGGATGCCGCTGTGGTGAAGGCCCTCACGGGGGCGGGCATGTCTCTCGCCCATGCGCGGGACTACGGGGTGATCGGCTGCGTGGAGCTGGGAAGCCCCGGCAGGACCTACCATTCTTCGGATGCAGGGCTGTTCAGTCTGCCCGCCTGTCTGGAGCTGGCCCTCAACGCTGGCAGGCCCTTTGGCCGGTCTCTGTTTGCCTCCTGGGCCGTGAAGACCCCGCTGCCCGAGACCCTGGAAAGCCTTGAGGATCTGCTCTGCGCCTTCACCCGTCAGGTGGAGGCCATGGTGGCGGATGCGGTGCGGCAGACGGCCCTTCTGGAAAGGGCGAACCGGATGCATCGTTCCGCTCCCCTCAATTCCCTGCTCACCTCAGGATGCATGGAAAAGGGACGGGATGTGACCTGGGGCGGGGCGTTTTATGATTTTACGTCCTATCAGGCCGTGGGCCTTGCGGATGTGGCGGATGCCCTCAGCGCCATCCGCCAGGTGGTGTTCACGGAAAAAAGCCTTGGCCTTGCCGGGCTTGTGGACATTCTGAAGCGGGATTTCAGGGGAGAAGAGGCCCTGCGCCTGCGCCTTGCCACCCGCTGCCTGAAATACGGCAATGGGGATCCCGAAGCCGATGCCATGTTTCAGCGTGTGGCGGATATTTTCAGCACTGCGGTGACACGCCACCGAAACAGCCGGGGCGGAACCTTCCTTGCGGGCATGTATTCCATGACCTGCCATACGGCCTTTGGCCGATGGACAGGCGCCTCGGCTTCGGGCCGCAGGGCGGGCCAGCCCCTGGCCAACGGATTTTCCCCCGCCACAGGGGCCGACCGTATGGGCCCCACGGCCCTTCTGCGCTCTGCCGCCTCGCTGGATACCTCGGCCTGGGCCAACGGCGGGGCCCTCAATCTCCGGCTGGGAACCTCCTTTGTGAAGGGCGCTGCCGGGGAAAAACTGCTGGCGGGTCTGCTGCGCTCCTATCTTGTCACCCAGGGCGGAATGCAGGTGCAGCTTAATGTGCTGGATGCCGAAACCCTGCTGGAGGCCAGGCGTCATCCGGAGCGTTACCCCGGCCTTCTGGTGCGTATTGCGGGGTACTGCGCCTATTTTCAGGATCTGGCTCCGGAAGTGCAGGATGAGGTCATTGAACGAACCCTCCACGGAAAGGGGGCCGCATGAAGACGCCCTTAGTGTTTTCGGTGCAGCATGGCTGCATCCACGACGGCCCCGGCATCCGCACCACCCTTTTTTTCAAGGGCTGCCCCCTGCGCTGTGTCTGGTGCCAGAACCCCGAATCCTGGAAGCCTGAGGCGGAAATCGCCTTCCGGCCCCACCGCTGTATTGGCTGCGGACAGTGCAGGGCGGTCTGCCCCGAAGGCCTTCTCCTTCCGGAAAGGCGGGGTACGGCAGCCTGCACCTCCTGCATGGCCTGTGTGCGGGTTTGTCCGTCAGAGGCCCTCATCCTTGTGGGTGAAGCCCGTTCGGAAGCGGAGCTTCTCGCCTGTCTGCGTCCTGAATATCCCAATTTTGAGGCAACGGGCGGCGGGGTGACCTTTTCCGGAGGGGAGGCCGGGCTTTTTCCCGGCTTTCTTGCGGGCCTTGCGGGACGTCTCAGGGAAGAAGGCGTTCATCTGGCCATGGAAAGCTGCGGCATGTACGACAGCAGGCATCCTGCCATGCAGGATCTGATGGGGCATCTGGATCTTCTGCTCTTTGACGTGAAAGTCCACGACAGTGCTTTGCATAAACACTGGTGCGGTACGGCCAGTGAGCCGGTCAGGGCCAGCCTGAAAGAAGCGGCCGGGGCCATGGCTTCAGGAAAGGGGCCCTGGGTCTGGCCACGGCTTCCCCTGGTTCCGGGGGCCACCGATGACGCGGAGAATCTCAAGGCCTGGGCGCTTTTTCTTGAAGGTCTGGGCATCCGCTGGCTCACCCTTCTGCCCTACCACGATCATGGTGTCAGCAAGCGAAGCTGGTTTGAGAGTATGTCCCAGCCGCCCCAGACCTTCCGGACGCCGGATGCCGCAGATCTCAGGCGGGCCGCATCCCTGTTTGAAGCCCGTGGAATCCGGGTGTACGGGCCGGGAGAGGAGGATTTTCAGGGGATGGCGCTTTCGGGCTAAGAAATTGCAATCCGGGGCGGGGTATGGTAATGCATTTTTCGCACCAATGACGGCGAAAAGCCTTCCTATAACCCTGAAATCATTCGAGGCGGAAGATGAGCACCCATACCATAATCTATACGGAAGTCGATGAAGCTCCGGCTCTGGCCACCTACTCCCTGCTTCCCATCCTTCAGGCTTATACCGCCTGGTCCGGGATGGTGATGGAAAAGAGGGATATTTCCCTTGCGGGCCGCATCATCGCCGCTTTTCCGGAAAGCCTGACCCCTGAACAGCGCCAGTCCGATGATCTGGCCGAGCTGGGCCAGCTCTGCCAGCAGCCCCACGCCAACATCATCAAGCTTCCCAACATCAGCGCCTCCATTCCCCAGCTCAAAGACGCCATCGCAGAGTTGCAGGGTCAGGGCTACGCCCTTCCCGATTACCCGGATCAGCCCGTCACCGAGGCGGAAAAAGACATTCAGGCCCGGTACGCCAGAGTTCTGGGCAGTGCCGTGAATCCGGTGCTCCGCGAGGGCAACTCCGACCGCAGGGCTCCGGCGGCGGTGAAACGTTTCGGACAGAAAAACCCCCACCGCCTGATGAAGCCCTGGCCCTCAGAGTCCAGATCCCGGGTGGCCCATATGGATGGGGGTGATTTCTACGGCAGCGAAAAATCCATGACCTTTGCCAAAGACAGCCGGGTGCGGATTGAATTTGTGGGCGCGGACGGTCAGGCCCAGGTGCTGAAGAAGGAGCTTTCCCTTCTGGCGGGTGAGGTGGTGGATACGGCTGTGATGAACGTCGCGAGACTGAGAGCCTTTTTTGCCGCCCAGATTGCTGCGGCCCGCGAAGAGGGGCTGCTGTTTTCCCTGCACCTCAAGGCCACCATGATGAAAATCTCGGATCCTGTCATGTTCGGCCACTGCGTCGCGGTTTATTATGAGGATGTCCTGACCCGCCACGCTGAAATCCTCCAATCCCTTGGGGCGAATGTCAACAACGGCTTTGCCGATATCGAAGCCCGTCTGGAAAAACTGCCCGAGGCGGAAAGGGAAGCCATCAAGGCCGATATCGCGGCCTGCTACCGCAAGAGCTGCGGGCTTGCCATGGTGGATTCCCGCCATGGGATTACCAATCTTCACGTTCCCAACAACATCATTGTGGACGCCTCCATGCCGGTGGTTATCCGGGACGGCGGCCGCATGTGGGGGGCGGATGATGAACTCCATGACACCATTGCCGCCATTCCGGACCGCTGCTACGCCACCATCTACCAGAAGGTGGTGGAAGACTGCCAGAAGAACGGGGCCTTTGATCCGGCCACCATGGGGACAGTGGCCAACGTGGGGCTGATGGCCCAGAAGGCCGAGGAATACGGCTCCCACGACAAGACCTTTATCGCGCCGGGGCCGGGCAGTATCCGTCTTGTGGCCGAAGACGGGGCGATCCTGCTGGAGCAGACGGTGGAAACGGGCGATATTTTCCGCAGCTGCCAGACCAAGGACGCGCCGATCCAGGACTGGGTGAAACTGGCCGTGACCCGCGCCCGCGCAGCCGGAACCCCGGCGGTTTTCTGGCTGGATGAAAATCGCGCCCATGACCGGGAACTGATGGCCAAAGTGAAAAAATACCTTTCAGATCACGATACCACGGGGCTGGATATCCGCATCCTGAGTCCTGTGGCGGCCATGGGCTTCAGTCTGGAGCGTATCCGCAAGGGTGAGGACACCATTTCCGTTACCGGCAATGTGCTCAGGGATTATCTCACCGATCTTTTCCCCATCCTTGAAATCGGCACCAGTGCGAAAATGCTTTCCATCGTACCGCTGATGCAGGGTGGCGGGCTTTTTGAAACCGGTGCTGGCGGATCTGCGCCCAAGCATGTGGAGCAGTTTCTTCGGGAAGG
This sequence comes from Desulfobotulus sapovorans DSM 2055, assembly GCF_059569355.1. Classification (NCBI taxonomy): domain Bacteria; kingdom Pseudomonadati; phylum Thermodesulfobacteriota; class Desulfobacteria; order Desulfobacterales; family Desulfobacteraceae; genus Desulfobotulus; species Desulfobotulus sapovorans. The sequence continues at coordinate 13,878 of NZ_JCANVJ010000011.1, read as the reverse complement.
GCATCTGCGCTGGGATTCTTTAGGCGAATTCTGCGCCCTGGTACCCTCCTTTGAGCATATTGCCCGAACTTCCGGCAGCGAAAAGGCCCGCCTCATCGCCGAAACCCTGGATCAGGCCATTGGAAAATTCCTTGAAAAGGGGAAGTCCCCCTCCCGCAAGGTGGGCGAGCTGGACACACGGGGAAGCCATTTTTATCTGGCCCTCTACTGGGCCGAAAGCCTTGCGGCTCAGAAAGAAGATGCGGCGCTGGCAGGACGTTTTGCGGGTGTTGCCAGAGATCTTCTGGAGAACGAGGAAAAGATTGTGGCTGAGCTGAAGGCGGCCCAGGGCAGGCCTGTGGACATCGGCGGCTATTTCCATCCGGATAGGGTAAAAACCGCAGCAGCCATGCGGCCCAGCGCTACCCTGAATGCCATTATCGACGCCATCTGATGCTTTCGTGATGTAAACGTGCTTTCCTGCGGACGGGGTGACCCGTCCGCAGCGTCAGGTTGCATCGCAGATAAGGGGAGGTGTTGGGCCTTTTGGGTCGGCCTGTAGCGGTCTGTCTCAAGAACATGGCAGTTACACCCCCCTTTTTTCTTTCAAGGCAGTCAGCCGGAGGACAGGCCATGGCAGACTTTCTTGCCCTTCAGATTGAACCCAGCACTTTCTGCACCCTGCGTTGTCCTACCTGTCCCAGGACGGCTTTCCGGGATCAGTGGATGAACCGGCACTTTCCCATGGAGGCGTTTCACCGCATCCTTCCTCTGGCCCAGCGGGCCTCACTCGTTTTGCTCCAGGGCTGGGGCGAGCCCCTCTGTCACCCGGAAATTCACCACATGGTACAGGCCATCACAGAACTTGGTGTCCGCTGTACCCTGACGACCAACGGCTGCCTCCTGGATGAAGAAAGGGGGGAGGCCCTGCTTCAGGCTGGCCTCACCCACATGACCGTCTCCATCAGCGGATCAAGCCAGAAAAGCCATGGTGCCCTTCGGCCGCCCTCAGACCTTTACGCCCTCATGGAAAGGATCGTTCGTTTCCGGAGGCTGGCGGAAGAAATGCATAAGCCCCTGCACATCACTCTGAGCTTTCTCCAGCAGGCTGCCAATATCCACGAGCTGCCCGGTGTTCTGGCCCTCGCCCGTCGTTATGGGCTTGGACATTGTCTCGCCATCAACGCCAGCTATCTGCCCACTCCGCAGCATGCAGACCAGCAGGTACAGCCCGGAATCCGCCATGGATGGGCTTCCATCCGCGCACTCTGGACGTCCATCCGGACAGGTCTTGCCTATATTCCTGCAGGGGTACACCGTGAAGAAAGGGCCGTCTGCGACAACGATCCCATTCACTGTTTCACCATTGGTTCTGACGGCAGTTTCAGTCCCTGTATCTTTCTCCAGCTTCCCTTGAAAAGGACAGACCTTCCCCACCCGCCTACCCTCATTACAGGCTCACTCTTTGAAGAGGATTTCGATACTGTCTGGCAAAAGCATCCATGGCGGGATTTCCGCGAAACCTTTGAAAGACGAAAGGCTTTCCAGGAAGTCCTTTATGCCGATATGGCCACCTGCAGCGAGGGGCGTCGCAGGCTGATGGAGGCACCGGGAATTCTTTGCCGTTTTTTTGAAAAAAACCCTGCACCGCCCGTATGCCGGGATTGTGCCAAACTTTATGGTCTGTGATTGAGAGCGAAAGGCAGGGAAAGGGGAAGGCCCTGTCTTTCTCTTTTTGTTTTATCCGTAGTGCGTCCACACACGAATGGCCTGCATGGCTGTTTCTTCATTCAGAATCTGCCAGACAATTCTGCTGATCGGGCGGGAGGGTTGTGAAAGCCACCCCGCCCGATCTTAAAAAATCCCCTCCTGCAACGTCTCTTTTTGCGGCGGAAGCTTGTTTAAGCGTCGTACCTGTTGCTTTTCACCCAGATCTTCATTTTGTCGGCTTCCCGGATGAGTTCTTCCCTGAAATCAGGGTGGGCGATACCGATGAGGGCTTCGGCCCGCTGCCAGGTGGATTTTCCCTTGAGCATGACAATGCCGTATTCCGTGGCCACATAGTGGGTGATGGATCTCGGGACGGTGACAATGGCGCCGGGTTGCAGGGTGGGAACAATCCGCGACTTGAGGGTGCCGTCCTTGTCCGTGTAGGTGGAGGTGAGGGCGATGATCCCCTTGCCTCCTTTGGAGTTGAAGGCCCCGAAGATGAAGTCGAACTGGCCTCCTGTGCCGGAAATCTGCCTGTAGCCCGAAGATTCGGAGCAGACCTGGGAAAAGAGATCCACTTCCACGGCGTTGTTGATGGCCGTCACTTTGGGGTTCAGAGCCACAATCCTCGGATCATTGATGTAGTTCACCGGACAGGAGGCGCATCCCGGATTCATGTGCAGGAAATCGTAGAGTTTTTGGGTGCCCATGGCAAAGGTGTAGGCCATTTTGAAATGATCGATGCTTTTGTTTCTTCCCGTTACCCGGCCGGACTCATAGAGATCCACACAGGCATCCACCAGCATTTCCGTATGGATGCCGATGTCCTTCAGGTCGCTTTCGGCGATGAGCTGGCCGATGAGATTGGGCAGGCCGCCGATGCCGAGCTGAAGGGTGGCGCCGTCCTCGATTTCCTTCAGGATATGGCCTGCAATCTGGCGATCCACGTCTTTGGGCGGGACGGGGGGAACCTCAGTGAGGGGGAAATTGCTTCCCTCCACAATGATATCCACATTGGAGACATGGATGGATTCAAAGTTGCCGCCCAGGCAGTAGGGCACGTTTTCGTTGATTTCAACGATGATTTTTTTGGCCTTGCTCAGGTTGGCCCCTGTGATGGAGTTGGCAAGTCCGTAGTTGAGATAGCCGTTTCTGTCCATGGGCGCTGTGGTGATGAAGGCCACGTCCGGCTCAATATATTTGCGGATGAATCTCGGTGCCTGATGGTAGGTGATGGGGATATAGTTGCAGAGGTTTTTGTCGTGGAGCTTTCTGGAGATGCCACTGAAATGATAATCCGAAACAAGGGCGTGCTGTCTCAGGGGATCTTTTTCGATCACTTTGGGAAGCTGGGTGAAGCAGAGCCCCCGGATCTCGACATTTTTCAGCTCTTCAATCCGGTTGGCCAGGGCCGCGTCCAGGCTTCGGGGGAACAGGACAAATTCTCCGTAGAAAACCTGATCCCCGGACTGCACCACCTTGACGGCGTTTTCCGCTGTGCTCAGTTTGGATCTGTATTCCTGAATGAAATTGAGGGCCATGCTGTCTTCCTTTTTTTGAAGGTTCTAAGGGGGCTGCCTGTCCGGATATGGAAGGTGGAATGGCAGGGCTGCTCCCATTGGGGCAACCCGGTCCGGAACAGGTCTGCGTCGTTGTTTCTGGTATGCAGGAATCTCGGTTCCGCTTTTCTACCCGTTGGAAAGTCACTAGCGGTTTTGGGGGAGATAGTTCAAGGGCCGGGCTTTTTTCCGTTTCGGGCTGTAAGGGGGCTTTTGTAGTGAAAAGGGCGTGGTTCCTGGGGATGGGGACAAAGGGGAGAAGAAAAAAATACGGTTTCTGAAGAGAGGAGGGCCGGTTTTTTGTGAAGGTTTTCACCTGTTTTCAGAAGAGAACACCGGCTCTTCAGGCGGATTGTGGCTCTGATGCCGCCTTACAGGCTGAGGCATGGGAAAGATGGCAGAGGTATCCTTGTGATCCGCTTTCGGTCAGGTTTTTCCCGAGACTTGTCAAACGGGGAGAATCCCTATAGGCTTGATGCATTTTTCAGCCCATGGGGCCTGTAACAAACCCGATCCTGGAGCAGGGAATGCCTCTCACCCCACCCTTGGCCATATACAGGCGTTTTTTTTTCACCGTACTGGCATGGATCTTTCCCTTCCTTCTGCTGCTGCATCCGGGGTTTACGTCCGCCGAACTTCCGGGTTCCGAAGAAAGGCCCTTCTGGACGCAGAAGAGCTGTTACAGGGAAGGTGATCTGGTGTTTGCCGTCGGGCTTTCCATGGGCAGACAGACCCTGGAGCAGGCCCGTAAGGAATCCTTTCAGGCAGCCCTGTGGGAACTCTCCAACTACGCCCAGATCCGGGATACCAGCCTTTTTCTGGTTGAAACCCAGATGACCTATGAGGAGCAGAATCCGGATGGCAGCTATTCCGTATGGAGGCTGGTCAAGATTCCCTTTGCCATGGTTGCCAAAGCCCGGGAGCTTTTGATCCGGAACACGCCTTCCACCCGGAATACGGTTCATGAGATTCAGAAACTGGAAAAAGAGGACAGGGAAGACCTTGCGGATGCCCTGAGGCGTACCCTGCTTCAGGGAGAAGACGTTTCCGCACCACCTGAAAAATCCGCCCCTGCGGACAGAACCTTCCCTTCAGCCCGGATTCATCACCAGAAAGACCGCTACGCTCTGGATGAGGGAATCGTCTTCACCCTGGAAGCCAGTGATGATACCCGGCTTCAGAGTGTTCATTTTACCATCGGGAATTCCGGATTCCGGAAATCCTGGTTTCCGGATGCGCAGCGGATGGACAGCCAGTTTTCCCTGCCCGCAGCAGAGCTGGGAGCAGGAAAAAAGGTGTATACCCTTACGGCAACGGACAGCACCGGCAATACATCCCAGAAGAACGGGGTTTTTTACATTGATGACCGCCTGCATGAGGAACTTTACGAAATTCTGTCTCGAGATCTGAACTGAAAAGGAGGAAGGTATATGAAAATACGACGGTTTCTGTATGTGGCTGCTGCCCTGTTCTCTCTGCCCCTTGCAACGCTTCAGGCGTCAGAACCCGTGGGAATGGTGACCGGCTCAAAGGCCGGAACCTATATTCAGTTCGGAAGGGATATTGCCAGGGTCACGGCCCGATACGGACTGGCCATTCAGGTCAAGGAATCCGAAGGCTCCCTGAACAATATTGAGCGTATGAACAGCAAGGAAAACGCCGCCTTCGGTATTGTGCAGTCCGATGTTCTTGGCATTCTCAAGACCAATCAGCCTGAGGTGGCAAGACATCTCCGGATGGTGTATCCGCTTTACAACGAGGAAGTGCATATTCTGGCCCGGAAGCAGATTCGGAGTTTTGCCGATCTTCAGGGAAAACGGGTGGCTACGGGAACCAAAGGAAGCGGCAACTGGCTGACACTTGCCAATCTGCTGCACACCATGGGCGTAAAACCTTCCGAAAGAGTCACGGATTTAAAACCCCTCGATGCATTGATCGCGGTTCTGGAAGGAAAAATTGACGCCATGATCTATGTCTCAGGCAAACCGGTCAGCCTGTTTGAAAAATTGCAGCAGCTGCGGGAAAATCCACGCTTCAGTCGTCTGATTCAGGAGGTGCATTTTGTGCCCCTCAGAGAGCCGGAAATGCTTAAGAGCTATTATGTGCCTTCCGAGATCGGCCCTTCCGATTACCCGTGGCTTTCCGCCACCGTCCCCACCATTGCCGTCAAGGCTCTTCTGGTCAGCTTTGATTTTTCCCGCCAGAACACACCCTATTACCAGAACCGGTGCAAAAGCCTGAAAACCATGGCCCAGGCAATCCGTGAAAATCTCCCCGATCTTCGGCAGAATGGCCACGAAAAATGGCGCAGCGTTGACCTTAACGCCTCCGTCGGTCAGTGGCAGCGGGATGTCTGTGCCCATCCCCGGAGTACGGGGGCGGAATCCGGGGAACTTTACGATGCCCTTCAGCATCTTTTCAGGGATTGAGGACGGGCTGTTTCCCGGTTTTTGCGCGCATGAAGCACACCATCACGATACCACGCGGCGGATGCCTGACCTGTCCGCCGCAGGAAGGAAGGGGCTGTTATGGAAAAAATACTTCTGGCCGGAGCAACGGGGTATCTGGGAGGCTACATTGCGGAGGAACTCCGGAAGCAGGGATATTTTTGCCGTACCCTTGTCCGGAATCCGGACAGGCTCAGAAAAAAGCATCTTGAACCGGATGAGGTGTTTGAGGCGGCACTGACGGATCGGGAGGCCATCCGTCAATGCTGCGAGGGAATGGATGCCGTTATTTCAACCGTTGGCATTACGCGGCAGAAGGACGGCCTTCGCTATATGGATGTGGACTACCGGGCCAACCTGAACCTCCTGGAAGAGGCCATGGAAAGCGGGGTCAGAAAATTTATCTATGTCTCCGTGCTGCATGGGGAAAGACTGCGCCACCTGAAGATCTGTCAGGCCAAGGAGCGGTTTGTGGATCAGCTCAAAGCATCGGGTCTGGACTACTGCGTTCTCCGTCCCAATGGTTTTTTTTCGGACATGAGGGATTTTTTTACCATGGCGGTAAGGGGCAGGGTTTATCTTTTTGGGGACGGAGAGCAGAAAATCAATCCCATTCACGGAGAGGATCTGGCGCGGCTGTGTGTGGACTGCCTGCACGGAAGGGAAAAGGAAATGGCGGTGGGGGGGCCGGAAGTGCTCTCCCACAACGCCATTGCGCGGATCGCCTTTGAAACGCTGGGGCAGGAACCCCGGATTTGCTACATCCCGGAATGGCTGAGGGCCGGAACTTTGAAAGTGGCAGGGCTTTTTGACCGAAGCCGCTGGTACGGGCCGCTCGAATTTTTTCTCACTATCCTGACAATGGACATGCAGGCGCCCCCCTGTGGACATCACAGGCTGAAGGAATACTTTTCCAGGCTACAGGATCAGCTTCCTTTTTCTTGAGGCGTCCTTCTTTTTTTTCGATTTTGAGGTTTTACTCTTTCCTTTTCGTTTTCAGGATGTTCCTTTTTCTTTTCGGTTTGAGGCCTTACGCTTTTCTTCTCGTTTTCAGGATGTTCCTTTTTCTTTTCGGTTTGAGGTCTTACGCTTTTCTTTTCGTTTTCAGGATGTTCCTTTTTCTTTTCACTCTGAGGTCTTCCCCTCTTCCTGATGCTCAGGTCATTTTCCGACTGTTCCTGAAGAAATTCCACGAAAGCCCCCTCTCCCGCAACAGCACCCTGCTGGGTTGCCATCCGTATCAGATCAAGATTCTCAGGGTCTTCTTCGGTTTTAAAAAGCCTTCTGTACGCCCGCTGCCGATTTTGAGGCGTCTTGCCGAGCAGGAGATATTCTTCATGGAAGGACAGGACAGGATCCGGCAGACCGAGGGCATTGCCTCCGTAACTGCTCCATCTGTATGCTTCCGGAGAGGCGACCATGCCGATACGCACGGGATTCATTTCAATATACCGCATGCAGGTGAGAAAATACTCTTCCGTCTGCACAAGGCAGGATTTGAAACGGCCCTCCCACAGGCCACCGCTGCGACCGTAAACCCGGTTGATATAGGGAACATAGCTACGGCCAATATCCTGCATCATGCGGCTCAGGGCGGGTGCCGAAGGTGCGGAAACCAGCAGATGGATATGGTTGGTCATCAGGCAGTAGGCATGGATATCCACCCCTCTTTTTGCCGCACAGAATCCCAGCCGTTCCCGGTAATAGATGCGATCCTCATCGGAAAAAAAGACAGGATTGCGGGAAAGACCACGCTGGATCAGGTGCAGAGGGATACCCGGAATGTAAATTCTGGGGCGTCTTGGCATTTTATCTCCTTTTAAAGGGGTCAGACCCATTTGGGTTCTCTTCACAATGAAGAGAGGGCAGATTTCCAGATCATTTTTTTCATGCCCTTACATGTAGGGCTGCAAAAGGTGTTTTGTCAACAGGAAAAGGGGTCGGATCCATTTTTTCAAAACAGTCCTCAACCGGATGTGGTTTTCTGATCTCATCCATATTGCATACGGACAAATTCTGCGGGGATGTTCTTTCCTCTTTTTTTTCCTTTGTCCTCCTGTTACCTTTCCTTCATAAAAAAGAAAAGGCGTCCTCCTTCCTTTTTACCTGCTTGCGGTGCCTGCTTCCAGCTGCTGCGCAATCCGAGCCTCCCATCAACTGAATCATTTCCAGGAATCCCAAGGAGATATCCATGAAGCGCAGCCTTATACGCAGCACCGGCCGCTATCTGCCACCCCGTCTCATCACCAATGACTATCTCAGCCGCTTCATGGATACAACGGATGAATGGATTCAGCAGCGAACGGGAATTCAGCAGCGTTACTGGATTCCGGAAGAAGGGGGGATGGGGGCTTCGGATCTGGCCCTTGAGGCCTCGCGCATTGCCCTTGATCGTGCAGGATGGAAAGCCGAAGATCTTGACATGATTATTTTTGCAACCTTGAGTCCGGATATTTTTGTACCGGGATCCGGGTGCCTGCTTCAGGCCAAGCTGGGACTGGATACAACCCCGGCACTGGATATCCGCCAGCAGTGTACGGGGTTTATTTACGGCCTTGTTACCGCCGATTCCTTCATCAAAACCGGTGTTGCCAACCGTGTTCTGGTGGTGGGGGCCGAAGTGCAGAGCTCCGGTCTTGACATCAGCACCCGGGGCAGAGATATGGCAATTCTTTTCGGGGATGGTGCAGGTGTTGCCTGTGTGGAAGGGGTGGAGACGGATCAGGATATCGGTATTCTTGCCACAGCCCTGCATGCCCAGGGCCGTCATGCCTCAAGCCTGATGCTGGAAGCCCCCACATCCAGATACACGGAACGCATTAATGCAGAAATGATGGCGCAGGGCCGTCATTACCCCACCATGGAAGGAAAGTCCGTTTTCAAACATGCCGTACGCCGCCTGCCGGAAGTGACCCGGGAAGTATTGAAAAAGGCCGGACTGGGTCTCGATGACATTGATCTGATCATTCCCCATCAGGCCAATCTTCGCATCAACCAGTTTTATCAGAAAACGCTGGGGGTTCCCGATGAAAAAATGTTTCATAATATCATGCGCTACGGCAATACAACGGCGGGCAGTATTCCCATTGCCATGGATGAAGCCATAGAGCTGGGAAGGCTTGATACCCAAAAGGATACCCTCCTGCTTGCGGCCCTGGGCGCAGGCCTTACCTGGGCGGGTCTTGTGTACCGTTTTGGTTCAGACGAAACGTGAACGGTTCCCCCGTGGAGAAAGGGGGCATGGATTGTGATTCAGGGAGGAAGCCATGAAACACCATGGAAGATATGCAGTTCTCACAGAGGCTTTTCGATGTGTCTTCATGCTGATACTCATGGGACTTGTGATTCCTGTCGTCCATGGCGCCGAGGCCAAGCCGACCAAAAACGTCCTGATTCTTTTTCCCACGAATTCACTCAGGCCGGTTTATCTGCAAGTCAGTCAGGTCTATACACGAGTCTTTCAGGGTGCTGAAGATATGAACATCAATATACTTAGCGAATCTCTGGAACTTTCCCGCTTTACAACACCGGAAGATAAAGTGCTGCTGCGCCAGTTTCTTCAGGAGCGGTATAGGGCGATTCAGTTCGATCTCATTATTACCCATGAAGCCTTGTCATTGGACTATTACAAAGAGTACCTTGCCGATATTTTCGGTGATACACCACTTCTCGTTGGGTGGCTTTCTCCAGAGCGACTTCAATCGGAATCCTTACCCGCCCATGTAAGCGGTGTTCTTCGAGATGTGGAAGGGGCCTGTCAGCAGACTCTGGAACTGATACCGCAGCTTCAGCCCGATGTAACAGAGATTTATGTGCTTGTCGGAGAGGGGGCAGGGGATCGTGCTTGGGAACGGGATTTTCGTATTGCTCTCAAACGCTCCTCTTTTCCTGAAAAGGTAGCGGTACAATTCCTGAAAGGGCTTTCCCTTGAAGACTATGGCAACAGGCTCTCACAGCTTCCGCCGACGGCGGCGGTATTCTACATTTCCATATTTGTTGATTCCAAAAAGAAGAGCTATGTGCCCGGTGCAGCATTGGCATATCTGCACAAGGTTACCGCAGTTCCCCTGTACGGTGCCATGAGCCCCTATCTGTATCTGTATCATGGTATCATCGGGGGCGCTTTGGTAAATTATAACGACCTCGCCCAGGATCTTGCGGAAAAGGGTCTGAAGATTCTGAGGGGAGCGGCGCCACACTCCATTCCGCTCGAGGTCGTTCAAAACCGGTATGCCTTTGATTGGCGGGAACTCAAGCGATTCGGGATCGATGAAAAACGCCTTCCTGCCGGTGCAGAAGTGGTACAGAGAAGCTACACGTTCTGGGAACTCTATGGCCTGTACGTTATGATTGCAGCTCTTGTCATAGCCTTGCAGAGCCTCTTACTGATGATTGTGGCAAGAAGTCGTCGCAATCTCCGAAAGACGAAAACAGCATTGCAGGAGAGTCTGACAACTTTCCAGAAGCTCTTTGATCAGTCCGCCGATGCCATTCTCTTAATCGATAAAAATCGAGTCTTTGTGGAATGCAATCAGGCCGCCCTTGATCTGCTCAGGATGACTCGGGAGGAGTTTCTTCATCGACCTCCTGTCATGATCTCGCCGGAATTTCAACCAGATGGCAAAAGATCCGATACGGCGGCCCAGGATATGATGGATCAGGCCTATGCCAAAGGGCTGCACCGGTTCGACTGGACCTGTATCAATTCGGAAGGGAATGAATTCATTCTTGACGTCGCATTGATGCCGATTGAAATCCAGGGGGAAACATTTCTTTATACAACCTGGCGGGACATTACCGGGCGCAGACAGGCGGAAGAAATCACCAGGGTAAGTCTTTTGCTCATACAATATGCCCAAAATCATTCCGTTGAAGAATTACTCCAAAAACAGCTCGATGAACTGGAGAGCCTGACGCAAAGTTCCATTGGTTTCTATCATTTTGTAAGTGAGGACGAAAACAGCATTGAGCTTAAAGTATGGTCAACCCGTACGGGCAAAGAATTCTGTAAAATTAAGGGGCTTGAAGGTCATCATTATCCCGTAAAAATGGCAGGCGTCTGGGCGGACAGTCTCAGGGAAAAGCGTCCGATCATCCATAATGATTACAAATCTCTGGAAAATCGCAGGGGTCTTCCGGAAGGACATGCTGAAATATTGAGGGAACTGGTCGTCCCCGTCATAAGAGCCAGCAGGGTGGTCGCCCTTTTGGGTGTGGGAAATAAGCCCACGGAGTATTCCCAAAAGGATGTGGAATTTGTCGCCCACTTTGCAGAATTCACCTGGGATATCGTTGCCAAAAAAATTGCAGAAGAAGAAATTCGAAGATTTAAAACCATTGCCGATGCAGCTGTGTATGGCAAGGCGATAGCAAAGCCTGATGGAAAACTGGTTTATGTGAATAAGCGCTTTGCACAGATTCACGGATATCAGCCAGAGGAACTGATTGGCCTGCATCTTTCTGTATTCCACAGTGAAGAGCAACGGCACACTGTTCAGGAAACGGTTGCCCAAATGCTCGAAGACGGATATTTCGAGCCTATGGAGATTTGGCATATCAGTCGTGAGGGAAGAGAATTCCCAATGCTTATGAGTGGTATCGTTCTGAGAGATAAAAAAGGGAGTGCGGAATATCTTGCCGTATCTGCCATTGATATCACTGAACGCAAGCTGATGGAGAAAAATCTCCAGATTGAAAGGAATAATTTTGAAGTCATTTTTGAGTCCAGTCCCATTGCTGTTCTGATTCTTGATGATTCCAACCGGATTCTGCGTGCGAACAAAGCCGCCATTGATTTGTGTGGAGGAGATGAAGCCGGGGTGCTTCATCACCGGCCGTGCAATGCCTTGCAGTGCACACACAGTTTCGAAACCGGATGCGGCCATGAGCACGCCTGTCCGCTTCGCCCTGTTCGCACAGGAATTGAAAATCCAACGCCTGAAACGTGTGGCCGGCCAGATGACACCGAAATCAAACTCACCGTCATACGGAAAAAGAAAGAACAAAAGGTCTGGCTGGAGGTCAGTGTGGCGGAAATGCTCCTTGATAACAGGCGGGCTTTTATTGTTTTACTGGATGATATCACGGATAAAAAAACATATGAGGAACAACTGCTCCAATCCCAAAAGATGGAGGCCGTTGGTCAGCTTGCCGGAGGCGTGGCCCACGATTTCAATAATATGCTCGGAGTTATTTTGGGCTATGTGGAGATGGCCGAGGAGCAGCTCAAACCGACCGAAGCCCTGCATGCCAGTCTGGAGGAAATCCGTAAGGCCGCGAACCGTTCCGCCGACCTGACGCGGCAACTTCTGGCCTTCGCCCGCAAGCAGACCGTGGCTCCGAAGGTACTCGACCTCAACGGAACCGTGGAGGACATGCTCAAGATGCTCCGGCGCCTCATTGGTGAGGACATGGATCTGGCCTGGCGGCCGGGGAGCAGGCCCGGATCTGTTTTCATGGATCCCTCGCAGATGGATCAGATACTGGCGAACCTCTGTGTCAACGCGCGGGACGCCATTTCCGGCACGGGCAAGATCACCATCGAGACGGACAATGTCTCCTTTGATGAGGCCTACTGCGCCGACCATGCCGGTTTTGTACCGGGGGATTTCGTGATGCTGGCTGTGAGCGACAACGGCTGCGGCATGGATGCCAAAACCATCGATCATCTGTTCGAGCCCTTCTTCACCACCAAAGAGATGGGCAAGGGCACCGGCCTGGGGCTGGCCACGGTGTATGGTGTGGTCAAGCAGAACAAGGGGTTTATCAACGTGTACAGCGAGCCGGGGCAGGGAACGACTTTCAAGATCTACCTTCCGTGTCACGAAGCCAGGGCAGATCGGCCGAAGGAGAAGCGTCCCGATCTGCTGACCGGGCGTGGCCATGAAACGGTCCTGCTGGTGGAAGATGAGGCGGCGATTCTGAAAATGACAAGCATGATACTGGGGAGAATGGGATATGCCGTGATTGGAGCCAGTACCCCGGGCGAGGCCATCCGCCTGGCCAAGGGGCACCCCGGCACCATCCACTTGCTCATGACCGACGTTATCATGCCCGAGATGAACGGCCGGGATCTGGCAGAGCACCTGCTCTCCGTATGTCCCGGCATGAAGTGCCTGTTTATGTCCGGTTACACATCCAGTGTGATCACCCACCACGGTATTCTGGACGAAGGCGTTCACTTCATTCAGAAACCGTTCTCCCTGAAGGATCTGGCGGCCAAGGTGCGGGAGGTGCTGGATCGGAATCAGACTCCAACCGGTCAGCAGTAAGTAAGACATAATTCCACAGACTGCACCACCAGAACGCCTGGAACCCACGCACCTGACGTCGTGGTGTACGGGTTCCAGGATCGCGGGAAATGCAGCATTCAGTGCATGGTTCAAAGTGTATGCTATGGACTTTGTGGGACATAGCCTCTGCATGCAGGGTAGTTTTTACAGCCCCATAATTTTTTGCCAGCATGAGGCCCGGATTTTACTGTCCGAAGAATAGTTTCTCCACCGCATTTTGGACATGCCGGGTATGTCTGGTCTGTGGTAACAGGGGATGCCTTGTCTGCCGTATCTGGTATTGATGTCGAGACCCTGGAAGGGTCTCGTTTTGATGGTTGCAGTGGTTTTTTTATGGCTGTCAGAGAGGGACTGACGGCTACCGGTTTGTTTGGTATCGGAGTTTGGGTTGCGGCAGTGTTTTTGGGATTGAGAACTGCATTGATGGCAGTTCTGATATCCTGAACTGTATAGCTTGATTTTACTTTGAATTGTATAAGCGGTAAGCCCGCTGCCTGACATGCCTCTTCAACAAAGTTGTCTCTGGTTTTTCTTTGGGTTTGTTGGTGAGAGGCATCATTCAGTTCGATGGCGCAGCTGATTTTGAGGTTTTCTTGTAACTACTCCAAAAGTCCGGGCATTGGTAAAAGAAGCTAAACATTCTCAGCCTGATCTGATAAAGCAAGAAGCATGTTAACACACGACGCCATAATCAAATCACTATCGGCCTCTGATCTCGAAAACCCCACGATCATGCTTTTGATCGAGATCATTCGCAATCAGCAGGAAGAAATCTCCCGGCTCAAAGATGAAATTGCCCGACTGAAGGGGCAGCCCCCGAGGCCGAAGCTCCGTCCGTCGATCCTCGAAGGAAATCAATCCGGAAAACCGGGACAGACCCCATCCAAATCG
>NZ_JCANVJ010000010.1:0-103587 GCF_059569355.1 Desulfobotulus sapovorans DSM 2055 | reverse complement strand
ATTGGCAAGCTCTTTGAACTGCTCCTGGGGCACATCGAGAATCCCCAGATTTAAAATAAGACGCTGCCGAGGCCCTTTCGGGGTTCGGATAGTTTCAACAAGGTGCAGATATTCATACACCTTCTTGCTGTTACGGTTCGATTTGCGGACGCGTTTAATATACATACCCGTCACCGTAGCTAAAAAACAGGGGGGTGTCAATAATTATTTTGTTTTATGGGTCACTACATTTGGGTTTTGCCCGGTGCAAAACAATGATTTCAGGCGGTTATGCCTGCAAGACATGGGGTTTTGGGCAAAAAATAAGCGTTGCCCGATCAATTTTGACGAAGTTGGGTTAGGCTTCCTTTTGAATGAAGGAAGATTTTTTGTATGCAACCCCCAATAGGGCATAGATATAGGCAATGGAAAGCGCCTCAATCAAATCGTTCTTTTCGATGGGGTTTGGGAATTTCATGGATTTTTTCTATGTGGATGGGGGGCTTGGGATGTCCGCCGTCATATAGGCCTGACGACTGTCTGTGGGATTCTGAGGGAAGGCTTGTTTGAGGAGTCCTTCTTCCAGCAGCTCTTTGAGATACTGTTGTCGCAGAGAATCCGGGTCTCTGTTCAGCAGTCGTGCAAGGCAGTTACGGGTAATGAACTGTTCTTCGCACAGGGAAAGAATCACATCCCGCATGAGGGTTTTGGGGAGTTTTTTCTTTTGCCTGGCCAGGCTTGCCTTTGCCTTCAACGTTGCCAGAAATGTTGGAGACAGGAGATCCAGATCATGAATTACGGGTGCGGGAAGGGAGGGTGTCAACAGTCGGCCATGGATATCTATGTTGTCAAAAAGAGGCGGCAAATCTTCGGAGCGGGTTCTCAAATCTTCGGAGCGGGTTCTCAAATCTTCGGAGCGGGTTCTCAAATCTTCGGAGCGGGTTCTCAAATCTTCGGAGCAGCTCTCCAAATCTTCGGAGTAGGGGATTTGGGATTCCGGACTGGTCTGTACTCCCATTCCGAATACCTGATCGGGGGTCGGTAGATTCTGTCCCTGCAGATGATAAACAGCACCACGGCCGTGCCCGTGCATTTCCAGCAGTCCTTGCCTGACCAAAGTCCGCAGGGTGAGGGTGATATCGTGGCTGTGATCCAGGGTGATATCGGTAATGCGCTTGTGGGAAATGACCTGTTCCGTTGCTGCTGTTGCAAGTATCAGCCGCCCCAGCGTGGGCTGTAAGCGGAACCTGTCTCCATAGGAGGCCTGGAGCTGCTCCAGCACACCGTTCGGCATCAGCTCCAGCATACGCATCTCAAGAATCGTCTGGGGTGGCTCATCAACCTCGTAGATGGAGGGTGTCCGCCAATGACGCCAGTTCCAGCCACTGTAAATTTTTGGAATTCCCGATCCTGCCCGTTCTCCTGCGCCAATCATGAGAAATATCTGGTGCATGATGCGGTTACGGCAGTCCGAGTCACCTCCATGAAGGGCTCGCTCAAGGGGGATGCGCATATCTCCGGGATTCCTGAATCCCATCATATCCGGTCTTTTGATGACCAGAACCGATACCCGGCCAGAGTAGTCGGCATGTACCAGGGTATTCACCAGCGCTTCTCGGACTGCCTGGTGCACAGGCGTATCGTCCATTCGCTGTCCTTCTTTGAGACAAAAGGGAATTTTTAATCCTGCGGGATCGGTCAGCTTACGATATACAATGCGGTAAAAATCAAAAAGGTTACCGGACCAGCTGCCATCAGGAACCAGGCGATCCATCCAGCGCTGTTCCGCTCCAGCTTCGGCCCGTTCCTGGTAATCCACAAAATAGTTTGGTGCTGCTTCCTGGATGGCATCCCAGGTGCCGAACATCAGAAGTCCTGCGAGGGTGAGTCCTTCCCTATTGTTTTCCCGGTCTTTGCGCCACCCACGGATTTTTTGCAAAAATCCAAAATCATCCAGTTCCAGAAAGGGATGGATGGGCCTGGCATCTCTGAACATCTGCCGGTAAATCGCAAAGCTGCGTTTATCAATGTCTTCCCAGCTAAAACCGGACAGAATGCGATTGTCCCGCTCATCTTCTATCCGTTCAGCCAGCATTCTTCGAACCGTTTCATCGTCGCAATGGCGGTCGCCCTCCTGAAGACGGCGGTAGGTATTGCCATTGAAAGGCGTGGCACCAAGATGAACGGGTTTCTCATGGCGGGTGGCCTTGCGGACAGAAATCTGAATGACGTTTTTTCCCTCGATATCCAGAACCTGTACATCTTTATCGAGGATCAGATTGCAGCTGATCTTTTGTGGGTTGTTGAGGCTGTTGAAGAGATCCCCGATAACTTTTTGTGGATTCGGGATACCGTTTATCTGGAATTGACCTCTGGGGTTTTCCCTGACTCCAAGAAAAACCGTCCCTCCATAGGTGTTGGCAAAAGCACTGTACGTTTTCCAGAAATCGTCGGGAAGTTTACCCTTGCCATCCTGTCCGGAGGCCAGTTTGCATTCCAGATCGCAGGATTCGGCGAGGGTTTCCATCATGCCTATAAAATCAACCATGAATTTTTCTCCGGCGTATTCATGTATTCATAAAGAAACTTCATACCCTTGTCAGGAATCCGGTTGTGTAGAAGCCGGGATGAAAAAGCATACAGAATTCTTTGTATTTTATCCATACAGCCCAAAAGGGCATGACCTCAAAAAAACAGCCCTCCCCTTGACCCAGATCAAGGCAGTCCTTTCTTTTTCTGGTGTAGAGGCCTTCAGTCTTCCAGGTTTTGGGAGAAAATGTTCATGCCCTGAGCAAAGGATGAACGTCCATGAAAACAGCACCCGGTTCCATGCCCTGGGAGCAGGCGGCCCGTGCGACCCTGGAGAATGTTCCCTTTTTTGTCAGGAAAAAAGTGAAGGCCCGCATCGAAGCCACGGCCCTTGCAGAGGGAATATCCTGTGTGAGCCTGAAAGATGTTCCCCTTGCCCGCAAGGCTTTCATGGAGGGGCAGGAGACCATGGTCACGGGTTTAAGGTGGAAAACTGTTTTGCCTCAGGCGGCTGCCCCAACCGGGTTCTGGAAACGGATGCCCTGGTCCGGAGGCTGGAATTCTGCCTTTCATCCCAGGATCTTCTCTCTTTTCTGAAAAAAAGGGTGGAGGGTCACTTGCTCTTTCACCACGAATTCCGCGTGTCCCTTGCAGGCTGTCCCAATGCCTGCTCCCAGCCCCAGATCCAGGATATGGGCATTTTCGCCCTGCGGTTTCCGGGGATCAGCGAGAAGGACTGTTCCCGGTGTGGCCTCTGCGTGGCGGTCTGCCCGGACAGGGCTCTTTTGCTGAAGGAAGACGGCATTGGGGTGGACAGGGACCGCTGCATGGGCTGCGGTCTCTGCATTGCCGCCTGCGGGGAAGGGGCGCTGAAGATTCAGGATACTGCTGGGAGGCCGTCTGGGGCGTCATCCCCGCTTAGGGTTCCGCTTCCGGGCCTTTATACCGCCGATGGCGCGGAAGCCCTTCTTCTTTCCGTCCTGGCCTTCTGGAAATCCGGAACCGGGCCTGTGGAGCGTTTTTCGCGGATGCTTCAGTCTGAAGATCTGGGACGATTCTGCTGCTATAATATATAAGGGGGTTAAAAAGGGGGGCAGTTGAAATCATGATCCTGGAAATAAGCATCTCGCCCCCCCTTCCTGTTCAGAATCCGTAAAATTTATCCCTTTTATAGTCAAAGATGGCTTTCTGCTGCGGGCTTATCTCCTTCTTTTGATCCAGAAGAATACCATTTTTAAACATATGCGCCGAAATCCTTCCCATTAACAGCTCATTTCTTAGCTCTGCCGTATCGGGGTCTCTGGCCTGTCCCCCCTGGTATATCAGCTCATCCCCTGCACGTGTCCTGATCATGGCAAAAACAGCTCCCTTCTGGACAATGAATCTGCGTGTGGGGTTGCCGAAGGCATCCCTTGCCTCGATCTCATAGACCGGTTTGGTCTCTTCAGCCGGAACGGCAGGGACAAAGAACAGGAAAGCCAGCAGGCAGGGCAGCAGTCTGAACAGTGTCTTTTTCATGGGTCTCCTCCTGTAGGGGCAAGGGTCTGACGGGGAAAGTGGGGATTTCTTCTTTTTGCCAATTTTTTGGGCCTGTCCGCCAACAAAATGGTCGTTCAGAGCATCCTGACCACCTGAAGCCGGTCCGTATCTGAATTTTGCAGGAATCGTTCCATCAAGAAAAAAACAAAAGGGTCTCAACCCCTTTACGCCAGCCTGATAAAACAGGACTCGCTAAAGCCTGACATCCTCTCCGGGCAGGATCTCCACGGGCGCTTTGTCGCTTTTAAAAACCCGCAGGGTGCTGTTTCCGATCAGGCGGATGGAAGGCCCCCTCAGCACAAGGCCCGTGCCTTCCCGCAGCCCCAGAACGATCCCCTGAGGATGGAGCCGGAGGAATTCCTCAATGCGCATCTGCCGGGTTTCTCCTGCGTGGCCTTCGGGATGGGTGTCGAGGTAATGGGGATTGATCTGAAAAGGAACAAGCCCGAAGGTGCTGAAGCTCTCCGGCTCAATGATGGGCATGTCATTGGTGGTGCGCAGGCTGGGGCAGGCCACATTGGCCCCGGCACTCCATCCGATGTAGGGACAGCCTTCCACCACTTTCCGACGCACGGCAGGGATGATGCCGGAGGCGTGGAGCATATGGGTCAGGTGGAAGGTGTTGCCGCCGCCCACAAGAAGTCCTTCTGCCCTTTTGACGGCGCGGAGGACATCTGCCTCCCTGTGGATGGGCCGGATGCGGATTCCCAGAGGAGAAAAGGCCTCTGCCACTTTGGCGGTATAGGCGTTGAAGGAGGCGGTCAGCCCGTCCTTTTGCCCGGAGGCGGCAAGGCTGATACCCGCCCAGGGGATGAAAAGCATTTCCCGGAGATTCCGGCCCCGGATGAAATCCGCCATATGCGCTCTGGGCCATTCCAGATAGCCCGTTCCGGGGGAAGAGGAATTGCTCAGCAGAAGAAGGCTGCGGTTTTGCAGAAGGGCATTGTCCAGCCCGTCCCGGAAACCGGTCTGTGAAAAAAAAGGAGAAAGAAGATGTCTGAGCCGCTGTCTGAGCTGGGGCATTGGGGTCTTCCTGTTTTTCTGGGTTTTCCCGCAGGGGGTACGGCGGGAGCGGTGTCTGGGCGGAAGCCCTTTTTGGCAGGGCTTTCCGGATCTGCCTTTTGTCCGGCTGCGGTCTTTTTGGATGTAATGGAAGAGTCCATGCCACGCTCATCGGCCAGGGGCCATTTTTTCGGAAGCCATGTCCATAAACTGTTTGAGCAGTGGCGAACACCATTTTTCATGATGCCATATCATTAAAAGGGAGGTTTCCTCATCGTTGAGTGCCCAGTCCAGTTTTTTCAGAATGCCGCTGGCAAGATCCTCTCTGACCGATACTTCCGGGCAAATGCTCAGGCCCACTCCCCGTTTCAGGCAGTTTTTCAGACTGTTCATACTCGAAAACCTGTGCAGTGTGGCGGATGTTCTGTTTTTTTCAAGCGACCGCTCGAAGGTGCTGGGGTAGCTTCAGTCTGTTTTTGGCAGCAGCACTGTCTGCCCGTCAAGATCCGCGTAGGTGATGTTCCGGAAACCGGCCAGAGGATGAGAGGGGCTTGAAACGAGCACCAGATTTTCCGTTTTCAGCATCTGGACATTCACATCCCTCATCTGAAAGCTGTCGGTTATCAGAAATGCCAGGTCGATTCTCCCGGAATTCAGCTCCTCCCTCAGGCGGGTATCGGAACAGTTGATCAGGGTGAGCGTTACTTCGGGGTTTCTGATGAGAAAACCTTCCACGATTTCAGGCATGTATACCGATGCCACGGTTTCCGGAATTCTTATTCTGAGCGTCCCCCGGGAGTTGGTACCACCGCCTATCTCTGCCCGGATCTCTTCGGTCATGCCTTCTATTTTTCGGGCATAGTCCATCAGCTTCAGCCCGGCATCCGTCAGCAGCACCTTTCTTCCAATCCTGTCGAACAGTTTTACGCCCAGGGTCTCTTCAAGGGAGAGAATCTGAGCGGATACAGACGATTGCGCCATATTGAGCTGCTCTGCGGCCCGGGTAAAATGCAACTGTTCCGCAACCACCCGAAAAGTTCTGAGAAGACGAAATTCCATGGGCTATTTCCTTTATCGTCCCGTCCGATCCTTACCATCTGAATAAATCGTTAGACCTGATTCAAACCATGAAATAATAGAAGCCATCGATCACTTAACCATAAGGAGGGGCGCCATGTCATGCATTATTGAGAACCCGGAAAAAATCGCCGGAGAGAAGGCCGCAGACTATTTCGGCAGCGGATTTCACTGTGCCGAAGCCGTTGCGGCAGCCGTACTCGAAACCCTTGGCCAGCCGTCTTCCGAGGCCACAGCCCATGCCACGGCGTTTGGCGGCGGATTTGGCAAAACCTTTGAAGAGGCGTGTGGCGCCTTATCAGGAAGCCTGATTGCCATAGGCCATCTTCATGGCAGGAGGGCTTCAGGTATGGCCTGGGATCTTCCGGCAGAGATGGGGGCAGAGATCCGAACCCGCTTTGTCGAAGCCTTCGGAACCTCAAACTGTCTGAAGCTCCGGATACGCTTTGGTGAAAAGGCCCAGATGGAAGAGTGCCGGAAGGTTGTGGAAAGGACGGCGCAGATGCTGGTGGGACTGCTGGTGGAGAAGGGCTGAGAAGTGGTTCAGCATGTGCTTTCTGGAGGGGCAATCAAGCAGGGGCGCAGAGCCCCTGCCAGAAGAGAATCAGACCTGGATTTCTTCCCCGCCTTTTTTGATTTCAAGGAGGGGACGGATGACGATGGCATTGTGGGGGCAGACGCTTTTGCAGTCCCCGCACTGGGTGCAGCTGGCTTCTCCGGGCCGGGTTTCCAGGGCGCAGACCTTTTTGCAGTGATTGCAGTCCGTGCAGGAAGGGGTCATGGCAAAACGGAAAAGGGCGATTTTCCGGAAAAGATCCTGGGCCGCTCCCGTGGGACAGAGAAAGCGGCACCAGAAATGGGGAATCAGAAGCCCAAGGCCCAGGGCTGCGAGGATGGCCACGGTGCGGGTCAGCCACCAGAAACTGGCGTGTTCGAAGGTGAGCCCTACGGCGCCGAAGAAATCTCCCGTGCGGATGGGAATGGCCCCTCTGGGGTTGGCCATGATAAAAAAGACCCAGAGGCTGGAAAAGAGAAGAAGGTATTTGCCAGGGCCGAGGATCTTTTCCATAAGGCCTGAAACCTTCTGCCGGAGAAAGGCAAAGGGCGCCAGAAGATCCTGCACCAGACCGCCGGGGCAGATCCAGCCGCAGAAGGCCCTGCCGAAGACCAGGGTGAGGGCTGCGATGAAAATCCAGCTCCACATCCAGAGGGATCGGCCGGGGCACTGAATCACCGGGCAGTTGCCGCATCCGATGTAGGGAACGGCAAAGGGGCAGCGAAAAATACCGTAAAAGGACCACTCCCCGATGATGCCGAGGGAAAGGCACTGGACCACGCGGCGTTTCAGGGAAAGACGGATGGATTCAGGCATCGTGCACCCCGTACTTTGTGCTGAGTCTCTGACCCTGAAGGGAGGCTGCCGGAATGAAGCCCGCCTTTTCAAACCAGACCTGGCCTTTGTCCGAGAGCATGAAATCCACGTACGCCTCCGCCAGATCCCGGTTTTTGGCCCACTTCATGACCCCGATGGTAAAGGGAACGGGCGGGGCGGGGATGAAGGCTTCCGGTATGGCCAGGGTTTCCAGTTTTCCCCTGAACTGGGGCAGGCAGGTGAGGCGCTTTTCGATGATGGTGGCCTCTCCCCTGCCGCTGAGGAGTTCCGGAAGCACGGTCTGCACGCAGTCTCCGAGAACGCTGGCCTGAGCCAGCGCCGCCTCTTCCACTCCCGCTTTTTTCAGAATGACCAGAGCGGCCTGCCCGCCGGGAGGAGAGGCCTCCGGTGCCAGCACCATGCGCACATCAGGCCGTTTCAGATCCTCCATGCCATAAACCTTTCCGGGATTGCCTTTGGGAACGGCCAGCACATACTCGGTGAAACAGAGGGGCCTGAAGGACAGCATCCGGCCTTCGGCTTTGAGCTTCCGGGCCAGATCCAGCACTCTCGGGGCAAAGACCTCGGTCTGCCCGTGGGTGAGGAGGGATTTCCCCAGGGCTGCGGCAAAGGCGCCGGTGTAGGCGATGGCGCAGCCCGTGGCCTTTTCGAATGCCGCATTGGCGGGCATCATGGCTTCGGCAAGCCCGCCGCAGGACCAGACCTCAAGGCTCTGGCCGGAAAAGGGGGCTGCACCTGCACCGGTACTGGCGGCAAGAAGGCCGCCCAGGGCAAGGCCGCTCCCTTTAAGAAAATTGCGCCTTGTCAGGCCGTTTTCCGACATGAAATATTCTCCTTTCCAGGAATGCCCTCCGCATCCGCCCGGCACTGACGGCAACGCCTGAAGGTCGGCAGCAGGGGAGCGCAGGTCTCGTGAAGGGTCGCCATCTCTTTTGCCGACGGTGGGGCCATATGGGCTGTCGCGCCATTGGGGATGAGGGGCATGGGGTTGAGGATCCCCGCGCCCAGGGCCGCCACCCTGGCCGCGATTTCCGGGATGTGCCCATCGTTGATGCCCGGCACCACCACGGTGTTGATTTTGACGAACATTCCCGCACGAACCGCCTCCTTCAGGCCCCAAAGCTGGCGTTCAAGCAGTATTCCGGCCCCTTCCTCCCCCCTGATTTTTTCTTTTCCGTCCAGAATCCAGGGCTGGATTTTTGCCGTGATCCCAGGGTCCACCGCGTTGATGGTGATGCTGAGGTGCTCCAGCCCAAGGCGGAGCAGGGTGTCAAGGTTTTCGGGAAGGGCAAGGCCATTGGTGCAGAGGCAGAGCCGTGCTTCGGGAAAACGCCTGCGGATGGCGGCAAGGGTCATGAAGGTTTCGGGGTTGGCCAGGGGATCACCGGGGCCTGCAATGCCGATCACAGACTCCCTGCCCCAGGTGGCGATGAAGTCTGCGGTCTTTTTCAGGGCGGCTTCCGGAGACAGCAGGCAGGAGGCCTTTCCCGGCCCCCCGGCCGCCATGGTTTCCGGATTTTCCGGGCCGATGCTGCGGGTGCAGTAGATGCAGTGCAGGTTGCACGCCGGGGCCACGGGCAGATGCAGCCGGGCGATTTGGTGGTGCGCCTCTTCATGCACGCAGGGATGAAAGGGCAGTTTCGGTCTTCTGACCGGTGCAGAAAACATGGTCTGACTCCACAGGCTTTTAAAAAAGGAAGGCCCTGTTTTCGGAAAATCCTTACAAACAGGGCCTTTGGGGGAAAAGGCGATCAGCCCTTTACCAGATGCAGGGTGTAGTCGCCGTCCTTTTCATCCACGGAGGCAAGCTTCCAGCCCCTGGATTCCGCAGCGCGTGCCACGTTTTCACGGGCCGCCTCCGTATCCACCAGCACGGAAAGTTTTCCTCCTTTGACGAGGGGGAGGGCCTTCAGGGTGTCCAGCACGGGCTGGGGACAGGAAAGCCCCCGCTCATCCAGTGTTTCTGTCATGGTTCTTCTCCTTATATCCTTTAAAGAATCAGGCTTTTTTCAGGGTTCCGAAAAATCCGATGGCAAGGCAGACCACGAGGCCCACGCCAAGGCCCAGAATGCCGTTGGGGCCCACACCCGCAGGGGAGCTGGCCATGCCGAAGTTGTGGGCAAAGGCGGCACCGACAATCATGCCCAGCACAAAGATGGCGGCATCGCCGTCCCCTTCTCCGGAAAGAAAGAGCTGGCGTCCGGGGCAGCCTCCGGCCAGGGCAAAGGCAAGGCCTGCCAGCACCATGCCCATGAAGTTCCAGAGGCCTAAGCTGTGAGCCACGGGCTGTTTTTCAAAGCCGGGGTTGAACTGACCAAAGGCGAGGTTGGCAAGAAAGGCCACGACCACCAGGGCGATGAGTCCGGAGAAGAGGTGCATCTGTTTAAAGAGGATGAGATCCCGCAGGGCCCCCATGGTGCAGAAGCGGCTGCGCTGGGCAAGTCCGCCCACGAGAAGGCCGATGGCCAGGGCAATGAGAAGGGGCGCGTACATGGCTCCAGGGCCTTTTACGCTGTAAAAGAGCACGCCGCTTTGGGGCTGACCCGCTACGGGCGGATTGTAAAAGGCCAGCGCCAGAAGGCCCAGCATGAGAAGGGGCATGGCAAGGCCCACGAATTTCGGGGCTTTCTTTGCAGGCCCCAGGTTGTAGCCGCCTCTCAGGAAAAGGGTTCCGATAAAGACCCCGGCCGTAAGACCGAGAAGACCGAAGAGGGCGTTCCAGTCCCCCCCTGCCAGACGGAGCAGGGCCCGCCAGGGACAGCCGAGAAAGATCAGAGCACCGATCATGGCGAAAAAGCCCAAGGCAAAACGGATCACCGGGGCAGAGCCTGTGCGGGGACGGAAGTCTTTCGCCAGAAGGGCGGCCACGAGGGCGCCCAGCACAAAGCCCATGATTTCGGGTCTGAGGTACTGCACCACACCGGCACGGTGAAGGCCCAGAGCGCCTGCGATGTCCCGCTCAAAGCAGGCCACACAGATGCCCATGTTGGGCGGGTTGCCCAGCTTCTGCAAAAGGGCTGCGAGAAGACCGATGACAGCACCGACGGCGATGATGCCCCATCGGGTGGATAAATGGTTTTTCATGGTGGTGTTTTCTCCTTTGTTCGGATTTGGACAGAACCGAGCCCCTTTGGGGGCATCGGAAAAAAAACGGTTTCAGGCAGCGAGTTTTCCCTCATTTTCCTGCCCCCAGAGGGCGGCTCCCAGGGCGCCGGACATATCCGGGTTCAGGGGGATGCAGAGAGTCTTTCCTTCTTCAAGCTTTAGCTCCTTCTCAAGAAGGGCCCGGATACAGGGGTTGTGGGCAACCCCTCCCGCAAAGACCAGCGGACTTTCCAGTCCCACCCGCCGCAGCATGCCCACGGTGCGGCGGACAATGGAAAGGTGCAGCCCTAAGGCGATGTTTTCCGGCCTTACCCCCTGGGCCATGAGGGAGGTGGCTTCGGTTTCCGCAAACACGGTGCACATATTGTTGATGAGCGGCGGCGTATCCCCCATGAGGGCGTAAGCGCCGAAATCCTCCACAGGAATCTGGAAGATGTTGGCCGTGTATTCCAGAAACTTGCCCGTACCTGCGGCGCAGCGGTCGTTCATCTCAAAGCGGGACACCTTGCCCGTGGCCGTAAGACCGATGGCCTTGGTATCCTGACCGCCGATATCCAGCACCATACGGGCCTCGGGAAAGAGATGGCGGGCGGCCAGGCCGTGGGCTTTGATCTCCGTGAGGGTTTCCACGGGAAGGGAAAGCCCCATGCGTTCCACAAGCCCCCTGCCGTAGCCCGTGGCAATGAGACGATCCGCCTCCAGTTTTTCCAGAAGAGTCCGGATCTGGCGCAGGGGATCAAAGGTGGTGGGAAGCCGTCTTTCGTCTAAAATCCGTCCTTCCCGCAGCCGCACCAGGGCAATGGAGCGGGAGCCGATATCAAGACCTGCAAAGGTAAGGGCCATGGAAAACCTCCGTGTTCCGGGGTGAAGGGGTCAGCGGATCATTTCCACAAAGGCTTCCACGCGGGTTTTCAGCTGCTCCATGTCCTCCATGCTGTAATCCGTTTCAATGGCCAGCATGGGGATGTCCTCTTTGCGCAGCACCTTTTCCAGCTTGATGGCTTCATGGGCATAGGGCTGGCAGAACATGAGACCGTAGTGCAGCACGCCGTCGGCCTTCAGTTCCCTTGCCATGGAGATCACATTGGCCATGCGCTCCGTGTTGGGCGTGAAGCAGGCGCAGTCGATGCGCAGGTAGCGGTCCACCAGGGCATCGATGAGGCCGTCCATGTCCTGGGCGCTCTCGTCCGTGAGATCCCGGATATTGCGCGTTCCGATGCAGGATTCCTCGCCCACGATGACAGCACCGGAGCTTTCCGTGATATAGGGCAGTTTCCAGTTGGGTACGGCCATGGGACAGCCGGAAAGAAGGATGCGGGGGGTACCTTTGGGGCTGATCCCTTCCTGCGCCTTTACCCGGACTTCCATCTGGTCGCAGAGGGCATTGATGGAGGCGGTGAAGCGGACGGGATCATCATAAAAGGCCACCTGATGGATGAGCAGGGCATCCCGGCCGGAGATGGGGGAGGGATCGGCGCTGCGCAGGGCATCAAGGCGCTGGAGGGCCTTGCGTTTGGCATTGACGGTGGCCATGGCGGCCCGGAGTTTTTCGGGGGTGATGGCAACACCGGTAAGGGTCTCCAGTTTTTCTTTGTAGCGGATCACTTCACTGCGGAAGAGGACGCGGGCCGCATCGGTTTTGGTCTGGGGCAGTTCCATCACATGCATGGGCACCAGTTCCCCGAAGGCTTCATAGGCTTTTTTCTTGCCGTCGCAGGTGGTTTCTCCCACCACCAGATCGCAGGATTCCGTAAAGGGACAGATCCTTGCCATCTTGAAGCCCACAAAGGACTTGATGAGGGCGCAGGTGTTGCGGGGCAGGATTTTTTCCGCTTCCTCCGTTCCCGCCTCCGCACCGGCGCAAAGCCCCACATGCACGGCTCCGGCAGCAAGGGTCAGCTCTTCGGGCACAAAAACGCAGAAGGTGCCGACCACCTTTGCGCCCCTGGCCCTGGCTTCCTGCAACTCCTGAACTCTCAGGCCATGCACCTCGCTCAGGACAAAATCGAGGTATTCCATGCCTTTGAGACGTCCTTCCTGGGACATGTAGATATCGCCGTAAAACTGGCCCAGTACGCCCAGCAGGGCATCATGGGCGGGAAGATCCAGGTTGAGTTTTTCCCACATTTCGGCATAGCGCGCGTCGGTCATGGAGGCTCCTTCAAAAAACAGGGTAGGGACAGGCCGGTTGCTTTTTCCTTTCCGCCCCGATGGGTTAAAAGAAGATTTTCTGTATGCAAACCCGCATGGCGCATAGATATAGGCAATGGAAAGCCCCCGGATCAAATTGTTCCTTTCAATGCTTTTTGAAGGGCAGATCGAATTTTTCTATCCGGAAACAGCATGAAGGAATTTGTTCATTTTTTGATTGTATGCTGTACTCTGGATGTTGCTGGTTTCCTGGGAAGAAAGAGGGGAGACTGGGAGGGGGATGGGGGGGTAAAAAATATTTTTAAGAAGTATCTGTTTTAATATGAAGATGTTTATCTTTTTTTTAGATTGGCTTTCATGTTTTTATGGGGCTGTGGCAGAAAAAATGCTTATGGAAGGCGGTGTCCGTTTGGGCAGGGCTTTTTGCCGCTGTCCGGCAGGACAGGAAACAGGCAGGCCGTTTTTTTAAGGGGAGATCCCCGATTCACTCCGCCGATCCGTCCAGACGGCCCTGCGGTGCAACCCCAGTCTTTAAAGGAGCAACAACCATGTTTTCCCTCACCTTCCGTACCCCCGACTACGACATCAGCGCCATTCAGCCCAAATTCGAAGGCCCCCAGAAATCCCAGAAAAACGAACTCCGGAAATGGGCCGATGAAGTGGTCGCCTTTTCCGAGCGCATGGACAGCCTTTCCGGCAAGGCCAGGGTTCTTTCCGATCTTTTCGCCGAAGCCTCCCTGCCTTCCCTGCCCAGCGGCGGCATCCGTCAGCTGAAAAAGGAACTCTTTGCCATCCATGACCTCATGAGTCAGGCCTTAGAGATTGCAGGCCGCATTGAAAGCGATCTGATCCAGCCGGGCCGGCACTGATTGGTTTAAATCTTTTTGTGATTACAATTTTGCTTCAGCTATCGTTCCCATGCTCCAGCGTGGGAACGCCATACCGGGCGCTCCTGCGCCCAAGGCCAGTATCCTCGGGAATTCTTTTTCTGGGAAATGGGTACCGTCGAAGCGCCGGGACGATCCAGACCCAAACATGGGGAGTTTCCGGTTTCTGAATGTCCTACAGGCTTTTGGGCCATGGCAGTGTTCCGGGATTCAAGACGCTGGAGCGTCTTAAGATGCATTCCCACGCTGGAGCGTGGGAACGATGGGTTCAATGCTGTATGGGCAAAATCTACGATTACATGACTGAGTCAGGGTGGTAATCAAATAAGCTTTTGTGAGAGAAGAAGGGGCCGCTCCCAGGGGGGCGGCCCCTTTTCTATGCTTGAAAGGCAGGTTTCCCGGGGATAAAAGCGCTTTTTCTTTTCTGATTACCATCTTGCTTCAGCTATCGTTCCCTCGCTGGAGTATGGGAACGATAGCTGAAGAAAGATAGTAATCAGTTTTAGTTTTGCGGTTCCGGGTGTTGGTCTGCTTCCATCCCCTTGCCCCGAGAGCTGGGAACAGGCACAGGATTTCCCTTTACGTTACGCATGAAGCCCGTGTTTCCACGCTGGAGCGGGAGAATGCGGGCTGTCGTAAGACGGTAATCCGGCAATCCCTACGCGCCAAAAGCGCCTGACCTGAAAGACCTTCTGCCTGTCCCTTGATCCAGATCAAGGCAGTCGTTTCTGTTTTTTGCTGTATATAGCGTGACACTCCATTTTTTTGGAGGAAATATTCATGCCCCTGCAAAGGATGAGACCCCATGAAACCCGCACCCGATTCCATGCCCTGGGAGCAGGCGGCCCGTGCTGCCCTGGAAAAGGTTCCCTTTTTTGTCCGGAAAAAAGTGAAGGCCCGTATCGAGGCTATGGCTGTCGCACAGGGCAGGCTTGCTGTGACCCTCAACGAGGTGCACCTTGCCCGGAAGGCCTTCATGGAGGATCAGGAAACCCTGATTACGGGTTTTAAGGTGGAAAGCTGTTTTGCCTCAGAGGGCTGTCCCAACCGGGTGCTGGAAATGGATTCCCTGACCCGGAGGCTGGAATCCTGCCTTCTCTCCCAGGATCTTCTCTCTTTTCTGAAAAAGCGGGTGGAAGGCCCCCTGCGTTTTCACCATGAATTCCGCGTATCCATAGCAGGCTGTCCCAATGCCTGCTCCCAGCCCCAGATCCGGGATATGGGCATTTTTGCCCTGCGGTTTCCCAGGGTGACACAAAGGGCCTGCTCCCAGTGTGGCCAGTGTGTGGCGGTCTGTCCGGACGGGGCGCTTTGTGTTGAGGGGGAGGGCATCGGTATGGACAGGGAGCGCTGCATGGGATGCGGTCTCTGCATTGCCGCCTGCGGGGACGGGGTGCTGGCGGTTCGGGAGGAGGGCTTCCGGGTGCTTCTGGGCGGACGTCTGGGCCGCCATCCCCGTCTGGGGCTGGCCCTGCCGGGTCTGTATACGGTGGATGGGGTGGAGACCATTCTTGTGTCGGCCCTGGCGTTCTGGAAATCGGGCCAGGGGCCTGTGGAGCGTTTTTCACGGATGCTTCAGCCCGAAGATCTGGGGCGGTGTCTGCCGCCTTCGGGGAATCCGGGCTGAGCATTGTAAGGACAAAGAGGAACGTGATCAGTGCCTTTGAGGCGGCATGGCGGAGCCAGGGGATCCATCAGACCGAAGCAACCCCATGGTTTTTAGGCATTGGGAAGGATCTGTCTGGAGGGGATTTTTCTGCCCTTTACTCCGGTATGCCTCTGGATGAACGGTGTCTGGCGGACGGGAACGGGGCGCTGGGATCGAGGTGCACTGCTGAAGACGTCTTCACTGAAATGCCGGGAGTAAAGCTCTTTTTTTTCATCGTCTGATGAACGGACAACCATGGCCATCAGTTCCTGTACCATGGACGTCATCTGTTCCGCCTGGGCATTCAGTTCCTCAGAGGCGGATGCGGATTCTTCCGCACTTGCGGCATTCTGTTGTACCACTTTGTCCATTTCTTCTGTGGCCCTGTTGATCTGCTCTATTCCCTGGGACTGTTCCCTGGAAGCTGTTGCGATTTCCGCCACCAGCTGGCCGATCCGGTGATTGCTGGAGGCCACTTCCGCAAAGGCCTGACTGGTGCGGGAAACGAGGGCGGAACCTTCCCCGACCTTCTTCACCGTACCCTCAATCAGCTCTGCCGTATTGCGTGCCGCCTCTGCCGCCCGCATGGCAAGGCTTCTCACTTCATTGGCCACCACGGCAAAACCGGCTCCGGCTTCTCCTGCCCGGGCAGCCTCAACGGCGGCATTCAGGGCCAGAAGGTTGGTCTGGAAAGCGATTTCATCAATGGATTTGATGATCTTTGAAGTTTCGCTGCTGGCCCTGGAGACTTCGCTCATGGCGTGCGTCAGTGCGGTCATGGCGTCATTGGCGGTTTCCACCACCTGATTTGCCTGGGTCATCAGGGCGTTGGCCTGACCAGCATTCTCCGCATTCTGCCGGGTCATGGACGACATTTCTTCCAGGGAAGAGGAGGTTTCCTCTATGGAGGCGGCCTGTTCACTTGCACCCTCCGCAAGGGAAATGCTGGCTGAAGAGACCTGGCCTGCGGCAGAAGCCACCTGGTTGGCCCCATCGTTGAGACCGGAAATGACCTGTGTCAGGTTGGTATTGATGTTGCGGGTGATGAGCAGGCCCAGACCCAGGGCAATGAGTACGGCAAAGAGCGCAGAAACGGTGATGATGGTAGAGGCAAGATCCAGCTGCTGTGTGACGGAAAGGGCTGCCTGCCGTGTGTCCGCAATTCCTGCCTGCGCCGTATCCGCTGCGGCTTTCAGAACCTTTTCTGCGGCATTGTTTCTTTGTATCTCCAGGGCTTCCCGAGCCAGCCATGCTTCCAGAAAAAGACGCATGTTTTCAAGATAGGTATCCGCAGCCGTCCGGCAGGTCTGGAGCAGCCTCAGGTTCTGTTCCTGCCGGGTTTCCTGCTGAAGGGATTCCAGTTTCCCGCTGAGATCCGCAAAACGCTCCATGGTCTGCCGGAAGCCTTGCACATCCCTGTCCGCAATGGCCCGCCATGTGCCGCTGATGATGGCATTGCCGAGATCCAGAATATTGTTTCCGGTCTTGATTCTGAGGGTGCGTATCCATACCTCGTTACGGATGAACTGGCGGCCTTCCGCCGTCATGGCCCTTTCCCCGGAAGAAAGGTTCTGCTCCAGAAAGCTTTCCATGGCCCTGTCCTGAATTCGGAGATAGGCCTCCATGCTTTGCCCGAACTGCGTTGCAGCCTCATCGGCTCCCGCGACAAGACCATGGATGATGTCTGTCTGCTGTTCCGTCTGATCCAGAAGGCGAGCATAGGTTTCTGTGGAGGTTGCCGCTGTATCCGCATTGTTTTTCAGGATGGCCATCTGCCTTACAGCACCATGGGTTCTGGCGTCTTCGATGTGCTTCAGGGTGAGGGCAAGACTTTTCCGTGCATCTGCAAGAAAGGCCCTGTCTTCCGTATAAGCGTATCCACGGGAAGCGTACAGGGTTCTCATGGCCATGCGCTCCACATCGTTTGCCACGGCTACGGCAGGTACCCGGCTTTCCGCAAGGTTTTCCGCTATGCCGGATACACGGAACATATTGATAAAACTGACAAGACCCACAAAAAGGGTAATGAAAGAAACACAAAAAAAGGCCGTGATGAGTTTTTTTCCTATCGTCCAGGATCTCTTCATGGAAGTCTCCCTTTTCAGAGCGTAAAAATTTTTCCGTCCAGAAATCCCTTTTTTCAGCGTGAGAGCATGGGACGCTGCGGATGTAGGAGCCATGTGTCCGTGCCAGAAGGGTTGGTACATCAGGAACTCCACAGCGTTTTCTGATATGCAAGTTCTGATCCATCAGAAACACTTCGGACAGGGCAGAAAGGCCTGAAGTTCTCCGGAGTCCTTTCCCGTTCTGACAAGGTGCAGACGGCCCCCGAGGGCCTGGATGATCCTGTGGGCGACAACAGGGGCAAGCCCCAGCTCCTGGGCATGGGATGCGCCCCGTACGGGAGACTCCAGATCAAAAAAAGAGCTGGCCTCTGTCTCGCTCAGAAACAGTGCATTCAGGGGAAAACAGAGGGAGATCGCCTCCTCCTCCCCCATGACAGAAAATTTTACACAGTGTCGGTTTTTTGAAAAGGAGGCGGCAAGGCGCATGAGGGTGGTCATGGTTTTTTTCAGAAGATCCCGGTCTATTTCCAGAAGCCATGGAGGCGTGGCTTCCGAAAACCTTATCTCCAGAAAAATTTCCGGAAGAGAGGCCTGTACCTCGGCCAGCAGCTCCGAAAAGAGAACGCCTTTTTTTCCCGTACAGACCGCCATGTCCATGGAAACGATAAGGCTTGCATCTTCAATCAGGTTTCTCATGCGCTGGCTGCTCTCGCGGAACATTTCCGCAAGTATATGGGTTTCCTCATTGTCGTGGCAGTTTTCAATGAGCAGCTCGCCAAGGCCGAGAATGCCGTTGGCAGGTGTCCGCAGTTCGTGGGAAATCATGGAAAGAAAGTTGTCCTTAAGGCGGGTCATTTCCACAAGCCGTGTGTTGGCAAGGGCCAGTTCCCGGGTACGTTCCTTTACAAGCTGTTCCAGGTTTTCATTGTGCAGCCGGAGACTCTGCTGAAGGCTCATCATTTTCAGATGCGTTTCCACCCTGGCCAGGACTTCTTCCTCCTGAAAGGGTTTGGTGATGTAGTCCACGCCCCCTTCGGCAAAGGCCCTTATTTTACTCTGGGTATCATTCAGGGCACTGATGAAGATTACGGGAATGGATTGAAGAGATTTTTCTTTTTTCAGCAGGCTGCAAACCTCAAATCCATTCATGTCCGGCATCATGACATCCAGGAGAATGAGATCCGGTGGATTTTTCAGGGCGGCCTTCAGGGCCAGGGGGCCCGCCAGAAAAGCAGAAACCCGGTATCCCCTTCCAATGAGGATCTGATACAGAAGTTTCAGGTTGGCGGGCTTGTCATCCACAAGCATCACGGTAGATCCGGGGGTTTCCGGGTTCATTGAAGGACTCCTTTTCTTGCTGATCAAGACGGGAATGCTGTTGTGGAGGGAAGGGAAAACCAGAAGGTTGCCCCCTCACCTTCCCTGCTGTCAAAACCGATCTTTCCACCCTGAGATTCAACGGCAAGCATACAGAATGCCAGTCCCAGTCCCGTACCATAGGGCCGTCGTTTTGTTTTATCCGGTACCTGTGCATATTTTTCAAAAATACTGTTGTGACAGTCACTTGGGATGCCAGGGCCGGTGTCGGTAACTGAAAATTTCATAAAGGCTTCTTCGGACGATACCGCAAGGGTGATGCGGCTCTTTTCTCCCCCATGTTTGATTGCATTTCCGATCAGATTTTCAAGAACCCTCAGGGAGAGATCCGGATCACAGAGCACCTTTTCCCCTACAGTCCCTTTTTTCCAGAGCAGCTCTGTCTTCAGAAGAAGGGGTTCCATAACATCCAGGGCATTCTGAATCAGCTGATCCGGTTCACAGGCCAGGGTCTGGGTGGGCATTTTGTCGGCCTCAAGACGGCTGATATCCAGAAGGTTCATGATCATCCGCTGCAAGGTCTGGGCTGAAGCGGACAGTTTCCGGGTCATGGCGTAAAGGGTTTCGTTGCCGGAATCCTGAAGCTCCATGCCAAGCAGTTCTGCGTATCCCATGATGCCCATCAGGGGGGAATTCATGTCATGGGCCACCATATGCACGAGGCTGTCCCTCATGTTTTCAAGAACCATCAGGCGGTCATAGTTTTCCTGAAGTTTTTTTTTCTGTTTTTCAATCTGGATTTTCTGGCAGTGCAGATGCAGGTGCGTCCGGACCCTGGCGAGCAGTACGTCTTCCTGAAAGGGTTTGACCACATAATCCACCCCCCCTTCGGCAAAGGCCCTGATTTTGCTGGTGGTGTCATCCCGGGCACTGATGAAAATCACGGGGATGGAACGAAGGGCCGTATCATTTTTCAGAATCCTGCAAACATCAAACCCATCCATCTCCGGCATCATGATATCCAGGAGAATGAGATCCGGCAGACTTTTCTGGAGGGCACGCAGGGCCGCAGGGCCACTGGGGAAAGCAAGCACATGGTAGCCCTGCCTGTAGAGGATTTCCGCAAGGATTTTAAGATTGGCCGGCGTATCATCCACAATCATGATTTTTGTTTTTTCCTGATCCATGCCCTATTTTTCCTCCCGATTCAGAAGATGCAGCAGTTTTTCATATTCAAAGGCATCACTGAGCTTTTTGATTCTGTCCGCAAGAGGTTCGTCCAGCCGTTGCAGGGATTCAAGGAGCTCATTCATCCGGGTGATTTCTCCGTTCTCAACCGCCTCTTTCATGCCATAAAGCAGAGGCGCCGGTATGCCTGCCAGGTCTTTGGGGGTGAGGGGAAGGGATACCCTTGTGTCTTCATGGCGCTTTGTTTCTTCATAGATCAGATCCAGGTGAAGGGTATCGGCCAGAATCCGGAACAGCTCCTCCATTTTAAAGGGCTTGCTCAGGCAGCGCGACACGCCGGATGCCAGCATATCCTGCACATCTTCTTCCAGCGCAAGGGTCGTGATCGCAATGACCGGTGTTTCCGCACCTTTCGCATGGGCTTTGATGCGGCGTGTGGCTTCATGGCCATTCATGACGGGCATGAGCATGTCCATGAGGATGGCATGGGGACTCCAGGTTTCAAAAATTTTCAATGCTTCCTGTCCATTCTCCGCATCCCGGATTTCAAACCCAAAGGGAGACAGCATGGTATGCAGCATACGGCGGTTCTGATCCAGATCATCCACAAGGAGAATCCGCCGTGCACCGGATCTTGCCCTGACCCCGATAATTTTTTTGTCTGACGCTGTGGAAGGCTGTAGCTCGGATGCATCTGCTTTTTTTACCGGAACCCGGAAGGTGAAGGTCGATCCCTGGCCGGGCTGGCTCTCGGCTCTGATGCTTCCTCCCATAAACGCTGCAATGCGCTGGCTGATGGCAAGTCCAAGCCCTGTACCTCCGGCCCGTATCCCTGCATCGGCCTGATGGAAGGGCAGAAAAATCCGGGACAGTTCCTGTTCAGGAATACCCGGCCCCGTATCTTTCACCTCCATGACAAGGTTTAGGGACGGGCTGTGGTCGGCATCCTTTTCCATGTTGATATGAAGCCCCACCATGCCGGATTCCGTAAATTTTGCGGCATTTCCCAGGAGATTGATGAGTACCTGACGCAGCTTGACCACATCGCCTTTCACATATTCCGGGAAATCATGGGCCGCATATGTGGTCTGGAAGTGCAGTCCTCTGGCTTCTGTCCTGTTATGGATCATGGTTTCCAGGTCATGGAAAAAGGTTTTCAGATGGAAAATTTCAGGATGCAGTGTAAGGGCATCGGCTTCTATCCTGGCCATTTCCAGGATATCGTTGATGAGTTCCAGCAGATGCTCACCGTTTTGGCGGATGAGTGTCACCTGTTCCCGCTGTGGGGGAGCCAGGAGGGGCTGGCGCTCCAGGATGGCGCTGAATCCGATAATGGCGTTGAGGGGAGTGCGGATTTCATGGCTCATGCTGGCCACAAAGGCACTTTTGGCCCGGCTGGCCTGCTCTGCTTCTTCCTTGGCTTTTTGCAGTTCCAGCTCCGCATGTTTCCGCTCTGTGATGTCGCGGGCCGCAGCAAAGATACCCAGAACCTCCCCGTCCTCACTGCGATAGACGGAAGCATTGTAAAGAACATCATAGAGTTTTCCGGAAACATGGCGCATTACGAGGGGATAGTCCCTTACTTCACCCTTTTTCAGCACATCCAGGTATCCCTGACGTGCTGCTGAAGGGTTTGTGAAATACGCTGAGAAGTCACTTCCCATGAGGATGTTCCGGTTGATCCCCGTCATTTTTTCTGTGGCTTTGTTGACATCCGTAATAACACCTTCGGCATTGATGGTGACCATGGGATCCAGACTTGTTTCAATGAGGTTCCGCGCATGTTGCAGGTTTTCCGTAATGTCCCTTGCCACGGAAAGCACACCGGTCACATTCCCCTCGCCATCCCTGAGGCTTCGGCAGCGCCACGCCAGCAGGCGGATGGCACCATCCTGCCTGCGCTGCCAGCTTTCCAGAGAGAGCACCTGCTCTTCTCCCTGAAAAAGAGGCGTGACAATTTTATAGGTAGGCTGTTCTCCCTCAAAAAAATCCTGAGCCTCTCTGCCGATGACATTTTCACCGAAAAACTGGAAACCCGCATCATTGGCCCATGTATAAATTTTTCGGGTATCCACCTCCATCACGATTTCCGGAACCGTCATCAGAAGGGACTGTTGTCGTTCATTGAGGGCCTTGAGCCTTGCCTGAACCTCTTTTTGTGCTGTGATGTTTACATGGCACCCCACCATACGGAGGGGGGTGCCATCCTCAGTCCATGCGATGACATTGCCTGCGCAGATTGCCCAGATGGTATGCCCTTCCTGATGGGTGTACCGGAGTTCGCAGAACAAGGGTTCCCGGCCATGGTTCAAGACATGTTTCTCAAAGTTTTTTTCAACAACGGCATAATCCGCCCCATGGAGCAGACTTCTCCAGGCACGGATGGTATTGGGAAGTTCTGTATCCTTGTACCCGAACATGGCTTTGAAGCCAGGGCTGAGGTACAGCCTCTTTTCCGGTATGCACCAGTCCCAATAGCCGGAAAGGGTTGTTTCCATGATACTTTCAAGGATCATGTTGTTTTTTTGCAGATCTGAGGTTTTTTCTTCAACCATTTTTTCCAGAATCCGGCGGCGCTGAAGCATCTGACTGAGAAAAAAGGTAAGGGCTGTACTCAGAAGGCTTCCTGTTATGAAAATAAAAAAACCGGATCTTGGGGGATACAGCCGGAAAAAGTTTGTATTCGCCTG
Source organism: Desulfobotulus sapovorans DSM 2055 (assembly GCF_059569355.1). Lineage (NCBI taxonomy): Bacteria > Pseudomonadati > Thermodesulfobacteriota > Desulfobacteria > Desulfobacterales > Desulfobacteraceae > Desulfobotulus > Desulfobotulus sapovorans. The sequence continues at coordinate 81,016 of NZ_JCANVJ010000010.1, read as the reverse complement.
CACGGAAACAGCAAATACCTTGCCAAAAATAAAGAGAGGGCAGGAGAGAGACAGCTCCGTTTCAGAAATTTTTATGGAGGTATCCGTACGGCCAAGCTGTTCTGCTTTCCTGTCCGGAGACAGAAAAAGAAGTTCAAGATTCGTCAGAGTTCTGGAGGATGAGACAGAATGTAAAAGTGGTTGCATTCTCACCAGGGCCAGAATGAAGCCTTCCGGATCACCGGATTCCTCTTTGGGAAACACAGGACGGAACACAAAAATGCCCTTTTCTCCCGGAATCTGGTGGATGGATGTGACCGGAGAGCTTGCTGTGATCAGCCCTGTCTGCCAGGATTCTTCCAGTGCAGCCCTTCGCAAAGGGGTTGATCCAAGGTCAAAACCCAGCAGGGTTTCATTTTCTTTAAGAGGGCTGACCATCGCAAGGGGAAAATAGACTTCTTGCAGGGAAGAGGGTGTCCTCTCTCCCTTGCTGTCCGTGTGCCAGACCATAAAATTTTTCGATCCCTCACGTCGTATACCGGTTTCAAAATTTGTTTTTTCCCCACCCCGGATAAGGGGAACCCAGCCCCAGGCGTGGATGGCTGAATTTTTTACAAGGTGACTTGTGTATGTCTGGAAATCAGATCTTTCCACCTTTTCCGATCCTTCGAAGAAGGCCGCCAGTCCTTCCATTTGAGAGTCCCGGAGATTCCGGAAAGTTTCCTTCACGGCCCGGATCTGTCCAAGGGCCAGCTCCGAAAAAATACCATGGCGCCTGTGATACTCATAGGAATGGGCAGCCCAGGCAAGCAGGGCCGTGACTGAAAGGGCAAGGAGAAAAAGTATCTTTGGTAGTTGATCAACCATGCTGGCAGGCAAGGGTTTTTCGGTCTTTTGGGGGCGGGATAGCACCCACAGGCCAATGGGCAGGGCAACCATAAGAAACAGGAGGAAGAAGAGGGGCGGGATGGCCTTGGAACAGATGTTTTGTCTCCATGCCCTGACATCCACATCCAGGCCAAGGAGTGCAAGCACGGTACCGGTTCTGGGGTCTTTGAGGGGGACAACCCCGGAGATAAAGGTGCCCCAGGCATCCGTGTAGGGGCCTCCGGCTATGGAGAGTTCTTCCGTAAAAAGTTTTGCCATGGAACCTTTCGGGTCAGGATAGATATCACCGGGCAGAGCTTCCTTTACCCCGCCCCCTGTCTGTCCCACATCCATAAAGAAAAAAAGAAGACCTTCGTCGTTTCTGCCCATGAGGTAGATGTAGCGATAGTCCGGTGACAGCCCGATGGCGGAGGCAAGCTGTTTTTTTAAACGCTGGTATTCCGGTTTTTCAAGATCTTCAGCAGATCCGGATAAGGCCCTGACACGTTCCGTGTTGATGGTTTCCGCAAGAAGCCCGGTCTGCACCAGCAAGTTGTCAAGATATTCCTTTTCTGCAAGATTGAGCCGCCACCAGCTCAGCAAAAGGGTTCCTGCAAGAAGGCTGATAAACAGTGTCGTGATAAGGGGTTGTCTGATGAGGATGCCAGATACTTTTTCATTCCGGGGGGATAAAGTCAGGGGCATGTTTTTACCTTTTAGAGCTGTGTTTTTTAGGGGATTTACTCATTTTTGTTATCCCTTCCCCCTGGCTTTCAGGAGGTTTTCACCTCCGGCTGTCAGCCGGTAGCGCTGTCTGCTGCTGCGTGGTTTGTCTGGCTGGGTCATTTCAATCACACCACTGGCAATCCCGGCATGCAGATAATTTTCGCGAAAGTGTTTTTCCTCTTTCAGTCCAAGGGCCGCCATGATTTCTGAACGGCTCATGTCTCCCTGCATCACTGCAAGCATTCCCAGAATTTCGGGGGTGACTTCGGGGGTGACTTCGATTACGGGGGATTCCGCCAAGGGGTGTACCGGCAGCCGGATCACATACGCCAGACGATCCTCATCGGTTTCAAATGCCGGTGCAGGAGAGCCGTTGGCACGCATTGCCTTGAGGATTTTGGGTACACCCGTGGAGCGGCCTTCGGTCAGTCCCAGTTCCTTGAGAAATTCTCCGATACGGCGGTTGCGGTAGCGTCGGCTCACCCCCCGGCCAACGGTGAAGTCTGCAAGTCTGATGGATCGATCCGGGCCTGGAAAGCTCAAAACCACCAGTTCTTCACGGCTGATGCGTACTTCAATGCGCTCGCCTTCCACGGTACGCTGGTGGAGCAGGTCACGGAGTCTGATGGGAAGTTTATCCGGCATGGGGGCCTCGGAGTCAGCTTGGGGGTATTTGGGAAATAGGCTATAAATCCATTATAATCTTAAGTATATAGCAGAAAAATCCTTCCCGGAACCGTTCAGAGTTTTGCAGGGGAGAGGCTTTTTCGGTATGAGCCTGAAAGCTTAAGCCAGCCCCGCTGCCATTGCAAGCATCAGGCATCCGTCTCAGGATAAAAAAAGGACTGAGTCCCGGTTTTCTTTTCCGGGAGTCAGCCCTTTTGCTTTAGCGGCCTGCCGTGAGTTTCAGCCTCAGAACTTCAGGTTCATCCCCGCCAGCCACTCGCTGCCGTCCATGTCCGGCTCATCCCCCACATTCTTTTCGTTGGTGAGGTTTTCAAGGCGGGCGAAGACTTCCATGTTTTCGATCACCCCGTAGGTGACCGTAAGATCCATCTGGGTATAATCGCTTCGGGTCTTGCGGACATTGTTTTCCTCAAATTCCCGTTCTCCTGTCCAGGCCGTGGTGAGGCGGAAGCGGAGGTCGGGCCATGTGAGGTGATAGTCGAGATCCAGGGTGGCCTTGTGCTCGGGCCGGTCGAGAAGGCGTTTGTCCGTCTGTTTGTTTTCCGTGTCCGTCCAGGTGTAGCCCAGGGTGGCGCTGAAGGCGCGGGCAGGTTTCCAGGTGAGGGTGGTTTCAAGGCCCTGGGTAAGGGCTTCGCTGACGTTGCGGTAGGTCATGGTTCGGCCCGTACGGGTGGTTTCGATCAGGTCGTCGATTTCGTTGCGGAAGAGGGCCGCCCGGAGAAGGAGGGTGGGGTGGGCCTGAAAATCCATGCCTGCCTGATAGGAGAGGGCTTTTTCCGGCTTGAGATCCGGGTTGGCTTTCATGGTCCAGGGGCCCATTTTCCAGCCGTCGGCGTAGAGTTTCAGGAGGGTGGGGGCCATGAAGGAGGTTCCTGCGGAGGCCCGGATGCGCAGAGTGTCCGTGGCACGAAAGAGGATGCCTGCCCTGGGATGGGTTTCCGTGCCCCATTCATCATGGTGATCCAGACGTCCGCCCAGGGTGAGGGAAAGGCGGCCAAGATCGATTTCATCCTGAAGATAGACCCCGTGGGTACTCTGGGAGTCTTTTGTGTAGGTTTTTTGTTTGTCATCCACGGACTCTCCGGAATAGGCATACCCCAGACTGACGGCCTGAAGGCCGAAAACACGGGCGTAGCCTGCTTCAAATTCCTGGAGGGTGGAAACGGCGTCAAAACTTTTGTCCACCTTTCTGTGGTCATGGGAAAAATAACTGGCCCTGGTCTGGATACGGGAGAGGGCATCGGGCCGGATTTCTGCTGAAGCGTTGACACTGCTGCGTTCCTGGATGCGGTCTGCCTCGCCCTTGACCCTGTTTTTCTGACGGGAGAAGAAGGGCTGGAGACGCAGGGTGGTGCTTTCCACGGGCTGGTAGTGCAGGCTTGCGGAAAGGGCGTTGCTGTTCATTTTGTCCGTGTCTTCATTGACCCCTGAGGTGGATTTGTGGGTGTAGTCCAGGCGCAGGCCCATGCGGTCATTGCCCAGATCCGTTCCCGCTGTGGCCGTGATCCGGTCACGGCTGCCGCCGCTGATACCGGCACGCAGATGTTTTCCGTCTTTTGCCTTGCGGGTAAGGATGTGTACCACACCTGCCATGGCGTCGGAGCCGTAGAGGGCGGAACCGGGGCCTTTGACGATTTCAATACGCTCAATGCTTTCCACGGGAATGGAAGAAATGTCCACACTGCCATGGCCGCCGGTGAGGCGCTGGCCGTCCAGCAGGATGAGGCTCTGATCCGGATTCATGCCCATGAGCTGGACATTGCCGCCATTGCCCCAGGAGCCTGTGGATTCCGTGATGCGGACGCCGGGAATTTCCCGCAGCAGATCCTGGATGTTCGTGATCTGCCGGGCCTGGATATCCGCTGCGGTGATGACATGCACCTGGCTTGCGGCATCCTGCACCTGCTGTTCACTGCGACTGGCGCTGACCACCATCTGCTCCAGTTCGCTTTCCGGCATCTGACTGGCCTGACCGGGCAGGGTGAGCAGTCCTGCGGCCAGAAAAAGAAGGAAGGGCGTTTTCATACTGCGGTACGACATGGGGCATCTCCTTGTTTGCGGGAACAGGTTTGAATTTAGAAAGACTGATTTTTTGATATCTTTTGCAAATTTTTTGTTTTGACTAAAATAAAAAGCAGAGGAATCCCGTTTTTTCTCCCCCCGGCCCTCTCCCAGAGGGAGAAGGTAGCACAAGACTGCTCTGTCTCAGGAAATCCCCTGGGCCAGGACAAGCCCCAGCCAGAGGGTTTTGACGCCAAAAACCGCCACCACCAGCCCGGAGATCCTGGAAAAGCCCTGAATCTGGGAAGGGAGTTTCTGCGCCATGCCCGCCCCCATCCAGCCCATGGCAAGGCAGGCGAGGATGAGGGGGGAAAGAGTGGTACCCAAAGTAAAGACAAGGGCCACGCCCCCGCCCTTCAGAAAAGATCCCGAAGCAGCTGCCGCTGCCATCATGGCGGCATAGGGCAGGCAGGGAAGAAGGGGGCTGGCAAGGCCCAGAAGAAGGGGCGGGGTTCCCGCCCGTTTCCGGCTGGCGCATCCGCCGCAGCGGGGCCGGAAGAGCAGCAAAAGGCCCGCCAGCAGGGTGAAGAGGCCCGAGGCCAGGGTCATGGAGGGGCTTTCCATCCGGGCCATGGCCGCCTGCCCTAAGCCGCCGCAGAGTCCGCCGAGAAGGCCTGCGGTCAAGAGCCTTCCGCAGGCAAAGCTTGCGAGGGCCCAGAATCCGTCGCCCGCCTTCCGGCTGTTTCCCAGAATGCAGGTACCCACCAGCGGCAGGCAGGAGGTGCTGCAGATGCCAAGACCCAAGGCCAGCCCCGCAAGAAAGAGGGCGGGAAGGGTCAGGGGAAGTTCGGGAAGCGTACTCATGCGGCCGCCGCCATGTGGGCATCCCGGGCCAGAAGGGCCGCCCCGATGGCGGTCGTGATCTGGGGCCAGGCCGGGACATGGATGGCCACGGCCAGCTCATCCTCAATGGCCTTCACAAGGCCCGCGTTCAGGGCGGGGCCGCCGTCAAAGGCCACGGGTTCCGTGACGCCCACCCGCCGGGCCATGCGGGAAAGCCGCCTTGCGATGGCAAAATGGGCGCCCGCCGCAATCTCCGCAGGGGCTTTTTTCCGGGCGATGAGGGAAATGATTTCGGATTCCGCGAACACGGCGCAGGTGGCGTTGATCTTGAGGGGGATTTCCGCTTCAAGGGAAAGGGGGCCAAGATCCGTCATGTTGACTTCAAGAATCCGGGCCACGGTTTCGAGAAAGCGGCCCGTGCCTGCGGCGCACTTGTCGTTCATGGCGAAGTTTTCCGTCACCCCGAAGCTGTCCACGCTGATGACCTTGCTGTCCTGACCGCCGATGTTGAGGATGGTGCGGACGGGCGTCTCCAGATCCGTGCAGCTCCAGGAGGTGCCCCGGACGTTGGCCGTGATTTCGCTGATCACTTCATCGGCAAAGGGAATGAGGCGGCGGCCGTAGCCCGTGGCCACGGTTTTGCGGATGTCTTCCCGACGGAAGCCGGTTTCCCGGAGGAGATCCTTCAGGGCGTTTTCCACGGTGTCGCCGCAGTGCACGCCCGTGGGCTGCACCCGGCTGCCCGCAAGGCCTCCGGCATCCATGAGGGCGATCTTGGTGGTGGTGGAGCCGATGTCAATGCCAAGGTAAAGATCCATGGGCGTCTCCTTTCTATGCGTTTTTTCCCATGCGGAGCCGTCTGCCTTTGAGGGTTTCCACAAAGGCTTCCACGCGGGTGCGCAGGGGTTCCGTATCTTCGGGGCTGTAGTCCGTTTCGATCTTGAGCTGGGAAACCCCCGCAGCGGCAAGTTCCGCCTCAAGGGGCCGCAGCTCCATGTCATAGGGGTGGCAGCCTTTCAGCACATGGTGCACCACACCCTCCACCCTGTAGTCCTGAATCATGCGGAAGAGTTTCGTCCTGCGATCCCCGGTATCCGTGAACACGGGGCAGGTGCAGGGCAGAACGGCCCGGTCGGCGAGGGCATCCAGCATGTCCTCAAAGAGGGGCTCGTCAATGCAGGCCATGTCCCAGAGAAGCCTTCCCGAGCTGCACAGTTCATCACAGACCAGGGCGCCGCCCGCGTTTTCGATGAGGTCCGGAATCTTCCAGTTGGGAAAGACCACGGGCGAGCCCGTAAGGAGAATCCTCGGGGCCGAAGGCGGGGAGGTGGCAAGGCCTTCGGCCTTTCTTTCTTTCAGCTCTTCATTGAGGGTTCTTGCCGCATGGGTCCAGTCCGCCGCATCCATGTAAAACCAGGCATTGGCCACGGCTGCTGCGTCCCGGCCCCGGATCAGGCAGAGCTCGTCCATGCGCAGGGTCTGGAAGATCCTGAATTCCTGCTGGGCTTCGTGGAGAAGGCCCATGGCGGCCCGCAGCCTGTTTCGGGTGATGCGTTTTCCCGTGACCTTTTCAAGGGCCTGCACCAGACGGCGGATTTCCGCGTACCAGAATCTGCGGGAGCTTTCCGCAGCCTTCAGTTTGGGAACTCCGAGCATCATGACCGGTACATGGCGGGAAAGGAGTTCCCCGAGTTTGACCTTCCAGTCGCAGGTGGCGGGAATGATGACCAGATCGCAGTCCCGGTACATGGAGAGGACGCCGGTGCGGGTGAAGCCCGTGGCAGCCTTGACCATGGGGCAGGACACATCGGGAAAGAGGGCTTCCCCGGCTTCCGCCGCATCGCCGCTGCCTGCGCAGAGGCGTACGGGAAGGGCGCCTGCGGCGTAGATCAGCTCTTCGGGGACGGCCATGCAGTAGATGCCGATTTTTTTCCGGCCCGTTGCGGGAAGAATGTTGTCCGGCGCGTCCGCAAAATTTCTGAAAACCGTGTCAAAGGGTGCCATGGAAGCGGGCCGGTTTTTTTCCAGGGAAATGGCGTCAAAGATTTCCCGCACGGCCATGGACAGGTGCAGGGAAAGCCGTCTTGCCACCCGGGCTTCCGCATCCGCATCAGCGGGCTTCAGGGGGAGGGGCTGGGGGTTTTCCCCCTTTTTTCCGGTGGTTATTTTTTCTCTGATTCTGATCAATTTCTGAATCCGTGCCTGTTTCATTCAAAAAAGCCTCTTTCAAAATCCCCAAAAAGGGGGCCGTGCCCGGTCTTAGGGCTCCGGGGTCAGGATTTTTGGGGTGTCGTTTCGGGGTTCCGGCAGAACGGCGGTGCGGGCCTGGCGTTTCAGGAATCCCTCGGCGGATGCGGAAAACACGGGAAAGCCGAGGAGGGTGGCCTGAAGGGCCTTGTCTTCCGGGCAGACCTCGATGCAGCGCAGGCAGAGCATGCAGTCCTGGGTGACCATGTGTTTTCTGTCCCGGAGATCGGCGATTTCCCGGATTTCCATGGGACAGGCCCGGAAGCAGTTGCCGCAGCGGGTGCAGGCCTCCCCTTTTTTCCGGAGCCCCACAAAGCCGATGCGGTCAAAGAGGGACAGAAGGGCCGCCATGGGGCAGAAGGCGCAGAGGTAGCGGCGTTTCACAAAGCCTGCCGCAAGGAAAAGCCCTGCGATGAGCATGGAGAGGCTGGTCATGAGGATTTTGGTGGGGCTTGAGAAATCGATGAGGATGTGGCTTGCGTCGCCATGGAAGAGGGGAAGCAGGGGTTTTCCCGGACAGATCTGGCAGAAGGGTACGGCGAGGTCCGGGGTGAAGGGGGGCAGGCCGAAAAGGCTGTTGCCGATGCCCATGGGCAAAAGGATGAGGAGTGCCAGAAGGGCGTATTTCACCCACTGAAAACGATCCCGCGTGGCCCAGGCGAAGCGGGAGCCGTCGATCCCCATGGCCTCCCGGATTTTGGTGAGGAGATCCTGAAGAAAGCCCAGAGGACAGATCCAGCCGCAGAAGGTTTTGCCGAACACCAGGGCCCAGATGAAAAAGGTGCCGAGGTAAATGAGAAAGCCAATTGCCGCGCTGCCGAAAAGACTGCTCCAGGGCAGGGAGAGAAAACGCTGGAAAGGATAGAGAAAACAGGAACCGCCCCGGCCTTCGGCATAGATGCAGCTCATGGTGGGGATGGCGTTGCCGATGGAAAGGCCGACAAGCCCGCCATAGAGCAGAAAAACAAGGCAGAGGGCCTGCACAAGGAGGCGGATGCGGTCTATGCGCATGGTTTTTTCTTTCTTCTGGGTTCCGGGGTCAGCTTCATTGAGGGGCCTTTCATATCCATGCTCCGGCTTTTCTTCTGCGCCTGCGGAGGGCCGTGCCCAGAGCCACGGTGAGGGTGACGAGGAGCAGGGCATAAAATCCCGTGGCCCTGCTTTCCCAGTCCAGCGGTGTGGGATGGACGGAAAGGGCAAGCCCTGTGCGCAGGATTTCCTCTTTTTTCGGAGAGGAAGGGCCGCCGGAACCGCCTTCTGGGGGATTTTCTTTCCCCGCTTCTCCCTGGAAAAGGGGATGGGTACTCCGGATTTCCGCAGTCACGTAAAAGACAATGGGCTGTTTCCGGACACCCCTGTCATGGAAGTTTTCCTTGATGAGGGTGAAGGTGACCTCTCCCGTCTCATTGCTGATCCGGGTCTGGCTCCAGCCTCCGCCCGTGGTGAGGGTGACGGGAAGACCGGGAAGGGGGGTGTCTCCCAGGCGGATTTTCAGAGGAAGGGTGTCTCCCGTGTATTTCCTGTGGATTTTGGCGAAATTTTCCCCTGGGTCCGGGCTGAGATCCTCAATGGAAAACCAGGGAAGAGGGTTCTTGGGCCGGTCTTTTCCACCGTCAGCGGGGGGAGCGATTTTTTCTCCGGTGTTGCGCATGGAAGCCTGGGTATAGAGCCGGTATGTTCTGCCCTCCCCGTCTTCTGTCTTGAGGCTGGCCTTCAGGTGGTAGGTGCCCTGGATGAGGGCCGCATCCCGGATACGGATGGCCTGATCCTCTTCCATGGCTTTCAGGGTCTCCGTGGAAAAATCCGGCCTCAGGATGACGGCCTCTGTTTTCAGAAGTTCCGGTGCGGTACCTGCCTGAATGTCGGGAGGGGTACCAAGGAGGAGGCTGTAGTGGGCAGGATGGGACATGGCGGCCCGTTTTTCCTTTTTGTCCGCGTCTTTTTTATCGCCATCCTTTTTTCCGGCATCCTTCCTGTGGGCTTCCGCCTTTGCCGGAGGCCCCCCTGCACCGGGATGGGCCTTTTCTTCAGCCCCGGTTTTTTCCCCGTCCTTCTTTTTTTTCTCAAGGCCCATGCCTGAGCCATGGCCTCCGCCCTGGCTGTCTCCACCTCCGCCCCGCCGCATTTCCGGGCCGGGCGTGAGGAAGAGAAAGCCGGGATCTGCGGAACTGGCATCGGGAATTCCGGGGAAGCTCAGGAACAGCAGGAAAAGGAGCAGGAGATGTCCGGGCTGGGAGCTACTGCGTATGGAAGGCGATGGGTTCATGGTTTTCTGATTTCTGATGTCTGGTGTTGAACTTGGCCAGGAGCATAGGGAGACAGGGTCATGGTTTGCCATAGTCTTTTCGTTTTTATTTTTTAATTTCATCGAAACAAAAAAGATATCCGTGGGGCATGAAATAGTCGGGCCTTTCTTCAAAGTCAAGGATAAATTCGGAGTGACGAAAAAAATTAAATTGTAAAGAATCTTTAAGATTGTAAAGAGTTCTTTTACATAAAAGAATGTTGGCAGCCGAAAAGCCAGGGCCATGATGCGCATGTCCGGAAGCAGAAAATTCGGGGTGGAGCTGGGAGGGCCGTGCTGGATGCGGCGAGGGTTTTTCGGAGGCTTTTTAGTCTGTTTTAGACAGAAAAAATGCTTTTTGGATGGTTTGGTTTTGTAACGGTCTTAAATTAAATGATATTTAAAAAATTAAAGGGCTTTCCCATCGTTTTTCTTTCTTTTTTCGCTTAAAACGAAAGAAAATCTCGTTTTATGGATATTCTCCTCGGTTTTCTTCCTTCATCCTCCCCCCTCGTCATGCAAAGAGATTCTGGACAGCATCCTATAAAATGGATAGTGTCCGGCCATTTGATTCAGGTTAAATCAAGTTGATTCAGGTTGATTCAGCTCTTTTGGGGTTCACCAGCCCCTCATTGTCCGATTCTGTTTTATTCGCATGAAAGGAGTGTTGATGGATTCTTTTTTTCTGGCCCTGTGGACTGTTGTTTTCGGAGGGATACTGGCTCTGATACTGCAACGATGGTTCACGAAAATGAAGGCTGCGGCCTGTCTTGTGATCAGCGGAGGGTGTCTTCTGGGCCTGACCGATGCCCTGCTGAAACTGTTTCAGGGAGGGGTGCACACGGCCTCGGCAGGTTTTCTCCATGCCTTTTCCCTGTCCTTCAGAATGGATGGCCTGGCCTGCTTTTTTCTGGTTCCGGTTTTCGCCATTTCCATGGTCGCTGCCCTGTACAGCTTCCATTACATGGACAAGGCGGAAAACGGTCTGAAAACTGCCCTGGGATATCTTTTCTTCAGTCTGCTCATCATGGCCATGGCCCTGGTGGTGACGGCAGATAACATGGTTGCCTTTATGCTGGCCTGGGAAATCATGTCCCTTTCTTCCTTTTTTCTTGTCATTTACAATTATCAGTCCCTTGAAAACCGGAAGGCCGGGTACCTTTATTTTGTTTTTTCCCATGTGGGGGCCATGTTTCTGTTTGCAGCTTTCGGGGTGATCTTTTCCTTTACCGGGAGCTTTGATCTCGGGCTTGCAGGGGCTTTGCCCGAAGGGATGAAGCTGATCGTTCTCCTGTTGTTTCTTGTGGGTTTTGGTTCCAAGGCGGGGATGTTTCCCCTGCACGTCTGGCTTCCCCATGCCCACCCTGCGGCCCCCAGCCATATCTCTGCCGTCATGTCCGGGGTTATGATCAAAACGGGCATTTACGGCCTTTTGCGGATGTATACCCACATGCATCCTGAAACGCCGCTGTTTGGGGAAATCGTGCTGGTTCTCGGCATGGCTTCCGGGATTCTCGGGGTGGTGTATGCCCTGGGCCAGCAGGATCTGAAACGGCTTCTGGCCTTTTCCAGTGTGGAAAATATCGGCATCATCCTCATCGGTATGGGCATCGGTATGATGGGGGTTTCCTCCGGGACGGTTCTGATGGCGGTTTTCGGTTTTGCGGGCTGTCTCTTCCATGTTCTGAACCATGCCATTTTCAAATCCCTTCTTTTCATGGGAGCGGGCATGGTGATTCATGAAACGGGTACGGGCCGCATTGATGCCCTGGGCGGGCTGCTGAAGACCATGCGGGTGACGGGAATCACCTTCCTCATTGCCTCCCTGGCCATTTCGGGGCTGCCGCTGCTCAACGGATTTGCCGGAGAACTCTTCATTTACGTGGGGGCTTTCAAAGGGGTGGGGCTGGATCAGATGGCCTTTCTCCTGAGTCATTTTGCCATCATCAGCCTTGCCATCATCGGTGGCCTTTCCCTTGCCTGTTTCACCAAGGTGATCGGCGTGGTGTTTCAGGGAGAACCGCGCAATGGCCTGAAAGGCGGGGGAGAGAAGAAAGCGCCGTCCATGCTGGCGGCCATGTCCGTTCTTGCCGCTGCCTGCGTGGTCATCGGGCTTTTTCCGAAACCTTTTTTCCTGATGGCCCTGAAGGGGGTCGCCAGCATCGATCCGGGGTATGGTCAGGTGTCTCTGCGGCCTTTTTTTGAACTTACGGGGAGTATCACCCTGGGAGCCGTTCTTTTCGTGGTGGTCTTTGCCCTTCTCTATGGGCTGCGTGTCCTGCTCTACAAGGACAAAACCGTTACCGCTTCCGGCACCTGGGGCTGCGGTTTTACCCGGCCCACGGCGAAAATGCAGTACACGGGAACCTCCTATGCCGCTTCCATTGTGGGATTTTTTAAGCCTGTCGCCCCCATCAGCCAGGAACATCCCGGGGTGGAAGGGGTTTTTCCGGAAAAAACCCATTTCAGAAGCCAGATCAATGACCTTGCCGAGCTGCATATGACGACCCTCATTGTCCGGCCCGTACTGGCCATCTTTGACAAGCTGCGCTGGATTCAGCACGGGGATATCCATCTTTACGTCGGTTATATTCTGCTGACCATTCTTATCCTGCTGTTCTTTGTGTAGGCAGGGGAGAGGGTTTCCCTTGGGGGCCTTGCGGGGCTTGAGAGGGGATTTCCGGAACAGAGGATCCATAAAATGGAGAAACTCCATTGGTTTTTACAGACAGGTATCCACTTTCAACAGGTGAGAAAACATGATGATTGAATCCCTAATTCTCTGGGTGCTGGCCATTCTGCTCGCTCCCTTTTTCTCGGCGGTTATTCTGAAGATCAAGGCCCTTTTTGGTGGCAAGAAGGGGCCGCCTCTTCTGATCAATTACTACACCCTGATCAAGCTCTTTCAGAAAGGTTCCGTTTACAGCACCAGCACCACCCTCATGTTCCGGCTGGGGCCCATGGTCTCCCTGGCAGCGGTTCTGACGGTTCTGCTTTTTCTGCCCGTTGCCGGACATCCTCCCGTGGTCTCCTTTAAGGGGGATGTGATTTTTGTCTTTTATCTTCTGGGGCTGGGGCGCTTTTTCACCATTACGGCGGCCATGGACACCGCCTCTCCCTTTGAGGGGATGGGCGCGGCACGGGAGGCCTTTTTTCCCATTATCTGCGAAGCCACCATGTTCATGATCCTTGTCCTTCTGTACAAGCTGACCGGTGGCCTCAGCCTTGCCGCCTATTTTACGGGCGGTCAGACCCTTGCCATCTGGCAGACGGCGGGTTCCCCCCTTCTGATTGTGGCGGTTTCCCTTTTCATTGTCCTTCTGACTGAAAACTCCCGGGTTCCCGTGGACGATCCTGCCACCCACCTGGAACTGACCATGATTCATGAGGTCATGGTGCTGGATCACAGCGGCCCGGATCTGGGATTCATTGAGCTTGCAGCGTTCTGCAAGCTCTTTTTTTATGCAGCCCTTGTAACCCTGCTGCTTTCTCCCTTCCAGATGGAATATTTCCTTCTGGATGCGGGGGTCTTTCTCTGTGTGCTGCTGCTGGTCTATGTCCTTGTGGGGGTGACCGAGTCCGTTGTGGCACGCTTCAGAATGGATATGGTGCCAAGGTTTGTGATTGCCTCCTTTGGCCTGGCCGTTTTTGCCACCATCATCACCCTGGAGTTCATAAAATGATAGAAACCATTGATACCCTTTTAGCCCTTGTTCTGCTGTCCATACTCTTTTCCTTTGGTTCCAGCATGCTGCCCGGTCTCATCAAGCTGCTGGCCTTTCAGGGAATCATCGTTTCCATTGTGCCCTTTTTCATGGAGCATGACATGGGGGCCGGTGGCGTTGTCTTTACCCTGGTCACCCTGACCATCCGGGGCATCATCATCCCCCTGTGCATTTACATGGCCATCAAGAAGGTGGCCATACGGCGGGAAGTGGAACCCATTATCGGATACAATGCCTCGGTTCTCATCGGCCTGGCCCTCATCGTGGCTGCCACCTATGTGAGCCGGAACTTTACGGTACCCTCCACCAGTGCCAGTGCCCTGCTCATGCCCACCACCATCACCCTGCTTGTGGCGGGCATGTTCATCCTCATCGCCAGACGCAACGCCATCGCCATGGTTCTGGGCTATATCATGATGGAAAATGGCATTTACCTTGTGGGAACCACCTTTTCCATACGCGCTATCCATATTGTGGAATTCGGCATTCTTCTGGACATTCTGGCTGCTGTCATGATCATGGCCATCATTCTCCAGAACATCAAACATACCTTTGACGACATTGATACGGCATTGCTCCGTACATTAAAGGAATAGGGGCGTGATCCATGGTTGAACTCATTATTCTCATACCTTTCATGGCGGGAGTGCTGGCCTTTTTCTTTCCCGCTGCCTGGGGGCGGGTGCTGCTTGCACTGACGGGTGTGCTGCATCTGCTTCTTTCCGTTTCCCTCTGGATTCAGAGACCGGAGGCGGTCTTCAATGCCTATTTTGCCGTCACGCCGGAGGGGATGCTTTCCCTTATCGTGATCTCCCTCTTATTTTTTCTGGTGTCCATTTATTCGATGTCCTACCTGAAAATGGCCGAACTGGAAAGAGAACCGGTTTTCATCGGCTCCATGCTGCTCTTCCTTTCCACCATGACCATGGTGACCCTGTCCGACCATATCATGGTCATGTGGATCGCCATTGAAGCCACGACCCTGGCCAGTGCGCCCCTGATCTACACCTACCGGACAGCCAAGGCCCTGGAAGCCACATGGAAGTACGTGCTGATCTGTTCCGTGGGGATTGCCATGGCCCTGCTCGGTTCCGTACTTATCACCGTGGCCATGGATGCGGGCAGTGTGGAGGCTCCGGTTTCCTTTTCCGCCCTCACTGCGGTGGCCACCCGTCTGGATCCCTTCTGGCTCAAGGTGGGCTTTGTGTTTATTCTGGTGGGGTATGGTACAAAGATGGGCCTTGCCCCCATGCACACCTGGCTGCCCGATGCCCACAGTGAAGCCCCCAGTCCGGCTTCAGCCCTTTTGTCCGGGGTGCTGCTCAACTGCGCTTATCTGGGGATTTTTAAAACCCACAAGGTGATGGTGTCCGCAGGGCTTGGTGATTTTTCGGGCGGAACCCTCATGTTTTTCGGCCTGATCTCCATTCTGGCGGCGGCCACCTATATTCTGAAGCAGAGTGAATACAAGAGGCTGCTCGCCTATTCCAGTATCGAAAATATGGGCATCATCGCCTTTGGTACCGGTGTGGGGGGGATCGGGGTGTACGGGGCCATGATCTGTCTCATTCATCACAGCCTCATCAAGTCCTCCCTCTTTCTGACCTCCGGGAACATCCTGCTGGGCTATGGATGCCGGATTATCCAGAACATCGGAGATCTGGTGACCCGTATGCCCCGCACCTTTGTGGTGTTTTTCGGCGGGTTTGTGGCAATTTCAGGTTTTCCGCCCTTTGGCATGTTCGTTGGTGAGATGCTGATCATCATCGGTACCTTTCAGGCGGGGCATTATCTGGCCGCAGGGCTGTTTCTTGTGAGTCTCTGCGTGATTTTTGCAGGCTTCGCCTATCAGATCATGAGCATTTCCTTTGATGACACCACAACGCCTCACCGGCTGCATGTGACCAACTGGATGCTCTGGCCCCAGTATGCCCTGCTCCTGACCTCTCTGCTGCTGTCTTTCTGGATGCCTGAGACCCTGTACAAGACGATTGTGGCGGCGGTAACGTCCATCGGTGGAGGATACTAATGGAAACATTTTTTCTGGAAATTTCCCCTGGTCTGGCTGTGGAGAGGGAAAAGCTGCCCCATTTGTCCTTTGAGGACTTCAGCCGGGAGGCGCTGGCCCTTGTGGAAGCGGGCGGACAGGTTGTCCAGTTTTTTGGCTACCCCCATCAGGGCGGTGTGCGGCTGCTTGCCGTACTGCGGACGGACAGGCTCTGGGTGGCGGGATGCGATGCGCCGGAAGCCTATCCGGCCCTGACTGTTCGCTGTGCTCCTTTTCATATGTTTGAGCGGGAGCTTGCCGAGCAGTTCGGGATTCTTCCCCAGGGACATCCCTGGCTGAAAATGGTGCGTTACCATGCCAATGAGCGCAAGGTCGCCGATGTGTTCGGCAATGAGTATACCCAGGATATTCCCGGAAATATTGAATATTACAGTGTGGAAGGGGAAGAAATCCACGAAGTGGCCGTGGGGCCTGTCCATGCCGGTGTGATCGAGCCGGGGCATTTCCGTTTCAACTGTATCGGGGAGCGGGTGCTGAACCTTGAAATTCAGCTGGGGTACCAGCACCGGGGGGTGGAAGCCCTGCTGAAGGGCGCGGCCCCAAGGCGTCTGCCCCTTCTTGCGGAAAGCATTGCAGGAGATACCTCCGTGGGGCATGGCCTTTGTCTGGCCCAGGCTGTGGAGGCCCTGGCCTCCCTGACACCGGATGAGGGGGCCAAGATCATCCGTACCGTTGCCCTTGAGTTTGAACGCCTTGCCAACCATATTGGTGATCTGGGTGCCCTGAGCGGAGATGTGGCCTTTCTGCCTCCGGCCAATTATTTTGGCCGTCTGCGCGGGGATTTTCTCAATCTTGCCCTCCTTGTGTGTGGCAACCGTTTTGGCAAGGGGCTGGTACGTCCCGGCGGAGTGCGTTTTGCCATCACAGACGATGTGCGCAAAGAGCTGAACAAACGGCTTGCGGAACTGTCCCTTCAGGTGGCCCATGTACTGAATCTGCTTTTTACCACCTCCAGCGTACAGTCCCGTTTTGATCATTGCGGTGCGGTGAGTCTTGCCCATGCCCAGGAGCTGGGGCTTGTGGGGCCTGCGGGCCGGGCCTGCGGTCTTTCCTACGATGTGCGGCGGGTGTTTCCTTCGGAGCATTATCCCAGGATCGACATTCCTGAAAACGCCAAACCGACGGGGGATGTGCATGCCCGGGCAACGGTGCGTGCGGAAGAGGTGATGCAGTCCCTGGATATTGTGAAGGCCCTGCTCAACGGGCCCATTGTGACGCAGTCTGTGGAAAATCAGGACTATGTCCTTGCGCCTTCCTCCTTTGTGGTGACCCTGAATGAAGCCTGGCGGGGGGAGGTGTCCCACTGCATTCTCACCGATGAGAAAGGGGAGATTCTTCGCTACAAGGTGAAAGATCCTTCCTTCCACAACTGGAACGGCCTGTCCATGGCCCTGCGGAATACGGAAATCTCGGATTTTCCCCTGAACAACAAGAGCTTCAACCTGTCCTACTGCGGGTTTGATCTCTAGGGAAAGGGCCGGCTGACAGCGTCTCCGGACATTTTCATGGAAACTTAAGACATCTGAGAGAAGACGATGCTGAAAATACTGAAAAACAGAATGGAGCAGGGGTACCGAACCTCTGCCTATCCCAATGCGGAGATTGCGCTGCCCCTGCGTTACCGGGGAAGACCCCAGGTGAACCAGGATGCGGAAGAAGCCCTTGTGCTTCAATGCGCTGCCGCCTGTCCCCAGGGGGCCATCCATGTCAAGGCCCGCGCCATTGACATGGCAAGATGTGTGTTCTGCGGGGATTGCGAGCGGATTTCCGGAGGAAAGTTCGTCACCTTTACCCGGGATTTTGGCATTTCCGTGGCGGACAAGGCCCACCTCCTGACCGATGGGGGGCTGCCCGAACTGGCCGCCCATTCCAAGCAGCATTTTAAAAAGCTCTTTGGCCGTTCCCTGCAACTGCGGCAGGTGTCTGCGGCGGGGTGCAATGCCTGCGAGGCGGATCTCAACGTTCTGGCCACGCCCTTTTTTGATCTGGCCCGTTTTGGTATCAATTTTGTCGCTTCCCCCCGTCATGCCGACGGCATTGTGGTGACAGGGCCTGTTTCCCGCAACATGAAAACGGCTCTGATGCAGACCTATGAGGCGGTTCCTTCTCCCAAGGTGGTTATAGCCGTGGGAAGCTGTGCCTTGAGTGGCGGCCCTTTCCGGGGCAGCCCAGAGGTGAGTGAGGGCCTGGACAGCATCCTTCCCGTGGATCTTTTTATTCCCGGATGTCCGCCCCATCCCCTGACCAACCTCCATGCCTTCCTGAATTTCTTTAAATAGGAAAATGCCGTCTCTCCCGAAAGGGGGAGGCGGCATTTTCTGATCCCCCGTTGTCCCTTCAGCGTGTGCGTATTCCGCAGCCCTCAAATGAATCTCCCCTTGTTTCAGTCAGCCTTCCCAGGCGTTAGCGTGGGAAGGCCGAACCCTGTGTTTCTGTTCCCAGGCCGTCCTCCTCAGGATTCCGTTCTTCGGGAGACCTGCATGGTGAAGCCGACAGGGTACAGGCGGCGACATGGGGCCTGTCCGGTTTCTGGACACCTGCGGGCTTTGGGCATGTCACTGTTCCGTGGCGTCAAGACCCTGGAAGCGTGGAGACACGTAGATGGAAAGGGGATCCTTGGCCACAGGTTTTGCAGAAACTTTTCCATAGGTTTAAAAAGATAAAGTTTTGTAAAGTTTTTTTTACATATAAAAAATAAATTGACAAAGGGAAGGGTCGGGGATAGTCAAGGTTGACGCAGTTTTTTAGATGACCCTAAAAAGGAGAGTTAAATGAAAAAATGCTTAAAGGCCCTCTTACTGGGAGGGCTTCTGGGGCTGGGCGTTATGCTGCCCCAGGCCTGGAGCCATGAACTCTGGTTGAACATGACAGAATACAGCCCTGCCCTCTGGCAGCACCCCAAATATGCGCCCACACCCAGAGCCAAGACTGTGGTGTATGTGGGCTGGGGACACAGCTATCCCATGGCGGATTTCATTTCGGATCACATCTGGGGAGGGCTTGAGCGCATTGAGCCTGACGGCAGGCGGGTTCCCATGGAGGTGGGGAAGGAAGGTTTCCGGGCTGTGCGGCTTGATATGGAAACGCCGGGGGCCAGGGTTTTTGCCGCCCGTGTGATCCCTGCCTTTTACGGGCCTGTGGAGGGGAAAAAGGATTTTCATCAGGTCTATTATGAAAAATATGCCAAGGCCCTGGTATCTGTCCTGCCCCAGCGCAGCCTCCCCCTGGACGGGCCGGATGTCAATCCCTTTGCCACACCCATCGGTCAGAAGGTAGAAATTCTTCCCCTGGTGAATCCCAACCGCCTTCAGCCGGGGGACAGTCTGGAGGTGGAGGTTCGGATGGATGGACGTCCTGCTGCGGATTATGAGCTGGTGGCCAGCAGTCTTTTTGCAGCCAATGCCAGGCAGGTGAAAACCCGTACGGACAGTGCGGGCAGGGGAAAGCTTCTGCTGGAGACCTTTTATGGTCCATGGATTGTGAAAGCCAGTCGCAGCTTTCCGGCAACCGGGGAGCTGGCCCAAAAATGTGAGAAAATCAGTTACACCGCCACCATGACCTTTGCCCTGCCCTTTGTTCGGGGGGAATGAGCAGGCGCTTTCAGAAGGAATGGGGTACAGCAGGCAGCTGCGGGATGGGAATGCAGTTGCCTGCTTTTTTATTTGTCTCTTTTTGTTTTAATTTGTTTGTGTCTTTTTGTTTCTTTATGTTTTTTGTCCCTTTTTCAGAAAAAAAGAGGCCCCGGCGGGCTTCTGTCCTGCCGATTACGGAGAGAGGTTCTGGTAAAGCCGCCCTTTTCAGGGTAGGATGCCCCGGATCTGCTGGGTGACCGGGGGCGTTTTGGCCCTGGATCATTTCTTGCAGAGTACAGATCGGTCAGGAGGGACTTTCTTCAGGGGGAAAGCCCCGGACAGCAAAGATTCCCATGGATCGGTACATGTGGAGCAAAGGCGGAAGCGCACAACCATGACCCCATCTTCTAATGGAAACGTAAAGAACCTGGAGGCAACATGCAGCAGCTTGAACTACTGATTGAACGAATCCTTTCCCGCGTGAATCTTAACCTCAGGGAGTTCCACTTTAAAGTGGATACCTCCATAGGGAATTTGGTGTCCAAGGAAAAACTTGTCAGGTTTTATGGATTTTATGGTGTGACCAGCCAGCATCCCCTGTATTTCAATTTTTCAAAATCCAATGTGGGCGGAAGTTACTTTCTCGGTAAATGTGTTGTGGATCATTCCATTCTCTATAAATGCGATATCCGGGGGGATGAACTGAAACGGAAAGGGGATGTCTTTGAGCACAAGGGTGGCAGCATCGTGCTGGAGGATGATGAGATCATCCGTATCCGGGACAGTTTTTTAATCAATACCCTGGTGCATAATTATTCCCATGACCCGGAACATCCGGAGGAATTTCTGATCCAGAATACCGCCGCTGCCCACTATGCCAATATCCATGGCGCACCCGTGGAAGGCTGCTTTCTCGGGCCGTTTGCCACGGTGGATCTGTGCACCCTGCATGGATGCAAAATCGGCACCTTTTCCTATGTGCAGGCAGGCGATCTTTTCCATGAAAACATTCCCGATGGTACCATCTGGCTTAAAAAGGATGCCTTTGAGTTCCGTTACACCTTTGATGCTGAGAAGCTGAAACCCTATATTCGTTTTGAACCGGGTTCCCTTCCCGAAGGGATTATCATGGATTTTGTGGAGAGCCGGAAGGAGGGCTTTGATGAGGTGTTTGCCAATCCCTATCTGGAGCTTCCCATTGATGTGCCCGAAGACAGTGCTGTCAGCTCCTATGCCGTGATCCGGGGGCAGACCCAGGTGCATGAGGCCGTGCTGGTTTCCCAGAGAGCCTATCTGGACAATGCCTGGATGGGGCCTGGGGCCAATGCCCAGGAAAATTCCTATATTATCAATTCCAGGCTGGAAAAGAATGATGTCACCGCCCATGGGGCTAAAATCATCAATGCCCATCTTGCTGAAAGGGTGTTTGTGGGCTTCAATTCCTTTGTCTGCGGCGCGGAAGGGGCTCCTCTTAAAATCGGCAGGGGCTGCATGGTGATGCCCCATACCATCATTGACCTTGAAGAAGGCCTTGAAATACCGCCCGAGACCGCGGTCTGGGGGCTGATCCGGAATGCCGAAGATCTGAAAATGCACAGCATTGCCTTAAAAGATCTGGAGACTGTGGATGGTGAGGTGGCCTTGGGGAACATGGTGTTCCGGGGAGATGGCAGGGCTTTTGTGGAAGTCTTTAAACGCAGGATTGACCATATCCTGGATGTCAATGGGGCCTATTATAAGGAAACCGGCCAGACGGGCCATGCCCAGGATGACAGTTTCATTGCCTTCAATACCATTCAGCCCTATCTGACAGGACGGTATCAGGGGCTTTTCCCCACCATTGATATCCGGCCCTGATTCCAGGAGAAACGGTCTGTATCCCGCAGGAAGAGGGCTTGAAGAAGCGCTTTTCCTGCGGGATCATTTGTAGCGGAAAACCTGAAGGGGAAGGTATTTGTCTTGCTGTATATGGCTTTTTGCAGGCTCTCAAAAACCATATCCGGCATTTGTTTTTCTGATTACCACTCTGATTCAGCCATGCAGTCGCAGATTTTGTCCATGCAGCATTGAACCCATCGTTCCCACGCTCCAGCGTGGGAACGATAGCTGAAGCAAGATGGTAATCAGTTTTGTTTTTCGCATGAAAGGACGTGCTGGACAGGAATGCAGGAAGGTTTTATGAGATGAAAAGCCTGACAGGCGTTTTTTTCACATCCTTCCCCCAAGTCCGGAGACTCATTGCACCATGTACCCCGCACTGCATCCCACGCTGCTTACCATTGGCCTTCTTCTCATCAGCAATATTTTCATGACCTTTGCCTGGTACGGTCACCTTAAGAACCTGAATCACAGGGTCTGGATCATCGCGGCCCTCGCCAGCTGGGGGATAGCCCTGTTTGAGTATCTTTTTCAGGTTCCGGCCAACCGCATCGGCCATGGCGTCATGCGGGTGGGGGAACTGAAGATTCTTCAGGAGGTGATCACCCTTTCCGTTTTTGTGCCCTTCTCCATCTTTTATCTGAAAGAGCGGCTTACCCTGGACTACCTCTGGGCCGGACTCTGTATTCTGGGGGCGGTGTTTTTTCTGTTCCGAAGCCGGATCATGGGGTGAGTTGTCCGGGAGAGGGGGAGGCAGCGGAGAGAGGGCCCTTGGCAGGCACGGCACTTTCAGGCCAGTCATGGGAGGGACGTTCTGCACATCCCTTCCGTTTTTCTGAAGGCAGAAGCCTGGCCTACCAGCCCCTGTGGGAAAGGATGTTCTGCATTTCGGCCATGCGGATGCGTTCTTCGTGGGCCGCCTTGATGGCAAAAGCCCCCTCGATTTTCAGTACGAGGACTTCGGTTTCCGTGGGCTTCATGAGAAAATCGAAGGCACCCTGTTTCATGCCCTCAATGGCCATTTCCACCGTTGCCTGACCTGTGAGAAGAATCACCTGAATGAGGGGATTGATCTTTTTGATTTCCCTGAGGGTCTCCAGGCCGGAGATTCCGGGCATCTGGACATCCAGTACCACGACGTCCATGCCTGTGCTGTTCCGGGTGAGGGTTTCCAGAAACTGGCTGCCGCTGTAGGCCACCTCTACGGTAAAATTTCGCATGGAAAGTCTTTCCGCAAGGGTATCGGCAAAGGCGGCTTCGTCGTCCACGAGAACTGTTCTGATTTTCATAGGCCTTCCTTTGGGGGGGCTTGGGCTTTGTGTGACAAAGCCACGGCTGAAGGAGTCTCCTGGCCGTGGCTTGTGATGAAAAGGGTATCCGGGGGAGCCGTTCGGCTCCCCTCAGGGGTTATGCGGAAAGGGTACGTTTGGACTGAATACGGGCATAGGCCTGTTTCATGGTGGTGGTGAGCAGATCAATGTCCGCAGGTTTCTGGAGATAGGCAAAGGCTCCCATTTCCATGCAGCGCTGACGGTCCATTTCCGTTCCATGGCCGGTGAGAATAATCACCTCAATATCCGGGTTGCTCTTTTTAACCCTGGCCAGGGTTTCAAAGCCATCCACTCCCGGCATCTTGAGATCCAGCACCATGACTTCCGGGGTCTCATCTTCCAGGATTCCCAGGGCTTCTTCCCCGGAATACACGGCATGGCTGGGTACATCCCGCATACGAAGACGCTCGGAAAGGGTCTGTACGAATTCCTGTTCATCATCCACCAGCAGAACCTTGTAGCTCATATCGAAATCGTATTTGCGGTAGATGTCTGCCTGATGAAATTTCTGGCCCACGGTGGTTTCCACTTCCCGCACCCCTTCTACGGCAGAGGCGATTTTCTGGAGTTCTTTTTCCAGCATGGAAAGGAGGGTCACCTTTTTTTCGATGGTGAGCGTGACTTTGCCACCGGAGGCGCTGACGGAAATCGGGTGGCCTTCACGGGCGAGGGCCAGTTCCACGCGGGCTGCAAGGCGGAAATCCTCAATGGCTTTGCGGCTGATGTCCGTAATCTGCACCGCAGGATTTTCCATTTGTTCCAGAATACGCTCCAGGGCGTTGGCTGTTTTGTCCATGGGCAGCACCATGTCATAGCGGCTGGCATCCCAGGGGCTTTTGTCCCAGAGATGTTTGGCCCAGATAAAGGCACTTTCATCGTCCTGACGGATTTCCCGCAGTGCATCCTTTTCCGAAATCCCCATGGCCTTGGCCTGGTTGATGCGCCAGCCCTGATCTGCCATGACAAGAACCCTCAGAGCATGGGTGACGGAAGGCGGAAAGAGCAGGGCAGCATGGCCTGTGAAAACCTGCCCTTCCGTTTCCAGCAGGTCCGCGAGGGTTGCCTTCATGCAGGCCACGGCGCGTTCCTTTTCGTGGGTAAAGCTGTTGAATACGCTGGGCGTGCTGTAGAGGGCCTTTTCAAGAACCGCAGGCCGGATATCATGCTGCTGGGCGCAGCAGGCAATGATGTCCGCATCCCGGAAAAGGCGGGATCCGGTCTGCTGGCAGAAAGTGTCAATGAGGGCTTGGCTGCCGGCATAACGTCCGCTGAAGAGGGAAAGGATGGTCATGGTTACTCCTTCAAGATATACGCATGGGCCCTTGGTGATTTTTTTATTCGCCTGATTCGCAACGCAAAGTCCGGGCCAGAACCCTGCCTGCTTTTCTCCGGCTGATCTTTACTGGGTCTCAATGGCATTTCATGTGCTGGATTCCGGAAACGCAGCGTTTTTCCCCTGCTGGTGTTCAGGAGGTTTTCGGCTATGGGCTTCCCGTGAAAAGAGCCGTCTGTTTTCAGGGAAGGGACAGCCTTCTCCGGCACATTAAGAGATGTTGGGGTTTCCGTCCAGCCCCACGCAGATTTCTCCCGGCCCTGTCTGGATCCGGAAAGTGCCGCAACCTTCCGGAGGAGAGGGCGGTGAAAGGGGAAACGCGTCCGGCAGATGGAAACAGACGCCCTTTTCCCGCGAAAAGGATACGGGAATCCGGCTGCCTTCGGGAAGGGAGAGGCAGAATTCCAGGGCCTTGAAGAGGGAGGCAAAAAAATAAAACCGGGAAGCACAGACCGGAAGTTCTTGGGAGGCTTCGGGCGGGAGCAGGGTAATCTGGCGCAGCTTGCAGAAGCGGTCGCTGAGCTGAAAAAATTCCAGTGCGGCGCTGCCAAGGTCAAAATGCTGCTCCGGAAAGTCGGCGGTATGGGCAAATCGGTTCAGGCGTTCAATGATCTCACTGCCCCGGAGCACCTGATCGCGCAGGGTCTGGAAGCCCTGCTGGATACGGTCTGCCCTGGGATGGGTGGCCATCTGGGGATCCATGGCGAGGATGTCCTGAACAAGTCCCCCCGTTTCCCGGATGACTGCCAGTACATTGCGCAGCTCATGGGTCATGGAGGCTGTGATTCTGCCGGAAAAATGAATGTTCTCAAAGTCGTTCACATGCTGCTCCTCTACGTCTCAGACCTTGTTTGAAGGGACGGCTTCCTGGATCTTGTCAATAAGCGCTTCAATGCGCAGGGGTTTCATAAGGTAATCAAAGGCACCTAAGCGTATGCCTTCCATGCCTTCTTCTGCGGAACCATGGCCTGTGAGGAGGATGACGGGGAGATCCGGCTGGATTTCCCTGATCCGGGCCAGAACGGTCAGGCCCTTCATTCCGGGCATCATGAGATCAAGGATCACAAGGTCAAAACACGGGGAAGGGAAGAGGGAGAGAGCCGTTTCCCCGTTTTCTTCCGTGCGGACGGTATAGCCACGGAGCTCCAGCCTTTCTGCCAGGGTTGTGGCGAATTCCTGTTCATCATCCACGAGCAGGAGGCGCAGCATTTTCATATCTCTTCCCTTTCCTGCCTGCTTCCGCTAAGGCCCTGAAGCGGCAGGGCAATGGTAAAGGTGCTGCCCTTACCCGCCTGACTGCGAACCTCGATATCTCCCCCCAGTTTTTTGACGATGCCATAGGTAATGGAAAGGCCAAGGCCCGTACCATTGCCTTTTTTTGTGGAAAAGAAGGGATCGAAGATATGTTTCTGAACCTCTTCATTCATGCCGCAGCCATTGTCTTCAATGTCCGTGATCACCCTTTTATGGTGCTCGTCATAACGGGTGGCCATCCGGATGCAGCCTCCGTTCTCCACAGCGGCAAAGGCATTGGTGAGGAGATTCAGAAAAACCTGCTGGAGCTGGCCCCTGTCCGATACGATGGCGGGCAGGGAGGGATCCAGATCCTTCTGGATGGTAATTTGTCGATAGAGGGATTCCCGTTCCAGGAAACCCAGGGTGTCCTGAAGGACTTTATTGAGATTGAGTTCTTCAAACTGTACGTCAATGCGTTTTGCAAAACCGAGCAGGCGGTGGGTGATGGTCTGGCAGCGTTCAACGGACTGGAGAATGCTGTCCGTCAGGCTCAGGAAGCGCTCCTGTCTGTCAAAGGTCTCGGACAGGGCGACCAGATCCTTCATCAGCCCGGCCTTTTCATTGATGATGGCCAGGGGATTGTTGATCTCATGGGCCACGCCTGCGGCCAGGCGGCCAATGGAGGAAAGCTTCTGGGTATGCTGAAGTTCCTGAAGGGCCTTGGCTTTTCTGTTGTCCGCATTGCGGATACGCAGCACCAGCACATCCGCTACCCCCACAACGGCAAGAAGGACACCGATGACCCCTACGCAGAAAAGAAGGATCATTTCCCCTTTGAGGGCGTAGAAGCTGTGGAGCAGCACGGAAAGGGGTTTCACGATGACCAGGGTATAGTCGTTGCGCACGGGGGCGAAGGCAACGAGAACATCCTGACCGAGAGGATCCTTAATCTGGGTGATGTAGGTGCTGTGAATTCCTGTGGGAACCTCCAGGGGACATGTTTCAAGAACCTTGCCATAAAAACGGGAACTGGTCTGGAGGATACCGGCGTGGTTGACGAGGAAGGCATCGGATTCCGGTCTCAGGGCCATGGTGGCGATGAGGTCTTCATAGCGTCCGGTATCGATTGTGGCCCGGACAAACCAGTTCCGCCCGTCTTCCCCCATGTGCTGCACCACAATGACGACATGGGGAAATTTTCGGTAGCCCATGAACACATCGGAAATGTAAACCCCCCGAACCGACACTTCGTGAAAGGAGGGCTGCTGGGAATAGTCCTTGCCAAGAAGATCGTAGGGCCCGGCGTAGGCCATGAGGATTCCTGTGCTGCTGATGAGGCCGAGATCAATGAAACCCCCGAACTCCGACCGCATGGTGCGCAGCACCCGTTGCAGGGTCTGCTCGTTTCCCAGCTCTTCATAGGTATAGGCACTGGCAATGAAGCGTACGGTGGAAAGGCGCTCTTCGATGAAAAGCTCAAAGGCATGACGGGTGTCCTCCGCCATGACGTTGATGGGCCGTTTGATTTCACTTTCGACATTGTTGCGGTACTGGCGGTAGTTGATCCCCGCCATCAGCGCCAGCGGGATGATGCAGACCAGGCTCATGATGAGGATGATGTTGCGTTTCAGAGTCACATAACGCTCGGGAGAGATGCTGTCTTCCGGGAAGGTGAGCATGGCATTGACGGCTTTGTGCCAGAGATTTCTAAGGAGCATTCTGGTTCTCCATGTGGGGGCTGCGCGTTGGCTGGGTTTCGGAGTAGACTGCCTCCTGTCCCCCGGAAAGGGGGCAGAGGACAGTATCCGGGGTTTTGCCGGACGCCGGAGAGGCTCCTGAAAACGCTTTGCGGTTCAGAAGATTCTGTTGTGCCGGTTTGGGAAGGTCACAGCGGATAGGCACAGGATCTGTGCTTTGTTTGCGGGGCATGTTCGACTCCCTGACCCTGAATGGAGGGTTCTTTTTTATTTTTTGTATACCTAGTATAAAGCAGCATTTGAAGCAAGTCTCTTGTATTTTACATTGACAGAAATTCCGGCCTTCATATAGGTTATGGCGTCTTTCGTTTTTATAGCAAATTCAAGGCCTGTCGGGCTTTCTGTTTTTTGTGCGGTTATTTTTTTTATTTGTCCTTGGTGAAGAGAAAAATAAAAATTTTAGTGTTTTTTTGTTTCAGTATGGAGTTTGAGAGATATTGTGTGTTTGGGGTCTTGAAACATTTCGGAACGTATTTTCCGGAATATCTGGCTGAAGGTGGTTGTGCCGAACCTGCCGCAGAATGCGGGGTGGTCTGTGACCAAGTCAAGTGAACTGTGTGACAAATGAGGGAAGAGGGTATGCTGACAAAAATTTTTCCGTTTCTTGTGTGGTTCCGGGACTATGACCGGGAAAAGTTCAAGATTGACTTCATTGCAGGGCTTACCGTGGCCCTGGTACTGATTCCCCAGTCCATGGCCTATGCCCAGCTGGCCGGAATGCCCGCATATTACGGTTTGTATGCGGCTTTTCTGCCCCCCATGGTGGCGGCCCTTTTCGGTTCCAGCAGGCAGCTTCAGACCGGGCCTGTGGCCGTGGTGTCTCTGATGACGGCGGCTTCTCTGGAACCCCTGGCCACGGCAGGCAGTGAGGCGTTTATCGCCTATGCCATTCTGCTTTCCCTGACCGTGGGGATTTTCCAGTTCCTGCTGGGGGTGCTGCGCCTGGGGCTGGTGGTGAATTTTCTGTCCCATCCCGTGGTCAACGGCTTTACCAATGCGGCTGCCATTATCATTGCCTCCAGCCAGTTCTCCAAGCTGTTCGGGGTTTATGTGGACAAGGCGGAGCATCATTATGAAACAATTCTTCGGGTGATTCAGGCGGCCCTGCACTATACCCACTGGCCGACCCTGATCATGGGCATTTTTGCCATTGCCATCATGGTGGTGCTGAAGCGCATCAATCCCAGAATTCCCAATGTGCTTGTTGCCGTTGTGGTGACCACCCTGATCAGCTGGGGAATGGGATTCCAGAAGGACAGCACGGTGTCCCTGTCGTCCATCCAGGTGCCGTCGATGCGGGAAAAGATTGCCACATTCAACACGGTGACCACAGAAATCCGGCACATGGGAGAAGAGCGGGCACGGCTGAACACTGAGCTGAAGGCCCTTGAGGGTCAGGGCGCGGGAGCTGTGGCCCTGCTGGATCAACAGCACAAGCTGACCCTTCTTGCCATGAATATGAATGCAGCCATGGAAAGGCAGCATGAACTTCGTGAAGCCCTCCGCTATTATCTTCTCCAGGCGGTAGCGGACGCCAGCGGCGCACGTACCTTTTATGAGGAAGGGATGCTTCCTCCGGGAACGACAGCGGAAAAGGGGATCTGGCGGCTGAAGGTGGGAAACAAGGCGCTGGTTGAAGATGGCCTGTACCTGATGGGTGCAGGGGCCGTGGTGGGAGAGGTGCCCAAGGGACTTCCCGCCCTGGGGATTCCCAAGGTAAATCTTGCATCCCTGATCCAGCTTCTGCCCTATGCGGTGATCATTTCTCTGCTGGGCTTTATGGAAGCCATCTCCATCGCCAAGGCCATGGCTGCCAAAACAGGTCAGAAGCTGGATCCCAACCAGGAGCTGATCGGTCAGGGGCTGGCCAACATTGTGGGAGCCATCGGCCAGAGCTATCCGGCCTCGGGGTCTTTTTCCCGTTCTGCGGTCAATCTTCAGGCGGGTGCTGTCACCGGACTTTCCAGTGTGGTGACCAGTCTCATGGTGGTGCTGACCCTGCTGTTTTTCACGCCCCTTCTCTACCATCTGCCCCAGGCTGTCCTTGCGGCCGTGATCATGATGGCCGTTATCGGTCTTATCAACGTGTCCGGCTTTATTCATGCCTGGAAGGCCCAGCCCTCTGACGGTATCATCAGTATTATTTCCTTTGCCTGTACCTTGATTTTTGCTCCCCATCTGGATAAGGGCATCATGGTGGGGGTGGTGCTGAGTCTTTTGGTTTTCCTGTTCCGTACCATGCGGCCCACCGTGGCCAGCCTTGCCATGGATGATACCATGACCCTGCGCTGTGCCCGGATCTATGAATTGCAGGAATGTCCCCATGTGGCGGTGATCCGTTTTGATGGTACCCTCTTTTTTGCCAATGCCTCTTACCTGGAAGATCAGGTGTTTGCGATTCAGAGGGATAAGCCCCAGCTGAGACATCTGCTCATTGTCTGTGACGGGATCAACGACATGGACGCTTCCGGAGAGGAAGCCCTGGCCCTGCTCATTGAGAGGGTGAGGGCCAGGGGGCAGGATATTTCCTTCTGCGGTGTCAAGGAAAAGGTCATGGCTGTCTTTAAAAGAACCCATCTTCTGGAAAAAATCGGGGAAGAGCATATTTATGGCAATGCCCAGGATGCCGTGGAGGCTGTTTTCCGTAAAACCCACAAGGATGGCAGTGTCTACACCTGTCCTCTGGTGAATTATGTGCCGGAGCCCAATGCCCATTTGCGCCAGACAGGCTGAAATCCCAAAGCGCATGGAGGTGGTATGCAGCAGCTTGAACTTCTGATGGATCGTATTCTTTCGCGGGTGAATCTGAATCTCAGGGAATTCCAGTTCAGGGCGGATGATTCCATGCGGGATCTGGTTCCCATGGAAAAACTTGTCAAATTCTACGGGTTTTATGGGGTGACCAGCCAGCATCCCCTTCAGTTCAATTTTTCCAAGTCCAATGTGGGGGGCACCTATTTTCTCGGAAAGTGCCATGTGGATCACTCCATCCTCCATAAGTGCGATATCCGGGGGGACGAACTGAAACGAAAAGGAGATGTGTTTGAATACAATGGCGGCACCATCAGCCTGGAGGAGGATGAGATCATCCGTATCCGGGACAGTTTCCTCCTTCATACCCTGGTGCACAATTATTCCCATGATCCGGAGCATCCGGAAGAATTTCTGATTCAGAACACGGCTGCGGCCCATTATGCCAATATCCATGGTGCGCCTGTGGAGGGCTGTTTTCTCGGCCCCTTTGCCACCGTGGATCTCTGCACCCTGCACGGATGCAAAATCGGCACCTTTTCCTATGTGCAGGCAGGGGATCTTTTTCATGAGAACATTCCGGACGGTACCATCTGGATGAAAAAGGAAGCCTTTGAATTCCGCTATACCTATGAGGCGGAAGACCTGAGACCCTATATTTCCTTTGAGGCGGGAAAACTTCCGGAAGGTATTTTCATGGATTTTGTGGAAAGCCGGAAGGATGGCTTTGATGATGTCTTTTCAAATCCCTACCTTGAGCTGCCCATTGAGGTTCCCGAAAGCAGCGCAGTCAGTTCCTATGCCGTCATTCAGGGACAGACGGTGGTGAATGAGGCCGTGCTGGTTTCCCAGAGAGCCTATCTGGACAACGCCTGGATGGGGCCGGGGGCCAATGCCCAGGAGAATTCCTATATCATCAATTCCAGGCTGGAGAAGAATGACGTCACCGCCCATGGCGCCAAGATCATCAATGCCCATCTTGCTGAAAGGGTCTTTGTCGGCTTCAATTCTTTTGTGCGGGGGGCGGAGGAGGCACCGCTTGGCATTGGACGGGGAAGTATCATCATGCCCCATACCATCATTGATCTGGAGGAAGGGCTGGAAATTCCGCCGGAAACCGTTGTCTGGGGTCTTGTCCGGAACGCGGAGGATCTGAAGCTGCACAGCATGTCCCTGAAGGAACTGGAGGGCGTGAAGGGTGAAATCCGTCTTGGCGGTATGGTCTTCCGGGGCCGGGGCCGTTTTTTTGTGGAGGCCTTCAGAAGGCGGATCGACCGTGTTCTCGATATCAATGGGGCCTATTATATGGAAACCGGAAACACGGGACATGCCCAGGACGACAGCTTCATTTCTTTCAATACCATCCAGCCCTATCTGACGGGACGGTATCAGGGGCTTTTTCCCACCATTGATATCCGGCCCTGAGGGATCCTGGCCCCTGATACTGTAGGGGCGGCTGTGTACCGCTGAAAAATGAAAGGCCCTTTTGTGAGGAAAAGACGTTCTTCCTTGCAAAAGGGCTTTTTTTTTAGTTTTCACTGCCGTTGGGAAGGGCTCTGGGCAGGGTGAGGGTAAAACAGGCCCCTTCTCCGGGACGGCTGAAGACATCCAGCTCCCCGCCCAGATGGTGGGCGAGATCCCGACAGAGATATAAGCCGAGACCCGTTCCCTTGCCCTGGGGCTTTGTGGTGAAAAAGGGGTCAAAGATTCTTTTTCTCACGCTTTCCGTCATGCCACTGCCCGTGTCCTGAATGCGGATGGCCACCTGGTTGGGGCCGGTAAGGGCCGCAGAAAGGGTGACGCTTCCACCCCTGGGGGTGGCGTGGATGGCATTTTCCACCAGGTTGACCAGGATCTGGCGAAGTTTGTGGGGATCGGTGACGAGGGTGAAGGGACTGTCTTCATCCACCAGGACGGAGACGTCATTTTCCGGGTGGATACTGCGGCACAGGGAGGCCAGTTCCATGAGATAGCCGGGCATGTCACAGATGGAGGGGGCTTCGTTTTCCTTTCTTACCATGCCGAGGAGCTGGTGGGTGATGCGGCGGGCACGATCCACGGCGGTCTGGATAACTTCCGCAGCCCGGGTCAGGCTGGCGTTTTCCGGCAGAGTCTGCATGGAGGGTCTTGCCATCACCTGGGCGATCCAGCCTGCGGCCTCGTTGATGATGGCAAGGGGGTTGTTGATCTCATGGGCCACGCCTGTGGCCAGGGTACCGACGGTGGCCAGCTTTTCCGCCTGGAGGGCGCGTTCTTCAAGCTGTTTCCGGATTTCTCCTTCCATCTGCCGTTCTTTACGGCGGCGTACCGCAGCTGCCGCCTGGCGGATCTTGCTTTCGATGTGGTCGATTTCCACGGGTTTCGTGATGTAATCAAAGGCCCCGGCCCGGATACCCTCCACCCCGTCCCGCAGGTCTCCGTGTCCCGTGAGCAGGATAACCTCCTTGTCCGGATAGCTTTCCAGAATCCGGGCCAGAAGTTCATGGCCGGAAATTTCCGGCATCCGGACATCGGAAATCACCACATCCACAGGCTTATGGCTGAGGATCTCCAGGGCTTCCCTGGCCGAGGCTACGGAGTGTACCGTCAGCTCCCGTTTTTCCAGACGCTTGGCCAGGGTCTCCCGGAAAGCCGCTTCATCATCCACCAGCACGAGGGAAATATCATGATAACGTCTAGCGGTACTGGGCATGGGCCTGTCCTTATTTCATGGCGTTTTCGATGGTATCCAGCATGATTTCCAGTTCGCAGGGTTTGGTGAGATAGCCGGAGGCTCCGGTTTCCAGAGCCTCTTTTCTGGCCTCTTCGCTGCCATGGCCCGTAAGCATGATGACAGCCGTTTCCGGTGCCATGCGTCTGAAGATTTTCAAGACTTCCATACCGTCCATGTCTTCCATTTTCAGGTCCAGGATGGCCACATCCACTTCCTCATGACGCAGGAGGCGGATGGCCTCCGTACCGCTGGTGGCCCGAAGAACGAAAAATCCCCTTCTTTCAAGACGATTTCCGAGAACCCGGACAAAGCCGGATTCATCATCCACAAGGAGCAGGCGGCAGGAGTCCGGCATCAGTCCCCCCTCCGGGCGGCGATTCCCTGGGCACGGGCATTGATGATTTTTTCTTCATGGGCACGCTTGCGGGCCGTGGCCTCATCCACCTTCCCGGTGAGGATCTCAATGTCACAGGGTTTCATGAGATAGTCAAAGGCCCCCTGCTTCATACCGTCGATGGCGGATTCCACCGTGGCATGGCCCGTGAGCATGATGACTTCCACGAGGGGAAAGCGCTGCTTGATCAGGGAAAGGGTTTCCAGGCCATCCATACCGGGCATTTTGACATCCAGAACCACCACGTCGATCCAGGGGTTTTCCGAGAGCGTGGCCAGGGCTTCAGCGCCTGAAGAGGCCGTTGCCAGGCGGAAATCCCTTTTTTCCAGTCGTTTGGAAAGGGTCTCCACAAAGCCGGTTTCATCATCTGTCAAGAGAACTTTACGCTGGGTCATGGTCTTCTCCTTTTTGTCTTTCGCGTTCAGGTCATTTTTACGGGTGAGGGTATACCGTGCCCTTCAGGGCATTTCTTCTGGTGTGCACGCCGCAGGTAAGAGAATGCGGAAGGTTGTTCCCGCACCCATCAGACTTTCGACTTCCAGTTTACCGCCCATGGCCGAGATGATGCCGTAGCAGATGGACAGGCCGAGACCCGTCCCCTTGCCCACGGGTTTGGTGGTGAAAAAGGGATCGAAAATACGTTTGAGATTGGCTTCCGGGATACCGGAACCCGTATCTGCAACAAGAATTTCAATAAAATCATCGTGGTTCACCGTGCCAAAGGAGAGCGTCCCCCCCGTGCTTTCCATGGCGTCAATGGCGTTGTTGGCGAGATTGAGAATCACCTGCTGCACTTCCGTTCTGGAGGCCATCACCGTGTGCAGCTCCGGTTCCAGACGGGTTTCCAGGCTTACCTGGGCGTAACGGGCTCTGGGTTCACAGAGGGGCAGAATTTCCCGGATCATATCATTCATCTGAAGGCGTTCACTGCTGTTGTCTGATTTTCTGGCAAAGGTCAGGAGTTTTCTTGTGATCTCCTTGCACCGCTGTCCCTGGGTGCGGATCTGGTTCAGTGAGGAGGTGAACTCCAGAATATTTTTAATTTTGGCCGGATCTTCATCTCCGAGCAGATCCCCGATCCATCCGGCTTCCTCCACCATGATGGCCACGGGATTGTTGATTTCATGGGCAATGCCTGCGGCCAGTTCTCCAATGGAAGCGAGTTTGCCCGTTTCGATGACCTGCCGGTTCATGATCTGCTTTTCCGCTTCTTTTTTTTTGAGGGTCTGCACCAGACGTGCGGAAAAACGGATGGCAAGAAAGGCAATGATCAGACCGCAGCCAAGGAAAAGAAAAATACCGATTTTCCGGGTTCTGTTCAGGTCGGCGAAGGCATCGCTGTCCGGCTTCTGGGAAACCAGCAGCCAGTTTTCATTTTTAAGAAAACCCGCCACATAAATCTGTTTTTGTCCGTTTTTATCCCGGGAATGCTGAAAAATCAGGGCGTCTCCAGAATGGGTTTCGAGGAGTTCCCTGTATACGTCCGCATGGGGAGTGATGTCATGGAGGACGCGGGTCTGCGGTTCCCCCCTGCGGTTCAGGATGCAGACAAAACCGCTTTTGCCGACTTTAAGGTTCCGCACCATGGTGTTGAAGGATTCGAAATCAATGGTGGCCCGCAGAATCCAGGATTTTCCCCGGCTGTCATCGGTGCGGACCGTAATAATGAAGTGGGGGACTCCCCGGAGTCCGAGAAAAACATCGCTGATGGCGTGGGGCTGATCCTTCATGTTCCGGAACCACTCGGTATTGCTGTAATCCGCATCCCCAAGCCGGAAGGGGCCTGCATAGCTGACAAGCCGACCTTCCTGGGAGACGAGCCCTAAGTCTTCAAAAACAGGGCCATAAATGTGGCGGAGCCGTCGCAGGTGGGCTTCCAGTACTTTGGGATCCTGTAGCTCTTCCGGCGGTGAGAAGAGCGCGAGGCTCTGGAGGTTGGCCGTTCTTTCCTTGAGAAAGGTGTCCATCTCCATGCGGTTGTACTCCACAATGGCACTGAGCCGGTTGTAGATATTTTCCATCACGGTCTGGTCGTACTGATTCAGGGTGATGCCCAGCACCAGCAGGATGGGGGTCAGGCTGATAACAAGGGCCGTGATGACCATCCGCCGTGCAAGATTGGCATAGGCATCCTGATCTTTTATGGCGTCTTCCTGCGTTGCCGACGACAGGATGGGGGCTTTTTTGTCTGTCATAGGATTCCGTCCTGTAAGCGGATACGGGTTTCAATCAGTCTGCGGATACGGATGGGGCTGCTGTCATTTTTTTCCATGAAAATAAGCAGGGGCGGTAAGGGAATATCCAGCCTGTGCCGTTCTCCGGAATGCAGGGAGTGCAGCACCATGGGCGTTGCAGGAAGCTGCATGTGCAGGGCCGTCAGCAGATCTTCCCTGCGGATGTCCGGCAGGTCGGGATCCAGCACCACAAGATCCGGCCGGATGCCCTCTTTGGTATCCTGCCGTATTCTTTCCATCAGGGCATGGCCTGTACAGAAAGCCTGGGCTTTGCAGGGCAGCATGCGCAATTCCCTTTGCAGGAGCTGGCAGATATGGGGACTGGGATCCGCAAAAATTACATAAAGGTATGGAACCATGGGATCTTCCTTCCTGTGGGGGTGGGTGTGTTTCCCCCGTTTTGTGCCAGCCTGTCTGGTCTTGAAATAATTTAGCAATTACGGGGCCGGGATGTTTAAAGTTCAACTTTTTCTTAATTTTTTTTTATTTTCGGCTGTTTATTCCGAAAATCTCCTGGAAGGGCATCCGGGAGCGCTGCGTACAGAGATGTGTTTCTTTACAGGCTGGCAAAAAAACGGACATAGGGATGGTTTCAGGAGGCAGGTACGGCCTGGGTAAGCCCGGAAGGCTTGTGAAAGAGCCTATGCAAGGCAGGTGCCATGTCCCGTGATGCGCTA
This sequence comes from Desulfobotulus sapovorans DSM 2055, assembly GCF_059569355.1. Taxonomy (NCBI): domain Bacteria; kingdom Pseudomonadati; phylum Thermodesulfobacteriota; class Desulfobacteria; order Desulfobacterales; family Desulfobacteraceae; genus Desulfobotulus; species Desulfobotulus sapovorans. The sequence continues at coordinate 45,713 of NZ_JCANVJ010000010.1, read as the reverse complement.
TGCTGCGGTTTCCATGGCAAGGGGCGGGGGGGGAAGGTGTCCGGAGACTTTGCAGGATGCAGGGGAGGTGTCAGGGGGTGGACGGCAGGGGGCCGTTCCCATGCCGGGACAGGGGAACGGTCGCTAAGCCATTGGATCTTCAGACTGTTTTATGGCCGGAGCAGGGAACGGGCGGTTTCAAGGGCGGCTTCAAAGGAGGCATGGACGTTGTCCTCTCCCACTTTCCGGGTAATCTGCATCTGTTTCATGATTTTATGTACCGTGGGATGCACACCGGAAAGCAGGACACGGATTTTCTGGGCCTGGAGACGGTCAATGGCCAGCTCCAGGCCATGGGCGGCGGTGGCATCCATGCTTTCCACCTTGCGCATACGCAGAATCAGGATGGCGGGCGGGGTATTGAGAAACTGGAGGGTGTCAAGGAAGCGGTTCACCACACCAAAGAAAAAAGGCCCTTCGATTTCATAGACCTGAATGGCCTCACCGGAGATGGGGAGGCTTTCATCCGTGGACGGGGTGTGGGGATGGAGGTTGAAGTGGGTGATGGTACTCATGCGTCGCATGAAAAGCAGGGCGGCGAGAACGACGCCGACCTGTACGGCAAGGGTGAGATCCACAAGCAGGGTCAGGATAAAGGTGGTGAGCATGACGAGAATATCCTCTGCGGGTGCATGGAAAAGGGCCAGCAGTTTGTGAATTTCCCCCATGTCCCAGGCAACGATGATGAGAACGCCCGCAAGGCAGGCCATGGGAATGCGGGAGGCGAGGGGGACGAGGAAAAGGATGCAGAGCAAAAGGGTAAGGGCATGGAGCATTCCCGCCATGGGGGACTGGGCACCGGCCCGGATGTTGGTGGCGGTTCTGGCAATGGCCCCTGTGGCGGGAAGACCGCCAAAGCAGGCCGAGGCGATGTTGGCCAGGCCCTGGGCACTGAGTTCCGTGTCCGGATTGTGGCGTTTTCCTGTCATGCCATCGGCCACGCTGGCACTGAGCAGGGATTCAATCCCGCCAAGCAGGGCAATGGTGAAGGCCGCCGGTATCATGGTGGGGATGAGGGAGAGCAGATTTTCAGGCAGGGAGAAGCGGGGCAGGGCTGACGGGATACCGCCAAAACGGGAACCGATGGTGGCCACGTCCAGTTCAAGGAGGACGCTTACCAGGGTGGTGCAGAGGATGCCGACAATGTGGGCGGGAATTTTCGGGATTTTTCTGCGTACGATTACCATGACAAGGAGGGTAAGAAGGGTGAGGCCGCAGGTGAGGGCATCCGCTTCCCGGATATGGAAGAGGGCATGGCCCATGCGGTCGAGAAAGGCGGCACCCTCCGGCAGAGAGGTCAGCCCCAGCCCTTCCCGGAGCTGGGTGGAGAAGATGAACAGGGCGATGCCTGCGGTAAACCCCGTGGTGACGGGATAGGGGATGTATTTGAGCATCTGACCAAGGCCGAAAATTCCCATGAGAAAAAGGAGGATGCCGGCCATGAAGGTGGCCACGCAGAGGCCCTCGTATCCGTACTGGGCCATGATCCCGGCAATGATGGCGACAAAGGCCCCTGTGGGGCCACCGACCTGAAAGCGGCTGCCTCCCAGAGCGGAGATGAGAAAGCCCGCAACGATGGCGGTGAACAGCCCCTGTTCCGGCGAGCAGCCCGATGCAATGGCAAAGGCGATGGCGAGAGGCAGGGCCACGATGCCCACCGTGATGCCTGCTCCGAGGTCTTTAAAAAAATGGCTGCGACCGTAGGTTCTCGAAAAAAGGATCTGGCTTTCTGGCCGGAAAGCCGAAGCCATGCGCTGAAAAACGGGGAAAGACATGGGGGAAGCCTCCATGGACTTGGGATAAAAACCAAACACGCAGGCTCAGGTCGGGCACTGGGGTCAGGCCGAGTCTGTGGTGAGAAAAAAGTGTTGCAGGGAGACGGGAATCCCGGGGATTCGTCTCCCTGCGTTTTTTGTCATCAGAAACGTATGCTTTTTTCCAGCCGATCCAGACGGGAACGCTCTTCCGCTTTTTTGATGCGTGCTTCCCGTTTTTGTTTCACCTCCCGCGCTTCATGGATTTTTTCCAGAAGATCGTTGAAATCATAGGGTTTCAGGGCGTAGTCAAAGGCCCCCCGTTTCATACCCTCAACGGCGGTTTCCGTGGAACCGTGGCCGGTGAGCAGGATGACCTCCGTTGAGATGTGGTCGGACTTGATCTGTCTTAAAACCTGGAGCCCGTCCATGCCGGGCATACGGATATCGAGAATCAGCACGTCATAGGGGTGGGTGTCCAGCATGTCCATACAGCCTTTTCCGTCATGGGCGGCATGGGCCAGGTGGCCTGCCTCTTCGAGGCGCAGGCAGAGCATTTCCGTAAAATCCTTTTCATCGTCCACCACAAGGATACGCAAGGGTTCCATGGGATTCTCCTTCTTTTACGGTATGAATCCGTATTGTGTGTTGTGAAGGCGGTCTTTTTCAGGGGCCTGCAACAACATCCCAGAGCAGGGGATAAAGATAATAAAAAACCGTCAGAACCGCCACACTGGCGGGCCAGAACCAGGATTTTTTTAAAAATTCCGGGTTCCAGGTATTCTTTCCCCTGGGAAGATGGTGCAGGGGCCGGAGCAGGTCATAGAGGTGGTCGGCCTCGGTTTTGGTTTCAGTGTCAATGCCTTCCGGAACGGGGCGTGTCCGTCTGTCCTTGCTTCCGGCCATATGAGCCTCCTTTGATGATCAGTATACGCCGATCATGGGCCAGTAAACCAGGGCAGCGATGGTGGCCACCACAAGGAGAATCAGGCACCAGGGTACGGCAACTTTGATGAAATCCACCTGGGTGAAATATCCGGAACTGTAGGCGATGATGGTGGGCGGGCAGCCGATGACCAGCATGATGAAGGAGGTGGTCATGGGAGCCAGCAGGGCTACGGCTACGGGTGACATTCCCAGCATGTCCGCCATGGGCAGGGTGATGGGCAGGGTCAGGGCCACAGCGGCGGAGTTGCTCATCAGGCTGGAGAGGAAGGAGCCGAAAAGTCCTAAACCGTAAAAGACGGTGAAATCACTCCTGCCTTCCAGCAGCGGCAGGATGCTTTCCGCAAGAAACTGACCTGCACCGGTGGTGAGCATGGCCATGCCTAAGGAAACGCCCGCGCCAAAGACAATCCAGGATTCCCAGGGGAACTTGTCACAGATGGTTTTGAAGGAAACCCAGCCCGGAGCGCAGAAGCCGATCATGGCCATGCAGGCCACCACGCTGACATGCCAGCCTGTGATGTCTCCCATGAACCAGAGCACAAAGGCACTCCCGAAAATGATGGCCACCCCTTTTTCAGCCACGCTCATGGGGCCGGGATCGTCGAGTTCCACGCCCTTCAGCTCCTTTTCTTCGGGTCTGAAGAGGAAATAGACCACAAGCCAGGTGGCAACGGCGGTGAAGAGGCTGATGGGAAGCTGAATGATGAGGTATTCCATGAAGCCGATGACCCGGCCCACCCCTGTGGCTTCCTGGGTGTAACGGAAGAGGATTTCCACGGCCAGCGGGTTGCGACCGCCCCCGATCATGGTGCCAAAGCCCCCTGCGGATGCGGCCAGGGGAATGAGCATGAGAAAAAATTTCGGAAGTTTGTGGCCTGCACCGGGTTTGAAACCCATGGCCATGAAAACGGGCACAAAGGCAAAGACCATGACCACCGTGACCGTGGCGTCATGGAGGATGGTGGCCAGCAGGGTGCAGCCGATGGCGAGAATGAAACTCAGTTTTTTCACGTTGGTGCCCGCGAATTTAAGAAGGTGGTACATAAGCCGTCTTGCCAGCCCCACCTCGTTCAGCACCACGCCGAACATGATGATCATGAGAACGAACATGACCGCAGGGTTGGCAAAGGGTGTCCAGGCATCATTTCTGCCCACGATCCTGAAGGCGATCATGCCACCGCCAACGCACAGGGCTGTGACGCCGATGGGCATGGCTTCCGTGATCCAGAGCACCAGCACCGTGATGAGCAGGGCCAGAAGGCGGTGGCCTTCGGGAGTGAGGTTGTCCGGTGTGGGCAGAAGAAAGACAAAAAGTCCCAGTGCAAGACTGATACCGCATTTGATGAGAATGCTTGTTGCAGACTGGGGGGGGCTTTGGGGTTCCTCATGATGGTCAACAAGGCGGTTGGGGGTCTGGGTCGTGTGATCCTGGGCTCCCATGAATAAAACTCCTTTCTTTACGTCTGATGCAGGTCGCATCCCCTGTCTGGGGATGGTGTGAAGGGTTTTGGGCGTAAAATACGCCATTTTTCTTTGTTTTTTCATCCAAAACGAAACGAATCTTTTCTTTTGCAAATAGGGTACCGGAATCGGCTGGCAGTCGGGGATAGAAAAGGAAAAATGTGTGGAGCAGGGGGACGGTGCAGCTGAAAAGCCCATCCAGAAAGGCCTCGGCGTATATTTTTTGTGAAAAAAGAAAGGTGGGGGGGTAAAGCAGTGAGGGGATTCTGAAGGGGAGCTTTACAGGCTGTTAAGAAAACGGACAGGTTTTTGAGGGCTGTAGAAAAAGAGGGGGGGGAGCGCCTCATTCTTTTTGTTATCGTATCAGGCAGTCCTCCAGTTCCGGATATTTGGAAAACATGCTGTCCATGCTTGAAAGCATGGCTCCGTATTCCAGAGCCGTCGCAATGATAATTCTGTCGAAGGGATCTTTATGGATCTGCGGCAGAGCTACGGCGCGTGAGGCAATGGCTGGTGACAGGGGGAATATTTCGATGCCTGCGGGTTCAAGGGCTTCCTTTAGCCATAGGTGCGTTTCGCATGGAAGGGAAAGCCTCCCTTTCTGTCGGGCTAGTGCAATCTCAAAGCAGGAAACCGGTGAGACACCGACCCTGCCCGCCTGTTCGATTTGCTCCCTGTGTTTTACCGAAATCGGGTCTGTGTCTCCATTGATAAACCAGAACCAGATGTGGGTATCCAGTACGATTATTTCAGGCATTCCCAGTCCCCTTCATCGGTGATGGGGCTGATGATATTTCCAAGCGTCCTGCCTTTCCCTGAGAGGGATGGCGGGGGGGTTCGTCGCTTCATGATTCTTGGATTCTCTTCGAGAATCGTGACGATGATATGAGCCGTTGCAACATGGGGGGACTCTTTCAGCCAGCGGATCTGGCCTTTTTCGTATATGGCTTCGTAGCTTTTCAGCATGAGAGCCTCCTTTTGATTCGGTTTTGGACATATCTCTCGGGCAGAGTTTTTTTGTGGACGGGTATGGAGCGAGAAGGCACTTCGAATGTGCTTTTTGAAAACTATATATTTTTTTTCGCACAATCAAATGTTTCTCTGTTTTTTTATTTGATTACCACCTTACCTCAGCCATGCAGCCGCATATTTTTTTAACTGATTACCATCTTGCTTCAGCTATCGTTCCCATGCTCCAGCGTGGGAACGCACTGCCGGGCGCTCCTGCGCCCAGGGCCAGTATCCTCGGGAACCCCTTCTCTGGGAATTGGGTATTGCCGAAGCGCCGGGACGATCCAGACCAAAACATGGGGAGTGTCCGGTTTCTGGACGTCCTACAGGCTTTTGGGCCATGGCAGTGTTCCGGGATTCAAGACGCTGGAGCGTCTTAAGATGCATTCCCACGCTGGAGCATGGGAACGATAGCTGAAGAAGGGTGATAATCAGATTTTTTTATGGGGTTGTTGGGAGAGGCATGTAAAAACAGAAGAAGGACGCCGAAATATCGGCGTCCTTATAAATGGGGGTTCCGGAGGGAAGGGTTCCGTACAGGAGCCTTGCCTGCGGTCTCGGGGGGAGACTCTGCCTGGTTCAGGAGGGAAGGGTTCCAGGCAGGATCCGCAGGAATTCCGGGATACGGGCCGGAACCCCCATCAGGAAGGGGCTAAAAGCGCATGGTTTTTTCCAGTCTGTCCAGGCGGGAACGTTCTTCGGCTTTGCGGATACGGGTTTCCCGCTCTTCCTTTACATTTTTGGCCTCCTGGATTTTTTCCAGCAGTTCACTGAAATCATAGGGTTTCAGGGCATAGTCAAAGGCCCCGCGCTTCATGCCTTCCACGGCGGTTTCTGTGGAGCCGTGGCCGGTAAGCAGGATGACTTCCGTTGAGATATGATCGGCCTTGATCTGTTTTAATACCTGAAGCCCATCCATACCGGGCATGCGGATATCCAGAATCAGCACGTCATAGGGTTTTTTATCCAGCATGGCCATGCCCGCCTTGCCATCGTGTACGGCATCCGCGCTGTGGCCCACTTCCTTCAGACGCAGGCAGAGCATTTCCGTAAAGTCCTTTTCATCATCCACCACGAGAATGCGAATGGGTTCCATGGGGTTTGTCTCCTTTTTTGAATCCGGGCCGGGAGGGCCAGCCCGGTTTTCGTTTCTGTGGGTTTCAGGCAGGTTTTACGCCACCCGAAGCATGTTGGAATCCAAAGGCTTTGGGATCAGTACACCCCGATCATGGGCCAGTAGAGCAGTACTCCGAGAACCGCGATGAGGAGCAGGCAGATGCACCAGGGGATGGCAATCTTGATGAATTCCACCTGGGTGAAATAGCCCGTGCTGTAGGCGATGATGGTGGGCGGGCAGCCGATGACCAGCATGATGAAGGAGGTGGTGATGGGTGCCAGCAGGGCCACGGCTGTGGGAGACATGCCCAGCAGGTCTGCCATGGGCAGGGTGATGGGCAGGGTCAGGGCCACGGCGGCGGAGTTGCTCATGACGCTGGAAAGAAGGGAGCCGAAGAAGCCCAGCCCCAGGAAGGTGACAAAGGAACCCTGGCCCTGAAGCAGGGGCAGACAGCTTTCCGCAAGGAACTGACCGGCACCGGTTTTGAGCATGGCAAGGCCTAAGGAGACCCCTGCGCCGAATACGATCCAGGATTCCCAGGGGAATTTGTCGCAGATGGTTTTAAAGGATACCCAGCCAGGGCCGCAGAAGCCCACCATGGCAAAGGCGGCCACCACACTCACATGCCAGCCCGTGATGTCGCCGAGGAACCAGAGGATGAAGGCACCCAGGAAAACAATGGCAACCCCCAGTTCCGCAGCACTCATGGGGCCGGGATTTTCCAGCTTGACCCCCACCAGCTCCTTTTCTTCGGGACGGAAGAAGAAGTAGACCACAGCCCAGGTGGCGATGCCGGTGAAAAGGCTTAAGGGGAACTGGATGATGAGGTATTCCACAAAGCCGATGACCTTGCCCACTCCGGTGGTGTCCCTTGTGTAGCGGAAGAGCATTTCCACGGCGAGCGGGTTACGGCCCCCGCCGATCATGGTACCGAAGCCGCCGGCGGATGCGGCCAGAGGGATAATCATAAGAAAGAATTTTGGAAGTTTATGTCCGCCACCGGGTTTCATGCCCATGGCCATGAACACAGGCACAAAGGCGAAGACCATGACCACGGTGACCGTGGCATCATGGAGGAAGGTGGACAGAAAGGTGCAGCCCACGGCCAGAATAAAACTCAGTTTTTTGATATTGGTGCCCGCGATTTTCAAAAGATGGTACATCATGCGTTTGGCGAGCCCGACTTCATTGAGCACCACCCCGAACATGATGATCATGAGAACAAACATGACCGCAGGGTTGGCATAGGGTGTCCAGGCGTCGTTTCTGCCCACAATTTTAAAGGCGATCATGCCCGCACCCACACAGAGGGCCGTAACGCCGATGGGAATGGCCTCGGAGATCCAGAGGACAAGGACGGCGACCAGCATGGCGAGAAGCCGGTGGCCTTCGGGAGAGAGGTTGGAGGGGGTGGGCAGGGCGTAGACAGCGATGCCGAGGATAAGGGCGATGGCGCATTTGATGAGAATGCTGACTCCGGACTGCTTGGGGATTTCGGGGTGTTCATCAATGACCAGCTCATTGGGGCCGGGTTTTGCATGTTCAGCCATATTTCGCTCTCCTTGGGCTAAGGTAAGGGGTAAAACCTGTTGGGATGGCGTTGATTTTCATGGTTAAAGACAGCTGTCTGCTGTCTTTATTGTTTAAATTTTGCAGGTTTTGATCTGACGCTGGATTTCCCTGTACACGTCGGAAAAACGGAGAACCCCTGCAACGGTGTTTCCATCCATGGCAAAGAGGGCATCATGGCGGAAGAGGTAAAAGGCATGCAGGGCCATGTTGAGGCTGGCTTCCGTATCAATGAGCTGGGACTTGGGGGTATTTTTGAGAAAATCCCGGATCTTGACGTCTTTTACGGTCTTGCAGAGGTCGTCAATGGGGCTGGCCCAGAGCTGGGCCGCCTTTTTCATGGAGTCGATGACATAGTTTACATTGGAGATGAAGGCTCCGGTGTCTTTGTCCACCAGCTTGTCATAATTGGGTTCAAGACCTCGGATGATGTCCATGGGGGTCAGTTTCCCCACAATTTTTTTCTCTTCATCCAGAACAAGGAGGATGCGCTGTTCCTGTTTTCCGGCAGTAAAGGCTTCCTGGGCTTCTTCCAGTGCCAGAACCGCTTCGGTGAAGGTGGCGCTGTTCAGGATGGTGGGAAATCTTTCGGTGGGAACCATGAAGTTTTTTACAAGTTGATGCATGGGCTTTATCTCCTCCCTCTGGGGTGTTTGAAGGATGCACCGAAGCGTTTCCGTTCGGTGTCTGAATGCTGACGGAAGGAGATTGCAAAGGCAGTGCCAAGGGGATTTGTGTTTTTAAGTGCCTGAAAAGTAAGCTTTTATGTTTATGGTGTGGGGGCTTTGGCCTGTCTGTGGGTTTTGCAGACTGGAAGGGGGAGTGTAAGAACTCCGGACGCTGGTTCCGGAATCCCTGGGGGTCAGCCTTCTTCTCCCTCTTCCCGTACGGAGGTCTGCATTTTGAGGTTGTACTTATCGATGCGGGCGTGGAGGGTGGGGCGGGACATGCCGAGAAGCCGTGCTGCCTGGGAGCGGTTACCACCGGTATAATTGAGGGTTTCGCTGACAAGCAGGCGCGCGCAGGTATCCATGGTTTCGTCAAAGAAATTTTCGCTGCCGCCTTTTTCCAGGCCTGCCCGAATCCAGGAGCGGAAACCCGTCTCCAGATCCGGCAGGTGTTTTTCCTCAGGGAAGGAGGCGGATGGGGGCGTGTCCATGTCCAGGTCTTCGGTGGAAATGGGCGCTCCCCGGTTGAAGATGATGGCCTTGTGCAGGGTGTTACCGAATTCCCGGATATTGCCGGGCCAGTCATGGGTCTCCAGACGCTGGCGGGCGGCAGTGTCGATGCCGGGGTTTTTCATACCGGCTTCTCTGGAAAAGCGTTTGAGAAAATAATCCGTCAGCAGGGGGATGTCCCCCTTCCTTTCCCTGAGGGGCGGCAGGGTGAGGCTGACCACATTGAGGCGGTAGTAGAGGTCTTCCCGGAAACGCCCCTCTGTGATGGCTTCTTCAAGGTTGCGGTTGGTGGCGGCAATGATGCGGACATCCACGGGGATGGTTTCTCTGCCGCCGATGCGTTCGATACTGCGTTCCTGAAGCAGGCGCAGGAGCTTGGACTGGAGGGAAAGAGGCATATCCCCGATTTCATCCAGGAAGATGGTGCCTCCGTCGGCCTGTTCAATTTTCCCGGTACGGCGCTGAACGGCACCGGTAAAGGCTCCCTTCTCATAACCAAAAAGTTCGGATTCCAGCAGGGTTTCCGGGATGGCCACGCAGTTGATGATCTGAAAAGGACATCTGGCGCGGCTGCTGTGCTGGTAGATGGCCGTTGCCACCAGCTCCTTGCCTGTGCCCGATTCCCCCCGGATGAGTACCGTGGCATCCGTGGCCGTTACCCTGCCAATGGCCTTGTAGACCTGTTGCATGGCAGGGCTGCGACCGATAATGGCCTCATTGAGGATTTCCGGTTCGGGAGCTTCCAGGCTGGCCTGGGTTTTCATGAAATGGCTGGCGTCCAGAGCCTTTCCGATGAGATCCAGCATTTCCGGAATGTCAAAGGGCTTCAGGATATAATCAAAGGCACCGGCTTTGGTGGCTTCAATGGCGGAGTCCGTGGTGCCGTAGGCGGTCATGATGATGACGGGCAGTCGGGGCTGCTCTTTATGAATGATACTGAAGGTTTCCAGCCCGTTCTTGCCGGGCATCTGCATGTCCACAATCACAAGATCGGGCAGGCTCTCCCGAAGCATTCTCAGCCCCGCTTCACCGGAGGCTGCGGTACGCACCTGAAAGCCTTCCCGAGTGAGCAGTTTCTGAAAACTTGTGCGGAGCTGGTCGTCGTCATCAATGATGAGGATGTGGGCCATCAGGCCTCTCCTTGTTCCTGGGAAATGGGAGGCAGCCGGATTTCAAAGCAGGCTCCCTTTCCCGGTTCTGAGGTGACGGTGAGGGTACCGCCGTGGTTTTCAATGATTCTGTAAGCAATACTGAGGCCAAGACCTGTTCCGTCTTCCTTGGTGGTGACAAAGGGGTCAAAGATACGGGGCAGCAGGTTTTCGGGAATGCCGGGGCCGGAATCCTCAAGGCGGATACAGACCATGGGGGGACGGGTATCGGAAAGATCCAGGCTTTCAGAGAGTTCAATGCGACCCGGTTTTCCTTCCAGGGCCTGACAGCTGTTTTCCATGAGATTGACCAGGACTTCCTTGAGCTGTTCCGGATCTCCGGAAATCCGGGGCAGAGGGGCTTTCCGGTTCAGGGCTACGGAAACCTCATAGGAGGCGAGGCGGTGGCTTAAAAGGGTGAGGGTGCGATCCACCACATCCGAGGGGCTGATGGACTGGATTGTGAGTTTGGGGGGTCTGGAAAACTCTAAAAAATTCTGGACAATGGTGTCGATATGTTTGATTTCACCTGAAATGACTTCAAAATCTTCCTTCTGATCCGCATCGAGATCCAGGGAACGGGAGAGGGAAAAAAGCCGCATTTTGACGGATGTGAGGGGGTTTCGGATGGAGTGGGCCATGCCTGCGGCCAGACGGGCCACCACCACCATGCGTTCGGCCTGTTCCAGATTTTCCCGGCTGCGCTGGAGTTCCTTTGTGGCTTCCCCTGCGTTGCGGATCAGTCCTTCCACCCCCTTGCTGACGGCGGTAACTTCATTGCCTCCCCTGGTGGCGATGGCTCCCGTTTCCAGAGCAAGACGTCTCAGGGGCTTTAAAATCTGCCTTGAAATTTCAAGGCCCAGGGTGAAGATCAGGGCTGTGGTAACCAGCAGAATCAGGAGGGTGAGGTTGCGCACCTGCCTTGTTTTCTGGCCCACCTCTTCCTGGAGGCTGCTGAGGGCCTGGGTATGCAGGGTCTTAAAGTCTTCACAGTTCTTCATAATGTGAAAAAAGAGTGCCCGGATTTCCGGATGGAGGGATCGGCCTTCTTCGAGACGGTCATGGACGTAATGGCCAATGACCTGGTCTTTCATTTGGATATAGCGCGTGTAACTGCTTCGGATGGCTTCAAGAAGCTGTTTTTGTGCCGGATTGTGTGTCTGCTTTTCTGCTTCCTCCAGTCTTTCCCGGAAAATCTGGCGGTATTCTCCAAGTTTGCGCAGCCATTCCGGATCCCTGTCCGTCATATAGTAGGTGACAAAACCTTTCTGGTGGATGAGGGCAGTTTCCAGGGCTTCGGCGGACTGGAAGGCCCGGATGCCCCTTGGAATCTCTTCCACGACCAGGGTTTCCAGGGTGCGGGTGTACCAGGCCATGATACCGATTCCCGCACTCACAAGAAGGAGAATGCCTCCAAGGGAGAGGTAGAGGCGGCTTCTCAGGCTGAGGATGCCGTTTTCTTTTCTGGTGAGAGTCTGTAGTGGAGAAGGCATGGCAACTCCTTAAAAAGTCCGGGAGACGGCAGCTGCCGTCTCCCGGAAACAGGGATGGACTGTGACCAGAGCGTCTTATCCGCGCAGGCTGATGGGCATGCCCATGAGGGGCCAGATGACCAGGATAAAGAGGCTCAGCACAAGCATGAGAACAATGCTGGTAATGGATCCATATTTAAAAAATTCACCTGGGGTGAACTGCTTGGAATCGTAGGCAATGGCGTTGGGGGCGGCCCCCACCAGCAGCATGAAGGGCATCCCTGCCATCACCAGGGCGGCAAAGGTGATGACTTCAGGGGCAACCTTGAGGTAGGGGGCGATGACCAGGGCCACGGGCATGGAAATGGCAATGGCGGCCACGTTCATGATGAAGTTGGTCATGATCATGACAAAGACGGCCATGCCCATGACAAAGACGAACCAGTGGGCCTTTTCAAAGAGGGCCAGCCAGTGCACGGCCATCCATTCCGCCGCTCCGGTCTGCCAGAGGCAGAAGCCGATGCTCATGGCACCGCCGAAGAGGAGGATGATGTTCCAGGGGACGGCTTCAAGATCTTCAATGGTGAGGATCTGGGAGCAGAAGAAGATGAGGGTGGTGATGAGCATAAGACCGGTTTTGTTGAGGCTGCCCAGGGCCGGGATGAAGCTTCCAAGAGACATGATGGCGATACAGGTGAGAACCACCACGGCTGCGGTGATTTCCCGGCCAGTGATGGGCCCCTGCTGGGCGGCCAGTTCGGCGGCCCGTTCCCGCACTCCCACAATGCGTTTTTTTTCAGGGGGAAGGAGGAGGAGGATCATGCCCCAGATGAGGAACATCATGATCCAGCCCAGGGGGGCCATGTAGTAAGTGAGTTCAAAGAAGGAAATTTCCCGGCCCACGATGTCTTTGTAAAAGCCTAAGGCCACGGGGCCACGGGCGGCACCCAGAAGGGTGATGATGCTGCCAGCTCCAGCCACATAGGCCATGCCGATGAAAAGACCTTTGCCGAAATTGGTGGGTTTGCTGGGGTCGTCGGAGTACATGGCATAGACGGCGAGCAGCAGGGGATACATGGTGGCGGCTACAGCGGTGTGGGCCATGACATGGGTAAGGGCCACGGTGAGAACAAAGCAGCCCAGCATGATGAGGTGGGTCTTTTCTCCCACAAGCCCCAGCATTTTATAGGCGATACGTTTGGTGAGCCCTGTTTTGGTGAACACGAGACCAATGACGATGGAGCCGAAGATGAAGAGCACCGAGGGGGTCATGAAATCTTTGAAGGCATCGTTGGCGGAGCGCACATGGAACATGACCTGCATGACACCGATGAGGATACTTGTGATGCCGATGGGCACCACTTCAAAAACCCACCAGGTGCCAGCCAGCATGAAGATGGCGATGGCTCCCTTGGCCTGCTGGGAGAGGGTGAAGGATTTTCCCAGAGGATCCACCGCATCGGGAAAAGGGGGCGCCCAGTAGATGATGCAGAAAAGGAAAAGACCTAAGAACATGAAAAAGAGCCGGTTCCAGTCAACGGCGGTCTTTTTCGCTACGGCGGAGGCATTCATGATGACCACTCCTTTAAAGGCTTGTTGCGGTTATGGATGAGAATCTGTTTAAAATGACGGTCTGGGGGCTTTGCCCCTTATTTTTTTATGGTGCTGTCCGGCTGGGGGTACCCAGCGGGAAGCTTACCAGCCCTTGTGGCTGATAATGCTCTGCACTTCCGCATTGCGGATGCGTTCCTCATGGGAGGCCTTGATGGCAAAGGCCATTTCGATTTTTGCGGCAAGGGCCTCTGTTTCCGCAGGTTTCAGGAGAAAGTCAAAGGCTCCCCGTTTCATGCCCTGAATGGCGGACTCCACAGTGGCATGGCCGCTGAGGAGAATGACCTGGATGAGGGGAGTTCTTTCCTTGATTCCCTTGAGGGTGTCAAGGCCGGAAAGCCCTGGCATCTGGAGATCCAGCACCACCACATCCGTTTCCTGAGGGGCTTCATCCAGGATTTCCAGGCAGCGGTTGCCGCTTTCTGCGGTTTTTACGGTAAAATTCCGCAGGGTCAGTCTTTCGGCGAGGGCGTCCACAAAGGGCGCTTCATCATCCACGAGCAGGACTTTGATTTTCATTTTTTTCTCCTTTATGGAAGGGCCTTGGGTTCCTTCCGGGGTCTGGGATGGTGCCTTTTTTTATCTTTTTTCCGCTTTTTTCATGCGGGGGCTTGCCATACGGGGACTCAGGAAATCTGATTATTCCGGAATCTCCTGTTTTTCGAGAAGGTCTGCATAGCTTTTTTTTAAGGTTTCAATGAGCCGGTTGATATCCGTGGGTTTCTGGAGATAGGCCGCAGCGCCCATGTCCAGGCAGCGGTTGCGATCCTCCTCTGTTCCGTGCCCGGAGAGGACAATGACGCCGATTTGCGGATAGTTTTTTCTGACCCATGCAAGGATTTCGAAACCGTTCATACCGGGCATTTTAAGGTCTATCAGAATGAGATCCGGCGGATCTTCTTCCAGGAGTTTCAGGGCATCCTTGCCGGAAAATACCGCATGGCTGGGAATGTTCCGCATCCGCAGGCGTTCGGCCAGGGTCTGGACGAATTCCTGTTCATCATCCACAAGAAGCAGTTTGAAATGGATGGATGGTTCATACTGGCGGTAGGCGCCCACGCTGGAAGAGGACGGGCCGAGGCAGATTTCCACATCCCGAACCCCCGCAATGTCCGAGGCAATGTGGTAGAGAGCATCGGCCAGGGCGGAGGGCTGGGGGGCTTTTTTGTCTACGGTGAGACGGATTTTGCCGCCCGAGGCTTCTACGCTGACACAGTGCCCCGCACAGCTAAGCGCCACTTCCACACGGGAGGCGAGGCGGAAGTCTTCCACAAGCCAGCGGTCTGTTTCCGTGATCCGGAAAGCGGGATCCTCCATTTTTTCAAGAAGAATATCCGCGATATGCCCGTTTTGTGTGTCCATGGAAAGGAGGCTGTGGTAGCGATCCGGATGCCAGGGCGGCGCATTCCAGAGGTGTTCCGTCCAGAGGGCGGCGCTGTGATCGGCCTTTTCGATTTCTTCTTTCGCCTCCCGTTCTGCAACCCCCATGCTCCGGGCCTGTGCCATGCGCCACTCCGGACTTGCCGTGATGAGGATGCGCAGCAGGTAGCGGAGCTGAGGCGGCAGGAGCAGGGCTGTGTGGCCGGTGAAGATCTGGCCTTCGGTTTCCACGGTGTGGGCCAGGGTGGATTTCAGGCAGGCGACGACATATTCCTTTTCATGGGTGAAACTGTTGAAGACACTGGCTCTGGCATACAGGGCTTTTTCAAGGATGGCGGGGCGGATGTGGTGGTTGCGGGAACAGCGCTCAATGATATCCGCATCCCGGAAGAGGCGGGATCGGGTTTTCTGGCAGAGCCTGTCTGTCAGGATGTCACTTCCGGTGTATCGCAGGCTGAAGAGGGAAAGGATGCTCATGGCGGCTCCTGAAGTCATCGGTGGACAGAGGGCTGTCCGGAATCCTCGAAAAAAAAGCAATATCTGAGCCAGAGTGCCTGTTTGGGAAGGTTTTTTTTTGAATTCTGCTGTCTTATATGACCGTATGGATGACAATGTTTTTTTGGATTCAGATACTTGTCCGGCCCAGAGCGCTTCCCTTCGGGAAGGCCTGAGCCGGAATGCTGCGGGAGGGAAGGGGGCCGGATAAAAAAAACGGGATGCATTTCAAAACATTATGAAACAATCCCAATGTGCTTGTTTTGAAACATTATGGGCCTTTTTCTGGTTTTTCCCTTCTCTCCTGAAAGTGAGCCGGTCAGGATGCAGGAACCGCCTCCTGCATTTTACGGATCAGCTCTTCAATGTTGAGGGGTTTCATCAGGTAATCAAAGGCTCCCAGGCGCATGCCCTCCATGCCTTCCCGGGTAGAGCCGTGTCCGGTGAGCAGAATGACGGGAATATCTTTCTGGATTTCCCTCAGGCGGGGCAGTACCTCCAGCCCGCTCATGCCGGGCATCATGAGATCCAGTACCACAAGGTCAAAGACTCCCGGTTCAAAACAGGAAAGCGCCGCTTCCCCATCTTCGGCCGTGCGTACCGTGTAGCCCCTCAGTTCCAGCCTTTCAGCCAGGGTCACCACAAATTCCTCTTCATCATCCACCAGCAGAATGCTTAAGCCTTTCCTCATGTTGCCTCCTTGTGCGGTATTTTTTCATTTTCCGTATCGGTATGGTTTCCCATGAGGGGAAGGGAGATGGTAAAGGTGCTGCCCTTTCCGTCTTCACTGCGTACCTGGATCTCCCCTCCCAGTTTTTTGACGATACCATAGGTGATGGAAAGCCCCAGACCCGTGCCGCTGTCTTTTTTCGTTGAAAAGAAGGGGTCAAAGATGTGTTTTTGGATTTCAGTGTTCATACCGCAGCCATTGTCTTCAATGGCGACCAGGATATTTTTTTTTCTGGTATCGAAGCGGGTGTGTATCCGGATGCAGCCTCCGTTTTCTACGGCGGCAAAGGCGTTGGTGAGGAGGTTGAGAAAGACCTGCTGCAACTGGCCTCTGTCCGAAACGATGGTGGGCAGGGAACTGTCCAGATGGAGCTGTGTGTCAATCTGGCGGTAAATGGCTTCCCGTTCCAGAAACCCCAGGGTCTCCGTAAGAATTCCGTTAAGCTCCAGTTCTTCAAAGTGAACCTCAATGCGGCGGGCAAAGCCTAAGAGCCTGTGGGTGATGGTACGGCAGCGCTCCACGGACTGGAGGATGTTTTTGGTGAGGGCCAGAAAACGGTCCTGGCGCTCGAAGGGTTCGGAAAGGGAGACCAGATCCTGCATCAGCCCCGCTTTTTCATTGATGATGGCCAGGGGGTTGTTGATCTCGTGGGCGACACCTGCGGCCAGTCGGCCGATGGAGGAAAGCTTCTGGGTATGCTGAAGCTCCTCAATGGCTGTGGAACGTCTTTCGTCTGCATTGCGGATACGCTGCACCAGCACATCCGCCACCCCCACAACGGCAAGAATGATGGCCACAAGCCCCACGCTGAAGACGACGAGCATTTCCATTTTCAGGGCATAGAAATTCTGGAGAAGAACGGAAAGGGGTTTGACAATGACCAGGGTATAGTCCGAGCGTACGGGGGCGAAGGCCACGAGAACATCCTGCCCCAGGATATCCCGGGTCTGGAGGATGTGGGTGCCGTGGAGACCCTGGGGAATGGGAAAGGGGCAGGGTTCCAGAATTTTCCCGTAAAACCGGGAGTGGGTCTGAAAGATGCCTTCGTGGTTCACAAGGAAGGCGTCGGATTCAGGATGCAGGGACATGCTGGCAATGAGGGCTTCATAGCGTTTCGTATCAATGGTGGCCCGGATGAACCAGGTCTGTCCCTCTTCACTCATGCGCTGTACGGCCATGACCACATGGGGAAATTTACGGTAGCCCAGGAAGACATCGGAAATGTACATCCCGCGCAGGGACGCTTCCTGAAAGGAGGGCTGCTGGGAATAATCCTTTCCCAGAAGGGCGTAAGGCCCTGAATATCCCACAAGGATGCCCTCACTGCTGATCAGCCCCAGATCCACAAAACCCGCGAATTCGGAACGCATGGTGCGCAGCACCCGTTGCAGGGTTTTTTCCGTCCGGAGCTCTTCATAGGTATAGGCACCGGCAATGAAGCGCAGGGTCGCCAGACGTTCTTCGATGAAAAGCTCAAAGGCGTGCCGGGTATCCTCGGCCATGACGTGGATGGGACGGCGGATCTCGCTTTCCAGATTGGTTCTGTACAGGCCGTAGTTGATGCCTGCCATGAGGGCCAGGGGGATGACACAGACCAGGCTCATGATGAGAATGATGTTGCGTTTCAGGGTGACATAACGCTGGGGGGAGATGCTGTCCTCGGGAAAGGTCAGCATGGTATTCACAGCCTTGTGCCAGAGACGTTTAAGCATGGCCCGCATCCTTTGGGTTTGGGATCCGCTGATGGAGAACGGCACCGGTGGTGAGCCGACCCTCCATGAAAAGAGTGACGGCTTTGCGCCATGGGCCCATGACGGAATCCAGAATGCGGACTTTTTTCCAGGAAAGGTACTGAAAGTATTCCTCTTCAATACCTCCGCAGATGAGCACGCCGATGCCGTCGCTGAGGATGAGGTGGCAGAGCTGTTCCGCAGAAGCCTGGGGCAGTACCATGATGCGTTCTTCGGGCTGGGGGTTGCCCATTTCCCGGATGAGAATCACCACTTCCGTGGCAAGATCAAAACGGGGGGCCACATCCTGACCGTAGATGGGAATCAGTATTTTTTCCATGGTGGTGTCCTCATGCGTCGATGCCATACTGCTTGATCTTGCGCCACAGGGTGCTGCGGCCCCAGCCCAGGAGGGTGGCGGCCTTGGATTTTCTGCCTCCTGCCTGCACCAGGGCGTTGAGAATCATCTGTCTTTCCACCGTATTCCAGGAGGCATCGTTGTTCTGCTGGGAAAAGAGCAGGGGACTGTGTTTTTCCGGTACCGGATGGGTGCTGACGGCGGGAGTGAGGAGATAGGTGGGAAGGTGATCGGTTTCTATGGTGTTTCTGGAACAGACATGCACCGCATATTCCACAATGTTCCGCAGCTCCCGGACGTTGCCCGGAAAGGTGTAGTCCAGAAGAATTCTCAGGGCTTCGGAGGAATAGCCCTTGAGGTTTTTTTTCAGGTGCTGGTTGAAGGTATTGAGGAAATGATCCAGCAGAAGGCGGATGTCGTCTTCCCTTTCCCTCAGGGAGGGCAGCTGCACCCGGGCCACGTTGAGGCGGAAGAGCAGATCCTGACGAAACGTCCCCTCCCTGACCATGGATTCCAGATTTCTGTGGGTGGCGGCAACAATGCGGACATTGGCGGGGAAGCCCTTGGTACTCCCTAAAGGATAGATGATGCGGTCATCGAGAAAGGTGAGGAGCTTGACCTGGAGGCTTAAGGACAGATCTCCGATTTCCGTGAGAAAGAGGGTACCGCCATGGGCGAGGCGGAACCGGCCCGGTTTGTTTTCATGGGCACCGGTAAAGGCCCCTTTCATATGTCCGAAAAGTTCGGATTCCATCAGGGTTTCCGGAAGGGCACCGCAGTTGACCTTGATGAAGGGTCCCCGGCTGCGTTCCGAATTCTGGTGCAGGGCTTCGGCCACGAGATCCTTGCCTGTCCCCGTTTCTCCGGTAATCAGGACAGAGGCATCGCTTTGGGCCAGGACAGGCAGAATCTGAAAGATTTTTTCCATCTGCGGACTGCGGCCCACCACTTTGGAAAAACTGTAGGCCTGCCGCTGTTTTTCTCCCAGCTCCCTCAGGGGCCTCAGATCTTCGATGGTTTCCAGAAAACCCATGGGAATACCGTTGGGATCGCAGAGGGAAGAGAGGGTCATGCGTACGGGAATACGCTGACGATCCCTGGAAAGGATATCCGTTTCCAGGCTCTGGCTTTCCCGTGTCTCCAGAATTTTTTGGAGGGGGCATTGCAGCATGCACTGGCGGCTGCGGAGAATATCCCGGCAGGGCAAGCCCAGGGCATGTTCCGAGGAAAAGCCCGTAAGGGCTTCAAACCCCTGGTTGACGCAGAGAATACGCCTGTCAGGATCCATGATCAGCGCCCCCATGGGCAGGAGATCCAGAAATTTCTGAAAATCCAGGGGTGCATGAAAGAGCGCGGTGATATGGGCAGTGGGCATGGCGGACTCCGGCCCTTGAAGCGTGGGTTGTGGTTTTGAAGGAATCCTGATAGCCGCCCTGGGCGGTTCCGGTTTCCTGTCAGGCCGGATCAGATCAGGTTCGGATCCGTGAAAAAAGACGATTTTTTCAGCTCTTACCTAGTATAAAGTCCATGCAGATGCAAGGGGATGTCTACATGGTATGAAAAGGTTCCGGGTTTTGGGATCGGGGGGCAGACCGCTTATACCATGAGATTGCCGTTGGGCCTTTCCGTGGGCTGGGGAGTGTTTTCAAAGGTTTCAACCAGACGTCTTTTTAAGTCTTCGCCGTCCGTTGCCACCCGGATGCGGGCGTACATGCTGTGACCAAAGGGATAGACGGCCATGGCATAGGGCAGCATTTTTTTGAACTGCCGGAATCCCCGAAGTTCTCCGAAGTGATGCTGATAGCGTGCCAGCATATGGAGCAGAAGGGGGAGGGGGGCTGGTGGCTGGGAAAGCCTGCCTGTCCAGTGCGCAAAAATCCAGGGCCGTGTCACGGCCATGCGGCCGATACTGAGTCCGTCGCATCCCGTTTCTTCCAGCATGCGCAGGCCGTCTTCCGGGGTAAAGAGGTTCCCGTTGCCCAAAACGGGGATCCTCACAGCCTCTTTGACAGCCCGGATATGCTGCCATCGGGGGGGCCGGGATCTGCGATCCGGAGAGACCCTGGGATGGAAGGTGAGAAAATCGCAGCCCGCAGATTCCAGATGCTTGGCAAAGGTTCTTGGGAAGGCGCTTTCGTCTTCCCAGCCGGTACGGAACTTCACGGAGAGGGGAATGCGGATGGCCGCCCGCACTTTTTCCACAATGGCAAGGGCCTTGTCCGGAGTTTTCAGCAGGGCGGCTCCTGCGCCCTGTTTGCAGATAGCGGCAACGGAACAGCCAAAATTCAGATCCACGCCGAAAAAGCCTTCCTTTTCAATGCGCTGTGCCGCCTTTGCCATGGTATCGGGATCTGAACCAAAAATCTGACAGACCAGGCGGGGCAGTTCCTCCTTTCGCCAGCGGAACATTTCTGAGATCGCCGGATTTTCGTGGGGCAGGGCACGGGCGCTGCACATTTCCGTGAACAGAAGACCGCAGCCTCCAAAATCCTCCACACACTCCCGGAAGGCCACATGGCCAAGACCCGCCATGGGTGCCAGGGCCAGGCGGTTTGTGAGGGTCTGGTTCCGGATTGTCAGGGGGCGGGACAGTTTTTCGATGAGCGTTTCCGGAGGCCTTGCATACCAGGATGTTCCGGAATGTGGCAGGGTGTGTGGCATGGTGCTTGACGCTTTCTTGCTGGCAGGGTTAAAGTGAAAAAAACACACAGGTCTTGCAGACGTTCTGCAAAAGTCAAAGATCATAGCGGAAGAGTTCTCCCCTGACCAGCTGGCTTTGCTGCACCCACAGGGAGGACTGTTTTTATCAAAGGATTGAGAATATGCGTATCGTTTTCTGGTGTTTTCTGTGGATCCTTCCTGTCTGGTTCTGGGCAGCCCCAGGCTTTGCCGAAGGGACGCCGCCTTCCCTGCTCCTTATACGGCATGGTGGGGCAGAGGAGAGTCTCGATTCTCCCACCCTGCTGGGCATGGCCTCGGAAATGGTGAGTCAGGATCCCAATTTTTCAGGAGAGCCTCCGGCGCGTTTTCGGGGGGTGCTGCTTTCAACGCTTCTGGATGCCCTTGAGGAAAGGGAAAGCAGCCTGATTCTTCTTTGTGAAGACCAGTACATGGCCCATTTTGATACGGATTTTGTGCGGGAGCAGGGGGCCATGCTGGCATGGGAACAGGACGGAAAGCCCATTTCCCGTCACAGGGGAGGCCCCCTGAAGGTGGTTTTCAGAAAGTCCGGGCTGCATCCTTCGGCCAATGCCTGGTATGTACAGGCCCTGATTCCCGGAAAAACGGGGGATATTCCCCTGCGGGTTGTAAAGGGAAAGAAGACCTGGGCCTTTTCACAGGATGCCGTTCTTCAGGCACCGGGACGTAGCCGGGAGATGTTGCCTCCCATTCCCAAGGGTTACCGTCATCTTTCCGTATATCCCAGCAAGAAAGCGGTTGAAGGCTTTGTACTGGCGGATCTTTTGGGCAGTCTGGAGCTTTCCTGGGAGACCCTGGTGCTGCGGCCCTTTGTGGGCCGGGAGCTGCGTCTGACAAGGGGAGAAGTGGAAAATATGGATTTTTTCCTGTTCTCACGCAAGGGAGGAAATCTGCTGCGTTCTTCCTGCGGAGGCCCCTGGGCGTTGTGGGCACCGGTTCATCTGCACCCTGAACTGGCGGGCAGGCTTCCCAATCCGGATGCCCTCTTTTTTGTACGTGAAATCCTTGTGGAATGAAAAGGGCTTTCAAGATGTCTTCTAAGCCGCGCCTGCAAACCCGTATGCTGGTTTTTATTTTTCTTGTGGTTTTCATACAGGTCGGAATTCTGGCTTTTTTGATCTCCAGCAGACTGGGAAGCGCTCTCAGGGAATCTGCTTACCGCAAGATTCAGGCTTCCATTCATGAAATTTCCCGTCGCAGTGGCCAGCTTCTCTACCACGCCAACTGGGCCAATCTTGCGGTGAACCTTTCCCATGATTTTCTCAATGATCCTGAAATAATCTATTTTTTTGTGACCGATACCGAAGGCCATATCCTGATTGCCCAGGATGAGGGGGTACTGGGAAGGGAAGATCCGGAGCTGGTTTCCTGGGAGCCTTCGGCCCTTCGGCTTGCGGAGCGTCGGAAAATATCTCTTTTCCCCTATGGCTCTCATGTGGAGCTGGAGATCCGTCATACCCGCCTGAAAAAAAGCGTTGCCTATATGGGAGAACACCGTGGAGAAGCGGGGCAGCCCGTACTGGATACCTTCTGCCCCCTGTACTATGGAGAAACCCTGATGGGCTATCTGCACATGGGGTTTTCGTCGGAGAGACTGCGGCGGCAGCTTGCCGAACAGCATATGCTGGTGGCAGTCGGAGGGGTTTTTCTGCTTATCGTCCTGGTGGGGGGCATCATCCTGGTGCTGAACCGTCATCTCCGGCCCCTGGCCCAGTTTACGAAGACACTGATTTACCTTGAAGATGCCGCCTCTCCCCAGGAGCTGCGACAGCGGCTTGAAGAGATGCGACCGGAGGAGATCAGGGTCAGCATTTTTGAGATGGAGGCCCTGCGGGATGGTTTTATCCGGATACGGCGTCAGCTGGTGGATAACTTTATCCAGCAGGAACATCTGATGGAAAAAACCCGGGTTCTTGCCGAGGAAGCCCATGGGGCAAATCAGGCCAAGGGGCAATTTCTGGCCAATATGAGCCATGAAATCCGGACTCCCCTGAACGGGGTCATTGGCATGGCGGAACTGCTTCTGGAGACCCGTCTCAGTCCTGTTCAGCGGAATTATGTTGAAATGATAAGGAATTCCGGAGATTCCCTTTTGGGAATCATCAGTGATGTGCTGGATCTTTCCAAGATTGAGGCCGGTCATGCAAATCTGTGCATGGAGCCTTTTCATCTGCGGGATCTGATGGAGGAAAGCCTTGATGTACTGGCTGTGGCCGCTGCGGGCAAGGGGATCGGACTTGTGGGCTGGATTGCCGAGTCTGTTCCCCTCTGTTTGTTGGGAGATCCTGCCCGCTTGAAGCAGGTTCTTGTGAATCTGGTGGGCAACGGGGTAAAATTTACGGAAAAGGGGGAGGTTGCCATCCGGGTCTTTTCCGTGGCGGAAACGGAAAAAGATCTTGTGCTGCGTTTTGAGATTTCGGATACGGGTATCGGTATTCCCGAAGATGTCCGGGGGCAGCTTTTTGAACCTTTTTCCCAGGGGGACAGTTCCATGAGCCGCCGTTACGGTGGCACAGGTCTGGGGCTTGTCATTTCACGGCAGCTGGTGCAGCTCATGGGGGGGGATATGGGGTTTTACCCCAATGCTTCCGGCGGAACCAGTTTCTGGTTTACCCTGGTGCTGACCCCCTCTGAACATACAGAGGAACCCCCTTTGCCTCTTCTGGCCGGTCAGCGGATCCTGCTGATGATTTCCCATCCCCTTCTGATCCAGTGCCTTGAATCCTGGCTGCGGCAATGGGGGGCGGATGTGGAAATCTCTTCTGAAGTCACATTGATTTCCGGTATGGGGTATTTTTCTCTCGTTCTGGTGGATGAGGATATGCGCGGGTTCGAGCGGCTGGAAGCAGAGGGCCTGCCTGGCCTGAAGGGCGAGGTGCTGTGGGGGCTGCTTTCCGCGGGGCTGTACCGGAGCGGCACCTCTTCTCTGGGAGACTCCTATGATTTCTGTTTGTCGAAACCCTTGAAATATGGACAGGTGCGCAGGATGGTTTTCGAAAAACTTCAGACAAAGCGGGAAGGCTTTATGACGGGAAGGAGGCTGTGATGCAGAGGAAAACGGGAGGAAGGTCTTTCTTTGTCTGGTTTCTTCTGGTCGTAACAGCGGCTTGCTGGGCCTGTGACCGCAGTATGGCCATGGTGGATTTTGAGGGAAAAACCATGGGAACCACCTGGCATCTGCGCTGTGTGCTTCCTGCTTCCCGGAACGCCGAAGCCCTTCACGTCCTGCTGGAAGAAAAACTGTCCCAGATTAATCTTTCCATGTCCGCCTTTTTGAAGGACAGCACCCTTTCCCGGTTCAATCGCCTGAAGGCCGGTGAAAGTCTGGTGCCGGATGTCCTTTTCCAAAGGGTGCTGGCCGTTTCTTCAGAACTTCACCGCATCAGTGGAGGAGCCTTTGACCCCACCGTGCTGCCCCTTGTGAATCTCTGGGGATTCGGGCCGGAGGGGTATCAGGGCAGGGTTCCCGAAAAAGGGGCGCTGAAAGAGGCCAGGGGACAGGTGGGCTTTGAAAAGCTTGTTTTTTATGAAGATGGACGCATCGGTAAAAAAACGGACGGGGTAAAGCTGGATTTCGGGGCCATAGCCAAGGGTTTTGGCGTGGATATGCTGGCCGAAACTCTGGAAAGTCAGGGGATTCGGCACTACCTTGTGGAAATTGGCGGCGAGGTGCGGGTATCCGGGTGCAGACCCGATGGCAGCCCCTGGAGGGTGGGAATTTCCCGTCCCCTGCCCGGCGCGTCCCCTGCGGATATTTTCACGCGTCTGGAGATGTGCGAGGGCGCTCTGGCCACCAGCGGGGATTACAGAAATTTTTTTGAATCCGGCGGCAGACGTTTTTCCCATGTGATGAATCCTGTGACAGGCATGCCCGTGGATACAGGTATCATCAGTGCGTCGGTGCGCCATGCAGACTGCATGGTGGCCGATGGTCTGGCAACGGCCATTATGGTCATGGGCATGGATGCGGCACGGCAGATGGTGCTGGGACTGGACGGGGTGGAGGCGCTCATTGTCCTGGAAACGGGTGAAAAAACGGCGGAAAGCTGGATGAGTCCTGGGTTTATGGAAAAAGAGCCTTGACGCATGATGATAATGGGATAGTACTGGGAACCATGAATCTGTGCGGCCCTGGGCTGCACCTTTTACGTGAAGACAACCGACATGAAAAGAATCCAAAGGAGACGGGATGGCGGAGAGCAGCTATTATCTTGTTGAAAAGAAAGGCCCTGTGGCCTGGGTTTACCTGAATCGTCCGGAAAAGAAGAACGCCATGCACCTTCCCGCCTGGGAAGAGGCACCGGCCATTTATGCGGAGCTGGATGCGGATCCGGAAGTCCGGGTGATCGTGGTGGCGGCCAGGGGACCGGCTTTCTGTGCCGGCATTGATCTTATGGGGATGGTGGGAGCCATGCCGGAGCTGATGGAAGAGCAGAAGGGCGGGGTGAAGTGGCGTTTTATTCCCAAGATCAAGATGCTTCAGGAAACCATGACCTGCATTGACCGCTGCCGCAAGCCCGTGATTGCTGCGGTGCATGGGTTCTGCATCGGTGCGGGGCTTGACATGATCAGTGCCTGCGACATCCGGCTGTGCACCGAGGATGCCACCTTCTGCCTGAAGGAAGCTGCCGTGGGATTTGTGGCGGATGTGGGCTCCTTGCAGCGGGTTCCCCGCATTGTGGGAGAAGGGGTTGCCCGTGAGCTGGCCTTTACAGCAAAAACCATTGATGCCCGCAGAGCCCTGGCCGTACGGCTGGTCAATGAGGTCTATCCGGATCAGGAAAGCCTCATGGCCGCAGCTGAAGCCATGGCCCTGGAAATAGCAGGCAATTCGCCTCTGGCGGTGCAGGCCTCTAAAGATGTCCTGAATTTTGGCCGGGGCCGAACCGTGGGGGATGGCCTGGATTATGTGGCGACCATCAGTGCCAATATTGTGCCTTCCGATGACCTGATGGAGGCGTTTACGGCCTTTGCAGAGCGCAGGGCACCGAAGTTTACGGGAAAATAGACCTTTTTCAGCAGGTGAAGGCTGCGGTGTTGCCCCTGGTTTCGGGGTATGCACCGCAGTTTTTTTTGTGTAAGGAATGGGCTGGATCCGGACGGGCTTTTTCGTTTGAGGCCATGTCTTTTTTTTTATTCTATGGAAGAAAGGTCGGGTTTTCCTGCCCATGAAATTTTATATCGAAACCTTGGGGTGTGCCCGGAATCAGGTGGACAGTGAGATTCTCACCGGCCATCTTTTGCAGGCGGGCTTTGTGAAGACACGTGAGGCTGAGGATGCAGAGGCGATCATTGTCAATACCTGCGGTTTTATCCAGGACGCCATTGACGGCTCCATTGATGCCATTTTAGATCTGGTACCATACCGTAAAAAAGGAAGCTGCCAGACGTTCATTGTGGCGGGCTGTCTTCCGGAACGCTTTCAGGAAGATATTGAAAGCGCCCTTCCGGAGGTGGATTTTTTCGCAGGAACCGCTGCATATTTTTCCATCATCGATTTTCTGGAGAAAAAGGAAGTTCTTCTGAACGCGGAAAACCGTGTCTGCTGTCCTGCCCCGGAAAGCGCCCCTCTGCATAACGCTTTTATGCCAAGGCTTGTGAGCCAGAGCCATTTTGCCTATATCAAGATCGCAGAAGGCTGTTCCAGACACTGTACCTACTGCATTATTCCCCACCTGCGCGGGGTGCAGCGCAGCCGATCCCTGAAAGATATCGTGGAGGAAGCCAAGGTGCTGGTGGCCCATGGTATCCGTGAGCTGGTGCTGGTGGCCCAGGAGACAACGGATTGGGGGCGGGATCTGAAGACAGACCATACCCTCACGGATCTTGTGGCTGCGGTGTGTGATGCGGTGGGAGAAAGAATCTGGGTGCGGCTTCTCTATGGCCATCCCGAAAGTCTCAGTGACAGTCTGCTGGATCTCATGGCGCAGAGAAAAAATATCTGTCCCTATCTGGATCTTCCCGTACAGCATGCCTCGGATACGGTACTGCGCCGCATGGGGCGGCCCTATACCCGGGCGTTTCTGACAGCACTTTTTGCCCGCATCCGGGAGAAGGTTCCCGGCGTTGCGCTGCGCACCACCCTGATTACGGGTTTCCCCGGTGAAACGGAGACGGATTTTTTAAGCCTTCTTGATTTTGTCAAAGAAATCCGTTTTGATCACCTGGGCGTTTTTACCTATTCCGATATGGACGACCTGCCTTCCCATCACCTCCCGGGGCATATCGCACCGGAGGTGGCTGCTGCCCGCAGGGATGCCATTATGGAAGTACAGGCGGGGATCTCCTGGGAAAAAAACCAGCAGCGGCTGGGGCAGCGTTATCCTGTTCTGATTGAGGCCCTGGTGGAAGGGGACATGGCCGAGGGCCGTACACCCTTTCAGGCCCCGGAGGTGGATGGCATTACCTATGTGGACGGGGAGTCGCTTGCGGAGGCGGATATGGTGGATGTCCTGATTACCGATGCCTTTGACTATGACCTTGCGGGAAATGTGGTGGATCCATGGGAGACCTGAAATCAAAGATTGTAGCGGCTGTATCGGAGGATCTGGAGGCTATCGAAGGGCGGCTTGAGGCAAACCTGACACCGGAATTGCCCCTGGTGCGGGAGATTGCAGGCCATATTCTTTTTTCCGGAGGAAAACGGCTGCGTCCCCTTCTCTGTGTACTGGTGTACCGGAGCCTTGGCGGACGGGAGGCTTTTGTTCTGGATGTAGCGGGTATTTTTGAGTTTCTGCATGCCGCTACCCTGATCCACGATGATGTGGTGGATGAGGCCCTGCGCCGCAGGGGGAGGGCTGCAGTGCATACGGTTTTCGGGGCTGCGGAGGCGGTGCTGACCGGGGATTTTCTTCTGGCCCGGTCCCTGAACCTTGCGGCCAGAACCCGAAACCCCGAGATCATTGCCACCATTGCCCGCATTACGGAAGAGATGGCTCAGGGGGAGATTGAGCAGCTTCGCAACAAGGGAGATCTGGATCTTTCCGAAGCCCGGTATGACCGGGTGATCGCCCGCAAGACCGCTGTTCTTATTGAAGGTGCCTGTAAGACCGGAGCCTTGCTTGCCGGGGCGGATGACGAAAAGGTGGCTGCTGCGGCCTGCTACGGCCGGGAACTGGGCATGGCTTTTCAGATGGCGGATGATCTTCTGGATTATACGGAAGATGAGCAGACCCTGGGGAAAAGACCCGGTGCGGATCTGCGGGAAGGCAAGGCCACCCTGCCCCTTATCCGTACCCTGGAAACGGCGGATTCGGAGTTCTCCGCCTTTTTGCGCAGGATTGCGGGAACGGAGTTTTCCGCAGAGGATTTTATCCGCGTGAAGGCGGGGGTGATGGCCTCAGGAGGCCTGGACTGGACCCACAGACGGGCCCGCGCCCATGTGGATGCGGCAAAACGTGCGCTGGAGAGTCTGCCCCAGAGTGCGGAAAGGGAGACCCTGATTCTGCTGGCGGAGTATGCTCTCCTGCGCAGGAACTGAGAGAAGGTGGTAATCACTTTCAATTTAGCGGAGCGGAATATGGTGAAAAAATATTGGGAATGTATTCTGATACTGCTTCTTCTTGGGTTTTTGGGGGCTTCGGCTCAGGAACAGGTGACCGGATCCTTTCTCGTGATGGTTACGGTCAGTACCCAAAGCCAGGGGGCTGTGGATCTCAGAAATCAGGCGGAGCAGAAAGCCCTGCGCCAGGCTGTGGAGCGTTTTATTCTGGAAAACCTTCCGGAAGACCGGATGCAGGAGGGACTGAGCCGCCTGACTCCCCTTCTGCTGGAGGATCCCGGCACCTATGTCCGGGATTTTCGTATTCTGGGTACGGTTCAGGAAGGGGAGAGCTATCGTCTTGTGGCAAGGGTTTCCGTGGATGCGGGAGGTCTGACCCGGCGCATGGAGGATATGGGGCTGGGCTTTTCCCGCCTGCCGGGAATCCTGTTCATGGTTTCGGAACAGGGGCTGGAAGATGCGGAGCCACGCAGATGGTGGGATCCGGATGCCCGAATTTCCAGGACAGGGGGGCGTTCCATGGAGGCTCTGGTGACGGCGATGGGGAATGCGGGATTCAACGTCCTGATACCCGATGACCGTTCCCTTTTTGCGGATGGGAGCAGCCCTTCCGCCGTGCTGGACAACCGTGAAGCCCGGCGTATTGCCGCCCTTTTCGGGGCACCGGTTGTGCTTGTGGGCCGGGCAGAGGCGGTGTCTGAAGGCCGTATGGGGGAAGGGCTGGAAGCTTTCAGGGGGGGCCTTTTTCTGGTTGCCCTGGATACGGAGACAGGTGATATTCTGGCTGAGGTGGAGGATTCTCAGGTGGTTCTCAATGCCTCTGCCGCTGCAGGGGAAAGGGAAGCCCTTTATCAGGCAGGAACAAGGGTTGGGAGCCGTATGGCCACAGAGCTGCAAACGGCCTGGTTGCACAGAGCCGCCCTGAAGACGGCGGTTTCCGAGATTCGTATGGAAATCCGGGGGGACAATTATCTTTCCCGTTTCGTTTCTTTCCGCAAAATTCTTGCGGAGACGGAAGGGGTTGTCTCCATCGAAAGGCGGGAGATCACGGCCAGGGGGATGGAAATCCGGGTTCGTTATCAGGGGAGTGCCGCTGCCCTTGCCGCAGCTCTTCTTGGGAAAAAATATGACCGTCTGGGGATTCAGATTTCTGAAGTAGAAGAAAACAGCCTGCGGGTTACACTGCATGCCGCGCCTTAGGCCTGCCCGTCAGCAAGGATGGGCTTCTGTAAAAAAAAATATCGGATTTACCATAAAAATCTGAATTATCATGTTTTTTGTCTTTCTTACTCTCCGCCGGAGAACAGGGTGTCATGAAGCATATCCATGATCAGGAAAAACGACAGCTTGAAAAGCTGTTTCTTCAGGAAGGGATTGATCAGATTGAGGGGCGTCTTTTTGTCATGGATACCTTTCTGGATACGGAAACGCATCCCACCTTCGATGAGTTGCACCGGAAAGTCCGTGCCCTGCGTCCGGATCTTGATCCCCTGTTTGTGTCCGAAACCCTGGATCTCATGCATCGTTTCGGGTTTGTCCGCAAGCTGCATCTGGAAGGTGAACCCTTACGCTTTGAGCACCATCATATCGGGCAGCACCATGACCACCTGATCTGTAACCGCTGTGGAAAGATTCTTGAATTTGAAGATGCGGATCTTGAGGCCCTGCAGGAGCGTATTGCAACTCGCCATGGTTTTATCCTGCTGCAGCATCGCATGGAGCTTTATGGGCTTTGCGAAAGCTGTAACCTGGAGAGGGATGGGGGCATGACTCTGGCCCAGGCCAGAATAGGGGAAAGGCTTTTTATTGATGCCTTTCTTGGAGGCAGTACCTGCCGTATGCGGCTTCTCAGCATGGGACTCCGGGTGGGAGACCCCATCGAGGTGATCAGCAGCCAGGGCCGGGGGCATGTGGTGGTGGCTGTGGAAGGACGCCGCTATTCTCTGGGGACAGGTATTACGGAGAAAATTCTTGTACGCAGGACAAGGCCTGATACGAGCTGTCCGGTTCCCGGCCTGATAACACGGGAAAACTGCCCTCACAGGTTCCCGGAAGAGACCGCAGACGCCCGTCAGGTATTTCTTTCCAGTATGAAGGAAGGGGAGCAGGGACGGATTGTCAGGGTCGGCGGGTGCAGTATGGTGCAGCGGCGTATGCTGGAGATGGGGCTGGTTCCGGGCACTCCTGTGCGTGTGGAAAAATACCTTCCCCTGCGCAATCCCATGGAGGTGGATGTGCGGGGGATTCCCGTTTCTCTTCGGGTCAGTGAGGCGCGTCATATCCTGATGGAAAAAGAATGGGGAGAGACCTCAACGGTTGTATAGCCCTTTTGGCTGTGGGGCTGTTTTTTGGGGGATTTCTTCCCCTTGCCTTGATTTTTCTGGTGATTCCTTTACCCTGACGAAAATCATGGCGTACAGATATTTTTTTAACGGAAAAAGGCATAAAGGAGGCAATCTTGACCCAGGAAACGGAAAGGCACAAAGGAACAGGATGGCGGTTTGTAGGGCTTATCGTTTGTTTCTTCGGCTTGTTTTCCATGGCTTTTGCCGCAGAGCGGATGACGGTGGAAGGAGCCATGGTGAATATCCGCTCCGGCCCGGGAACAGAGCATTCCGTACTCTGGCAGGCTGAGGCCAATTATCCTGTGGAAGTGCTGGAGAAGAAAAACGGCTGGGTACGCTTTCGGGATTTTGAGGGCTACGAAGGCTGGGTTTCTGAAAAACTGATGGGCCGTACCCCTTCCGTGGTTGTGAAAAATCCCAAAGCCAATGTTCGCTCCGGGCCGGGAACCCAGCACTCCGTTGTTTTTACTTCGGAAAAGGGCGTGCCGTTTCGGGTGCTGGGCAGGCAGGATGCCTGGATACGTGTCCGGCATGCAGATGGAGATGAGGGCTGGCTCCATAGCAGCCTTGTGTGGTGATTTCAGGGCAGGTTTTCCGGAGCTGTTTTTTTGTCGGAACGGTGCGTTTTCGCAGGTATGACCAGAAATGCGAAACGGTTTTTTGTCGGGTCTTATGTCGGTATGTCGGCGTCTTGTTCAGCATGGCGTATGGGAAGAAGGGGATCGTATGGATGTGAGAGGCCGTATTCAGGCCAGAGGGAAGGGCATTGTGGGTGTGGGATCGGCCCTTACGGATATTCTTGTACAGACTTCAGATGCGGTGCTGCGCAGCATCAGTGAGGTAAAGGGGGGGATGACCCTTGTGGATTCGGCATTTCTGGATGCCTGTCTGTCCCGCATTCCCCAGATTCCGGAAATTGTCCCCGGAGGTGCTGCCTGCAACACCATGCAGGGACTGGCCCGTCTGGGGGGACATGCTTTTTTTGTGGGGAAAAGGGGGATGGATGCTACGGGAACATCCTTTGAGTCGGCGTTGCAGGCTTCAGGTGTGGTACCCTTTCTTTCCACATCCGTGACATCCTCTGGCAGGGTTCTTTCCCTCATTACTCCCGATGCCCAGAGATCCATGTTTACGTTTCTGGGAGCTTCTTCGGAACTGCTTCCGGAGAACCTTCCCGAGGAGCTTTTTCGGGGAGTCAGCCTGGTTTTCATGGAAGGCTATCTTTTTTTTAATCCGGATCTGGCGCTGGCTGTGCTGGAAAAGGCCCGTAGTGCCGGGGCTGTTATCGCCATGGATCTTGCAAGTTTTACGGTGGTTGAAGCCGCAGGGGCACTTCTTCATGAGCGGGTGAAGACCTTTGTGGATATTCTCATTGCCAATGAGGATGAAGCCTTGGCCTATACGGGATTTTCGGAACCGGAAAAAGCCCTGGACGCCATGGCTGCCGACGCAGAACTGGTGGTGCTGAAGCTCGGGTCAGAAGGCAGCCGTGTCCGGCTTGGCAATGAAACGTTTGTGATTCCCGCGTACGCGGGAAAGGACGTTGTGGATACAACGGGAGCCGGTGATCTGTGGGCTGCGGGCTTTTTGTATGGCCTGGTGGAAGGGGCTGATCTGCAGGCCTGCGGTGCCCTGGCTTCGGCCTGCGGGTATGAAGTCTGTTGTGTGATCGGTGCACAGATTGCAGAAGAAGGCTGGAAGCGGATCCGGTCCCGTTTTTTATCCCCGGATGGCGGGGTGGTTCTGAATCTTTCTTGAGGAGAGCATCGGATATGGAAGAGAAAAAATCCAAAGGCGATACACCGGAGATTCCCTTTGACCTGGTGCAGGATGATCCCATGTCCCGTCTTTTCACACGGGCCTGGGATTTTTGTTATCTTCATGCCAGGGAGGTGATTTTTACAGGGCTGGCTCTGGTTCTTGCCGTGTCAGGAGGCGTTTCGTATATCAACTGGAAAGCGGCGGGAGAGCGGGAGGCTTTTGCCCGGCTTGGTCTTGCCCAGCAGGCTTCGGAAGCGGGGACACAGGATGCCCTTTCCGTATTTCTTGGGGAGGTTCGGGATCTTGCCGCATCACAACCGGGAACCCTGGGAGGGCGCATGGCCCGTCTGTATGAGGCCCGGCTTCTTCTTAAGGAGGGCGATTTGTCTTCGGCTCTTGCGGCCTATGATACGGCCCTTGCCACACTGGGAAGTGACAACTCCTGGGGGGACATTATCGTCTGGGAAAGGGCTTATGTGCATATGGCTCTGGGGAACAGGGAAGCCGCTCTGACGGACTTCAGGAAGGCTTCAAGCCATAAGGGATTTCTGGAAGAATCTGCTCTGTTTCATATTGCTCGCCTGGAATTTGAGTTGGGAAGGCAGGATGCGGCACGGGTGGCCCTTGATCGTCTTCTGGAGCAGTACCCCGATTCTCCCTACAAAGATACGGGCCTTCTATAGGCGGGTTTTTACTTGCAGATTCTGCGGGCAATAAGAAAGCGAACCGGGGTCAGTCGGTTCGCTTTTCCTTGGGAGAAAACACGCTGTTTGTTAGTATTTTGTTAAAGCAATAAAGATGCCAGACCTTTCCGGGTTTGGATTTATTGCTTTTTTATGTTTTTAAAACAAGCATTTATTCTTTTTTTGATGCGGGGATTCAGGCAGAAAACAAGGAAGTATGGAGGATTTGTCTGGAGATGGGTTCATAAAAATGAACCCGTTTGGATTTCCTAAGCGGGATGTTTTTGTGTAAGGATTTAATTTAATGGCTTTTTATAAAGTTTATTTTTATGAACTTTTGGGCGCTGCCCTTCATGGAAACCGCTCTCTTTTGGATCCGGCTTATCGGCGTCCAATGGCAATGCCATATTTTCTGATTTTCTGATGCAGGCCACTTTTGGTGATACCCAGTCGGGCTGCGGCATGGGCCTGTACATCATCGCAGACCTTCAGTGCCCGTTCGATGAGGATTCTTTCCGCATGGGCCAGGGCTTCTCCCAGAGAAGTATCGGGAAGCTGTATGGAAATGGCCTGACTCTCACCGATATTCCGCAGTTCTCCCGGAAGATCTTCCTTCCCGATCAGGGGGCCAGGTGCCAGAAGTGCGGCCCTTTCCATGACATTTTCCAGTTGGCGTACATTGCCAGGCCAGGTGTATTCCAGAAGGGCTCTGCGGCAGGAGGTACTGATACCGGTCAGATTTTCTCCTTCAGGACGTTGTCCGGCATACTTTTGTAGAAAATGCTGGGCAAGGAGGAGGATGTCATTGTCTCTTTCCCGCAGGGGAGGGATTTTAAGATGGATGACATTCAGTCTGTAATAGAGGTCTTCCCGGAATCTGCCTGCGGGTACTTCTTTCCTGAGGGTTTTGTTGGTGGCGGCCATCAGCCGGAAGTCCACAGGGATACTCCGTGTTCCGCCAACCCGTTCTATGGTTTTTTCCTGGAGGACGCGGAGAAGTTTCACCTGCATGGCAGGGCTGATTTCTCCGACTTCATCCAGAAACAGCGTACCGCCATCTGCCATTTCAAAGCGGCCTTTTCGGGTGGCAATGGCACCGGTAAAAGCCCCCTTTTCATGGCCAAAAAGTTCGGATTCCAGGAGATTTTCCGAGAGGGCTGCACAGTTGACGGCAATAAAGGCCTGGTCTTTCCTCGGACTGTTGAAATGCAGTGCCCTTGCCACAAGCTCCTTGCCTGTTCCCGATTCTCCCTCAATGAGTACCGAGGCTGAGGAGGGGGCCACTTTTCGGATGTTCTCATAAATTTCCTGCATGGCCGTGCTCTTGCCAATAAGACAGGAAAAGGAAAAGCGTTCGGTGATCATGGCCTGTAGCCTGCGGTTTTCGCGTACCACCCTGTAGAGATCCAGGGCTTTGGCCACATGCTGCACCAGGTTTTCATTTTCAAAGGGCTTGAGGATATAGGTGTAGGCACCCTGCTGCATGGCCTCCACAGCCTTTTCCACACTGCCATGGGCGGTCATCATGATGACAGGCAGATCCGGTATTCTGGTTTTGATTGCGGCAAGGAGGGAGATACCATCCATGCCGGGCATCCGCATGTCTGTCAGTACCAGATCCACATCGGATTGTCCCAGAATCTGTAGCGCGTCTTCACCGGAGTGGCAGCAGAGGGTTTCATAGCCCTCGTCCTGAAGTATTGCACTGAGGATTCTGGGATAGTTTTTTTCATCATCCACAATGAGTATGGTTTCCATGGCTACAGATCCAATCTTTCCGGCCTCAGGGATACCGTTGCTGTGGCGGGCAGGATGACTTTGACCCTGAGGCCTCCTTCCTGCCTGTTGGTGATTTCCATTTTTCCACTGTGTGCAGAAAGAATTTTTTCCACAAGCCCCAGTCCCAGGCCCGTTCCTTTATCTTTTGTTGTGAAGAAAGGCTCCCGTATTTTGCTGAGCAGCTCTTCAGGGATACCAGGCCCGTTGTCCTCAAAGAGGATATGAATCTCTTTTGTGGCATTGTGGATACTGATGCGTATTTTTCCGCCATTGGGCATGGCCTGCATGGCGTTCAGTATGAGATTTAAAAACGCCTGGTACAGCATATCCGGATCTGCGGTAAACTCTTTGACTTTCGGGGCACAGTAAATCTGGAGGTCATAGTGCCCCTTTTCCAGTTCCGGAGAAAGGAAAATCTGATTTTTTTTTACAATATCGAGGGCATGGCATAGTCTTGGATTCATGGAGCGCGGGCGGGCATAGGTGAGGAAGTCGGTGATGATGGCATTCATACGTCCTGCTTCCTCGATGATAACGTCGGCAATGGGGTTGTCCGGTTCGAACCGTTTTATCTTTTTTTTCAGCAGTTCGGCAGAACTGCTTATAATTCCAAGGGGATTCCGGATTTCGTGGGAAATGGAAGCCGTCATTTCGCCGATGGCTGACAGATGGCGATTCTGGTTAACCTCTTCCCGTAGTCGTATTTCTTCCTGGTTTTTTTGCGCGATTATGGTCTCACCATGTTTGACAATGGCCCGGAGGATCAGAAAAAGTATGCCCATGACAAGACTGCTTGTCAGCAGTACCAGAATTTGAAGCCGGAAAATTTTTTTATAATCATCGGAAACATTCTGTATGATTTCAACCACGCCGATGATGGGGCCTGAAAGGGATGCCGTTGCACCTTCCATGCGAAGGGGGGCAAAGGTTGTGATGCGGGTCACTTCCGGGAAGCGCAGGAGAAGCTCCCAGGCGTTCCCGATCTGTACAAGGGATGTGGTGGATTCTCCGTCCATGGCCCTTTGATACCCTGTGCCCCCCAGATTTTTTTCACCAATAATTTCGGGATTGAAGCTGTAGGAAATGATGTTATCCAGATCATATATGTTGACCATATCCGGATGAAAGCTGTGCAGGGTGTTGCGGACAACGGCGTCCATTCGCTGAAATTGTTCCGGATCCTTGAGCTGGATCTGGCCGTACTGAAAATAAACTGGGATCAGAAACTGCATGAAGATCTGATGATTGAGATTTTCTACCAGAAGTCTGGCATACTCTTCGCTTTTCTGGACAAGGATATTGCGTACAAGGTGGGTATGCAGGGTGGAGAGGATCAGGGCACCGATGAACATGAGGATGAGGCTGCTCAGCGTAAAATATTTTACCAGGGTGAAAGAATGTCGGGTTGTTGCGGTGTTTGTTGCCCTTTCTTCAGGGCTGGAGATGAGTTTGAAGTTGCCCATGGGAGGTTATTTCCTGTTGTTGTGGCACGGTGTGCCGAGCTGAGAATCTGAGCTTTCTGTAGAGGATTTGCATGTGAATCTCAAGGAAGAAGGTAGTATCTTGTCAAATTTTGTCTTTTTTTAACAAAAAAAGACGTTTTTTAATTATTCTGAAAAGTTCAAAATGAATTCAGGCAGATTGTGGGGCAGGATAATTTGTCCGGACTTATTTTCCTCAAGCGGAAAAAAATGTGCAAACAATACCTGTTTTTATGGATGATTATTTTGCTGGAACTATCGTTTTTTTTATCTTTCCAGACTGGAGCTCGGGAAAGATCGGTTCAATGTCTGTGAAGATAAATTTTACGCCTCATCTCATGTCTGAGGGATGGAGGCTGGAACCGAAGAAGACCTGAGCTGCAAGGGCTGGGGAAGAGTCGTGCTCGAATTGTTTTCGTGGCATGGTAACTGCTAGAATTTTTTTTTTGTATTTATGACAGGATAGGGGGAAATTCTTGTAAAGATATTGACTTGAACCATGTTTTGTCGGAATATTGGCCAACATCGTATGGGTTATTATGGGGTAACGGCTGTTTTTATAGGGATGCCTTGATAAAAAATAGCCCTTTTTCCGGAAAAAGCAGCTTGTATATCCCAGGCTTGTTTTCTTTGCCCCAACGATTTTTTGTAAAAACATGATCCCCTCGAAAAGAGCAGAAGAAAGGCAGCCATGTTTTTTGGTGATAAGCATCATCTTGTAGGGCTGGATATTGGCTCTTCCACGGTGAAGGTTGCAGAGATTGTGACCTCAAAAAAAGGCAGGATGCTTAAGCATTTTGGGGTGTTGCCTCTGAATGTGGGGGCTGTGGAAGACGGTGTTCTCCGGGATCCGGATCATGTGGCCAGTGTTATCCGGAATCTTTTTTCCCAGCATAAGGTTCGAACTGAAAAGGTTGCCCTTTCCATCGGGGGCTATTCCGCCATAGTGAAGAAAATCCACATGCCCGTCATGGATGAAGAAAGTCTTCAGAAAAGTATTCTTGTGGAGGCTGAACAGTATATTCCGTTTGATATTAAAGACATCCGTATGGATTTTCAGGTTATGGGGACTTCGGAAAACAACAGCAACCAGTTGAATATTCTGCTGGTTGCCGCAAAAAAGGATCTGGTAACCCAGTATGTCGATGTGGTGGAGCTTGCGGATCTTTTGCCTGTGGTTGTGGACGTGGATGCCTTTGCCGTACAGAATGTCCATGAGATGATTCATGGTTCTTTGGCAGAGGAGGTGGTGTTGCTGCATGTGGGTGCATCTAAAATGTCTCTCAATATTGTCAAAGGGGGAGATTCTATTTTTATGCGGGATGTTTCTCTGGGTTCCCGGCAGATCAATTCCAAAATCCGTGCACGTACAGGGTGCAGTGAAGAAGAGGCGGAAGCCTTGAAGCTTTCCGGCGGAGGCACACAACTCTCGACCAGTGACTACGAAATTCTTGTTGGTGAGGTGGTGGGACAGTGGTGTACAGAGATTGGCCGTGCCATGGATTTTTTCTATTCAACATACCCTGGCGAGCGGGTGGAGAAAATTGTGCTTTCGGGGGGGGGGGCCCATGTTGCTTCCTTTGTGGAGGCACTGGCTTTGCAGACGGGTTCTGATGTTTCGGTTCTGGATCCTTTTGCGAGTCTTGAGATGGAAGAATCCGGCCTGGATGAAGAGAGTGTCCGCAGGATAGGGCCGCAGGCCGCCGTATGTATCGGACTTGCATTGAGAAGGGTGGAAGATAAATGATACGTATCAATCTTTTGCCCTTCCGGGCTGCACGGAAAAAGGAAAATATCCGGCGTCAGGTATCGGTGTTTCTTCTTTCCCTGATGCTTGTTTTTCTTGTTATGGGTGTTGTCGTTTACCGTATGGATGTTCAGATTCAGGAACAACGGGACACCTTGGCAAAAAAGCAGAAGG
This sequence comes from Desulfobotulus sapovorans DSM 2055, assembly GCF_059569355.1. Lineage (NCBI taxonomy): Bacteria > Pseudomonadati > Thermodesulfobacteriota > Desulfobacteria > Desulfobacterales > Desulfobacteraceae > Desulfobotulus > Desulfobotulus sapovorans. The sequence continues at coordinate 7,541 of NZ_JCANVJ010000010.1, read as the reverse complement.
AAGCTGCCGATTTAAAAAAGAAGGCCAGTCAGGTTGCTGTAATCCGTAAAGAACTTGAAGTTCTTGAAAAAAAACTCAATGTCCTGGAATCCCTTGAAAAGGGACGGAGACTGCCCGTAGAAATTTTTGAGGCGCTTACGGAGGATGTGATTCCCCAGCGGATGTGGCTCTTATCGTATAAGGGAGATGTCAATAAGGTGAACATGTCGGGTCTTGCACTGGATGATAAGACTGTTGCAGATTTTATGACCAATCTTGAAAAGAACGGATATTTTTCCTCCGTAAGCCTTGAAAGTGTCCGTCAGCAGATACAGGGAAAGGTGGCTTTACGGGCTTTTTCTCTGGTATGTCAGAGGAAAAGGAATGATTCCTGAGAGAGGCATTCAGGGCAGGGTTCTTCTTTTATTATAAGGAAGGGACTCTTTTGGAAGGGTTCCTTACGTAAAGGCAGAAAATATGACAAAAGATCAGAAAAAGAAGGCCAGTGCGCTTTTCAGGGAACAGGTGGCACAGGTTTCCGCCCAGTTGCAGCCTTTGCTGGATCAGATCAATGGACTGACACGATCCCAGCGGATTCTGGCTGTTGTTCTGACCATAGGTCTGCTCTGTGGAGGCTTTTTTTATTTTTTTTATATGCCCAAGATGCAGATTCTTGCAAAGCTTGGAGAGGATATCCGCAAGGCGGATGGAAATATTCAGGCGGCACAGAAAGAGCTGCGTCAGTTGAAACCTTTGCAGGAAAAGAAGGCGGAGAAGGAGCTGGCTTTCAAGGAAGCCATGCGTGCTCTGCCGGAGAGTCGGGAAATCCCCATGTTTCTTGCCAGTATTTCTGCATCGGGAAGGGAGGCAGGGCTGGATTTTCTGCTTTTTAAACCAGAAGCCGAAGCACGCAGGGATTTCTATGCGGAAATTCCCGTATCCGTTGAGATGCAGGGGGGCTTTCATGAGACGGTTACCTTTTTGGATTTTCTTGCCCGCATGCACAGAGTGGTCAATGTGCGCAATGTGGATATGCAGGTACAGCGGGGTAAAGATGGGGCAGGGATGCTGCGGACACGGTGTCAGATTGTGACCTACCGTTTTGTGGAACCGGAAATACAGCCGCCTGCGAAGGGGGGCAGGAAAAAATGATACGTTTCGGAAAAAAAAAGAACCTGACTACGATTTGTATCGGTTTGATTTTTTTAATTTTTTCAGCCTGCAAAGAGGAGGCACCACCGCCTTTGCCCGAAGAAAAGCCGACCGTTGTCCGTCGTATTATTCTTGCATCTGAAGAGGACGACTCTCGGGATGCGGTCCGTCCTTCTTCCGAGAATCTTTCTGCGGTAGCTGAAACGGAAGGGAAGACTTCCGTGGAAGCTCCGGTTGTTTCCGGGGAGAAAATTCCGGATCGGGTTGTAGTATTGCCGGATCCTTCCATGGTGGCAGATCCGGAGGCAAAAAAATCTGAAAAAGCCGATGCTGGAAGTGTGGATAAAAAAGCGGTGGATGAGGTCATGCTCTCAGAGGGAGGAACTCCGGCGCATCCTGCTATGGCGTCCTTGATTATGGAAGAGGAAAGTCTTTCTGGAGAACTTAAGGTCATGCCGCATCCAGATCAGGCGAGAGAAGGTGAAGAAGCCGTTTTGACAGCCGTCATCCCGGATGCGGTTGTCTATATTGCTGAGGGTCGCCTGGATCCTTTTCGAACCCTGATTCAGGAAAAACCTGAGGTGAAGCGGGAAGAAGACAGGCAGGTGGAGCGACGGGTACCCCAGACTCCCCTTGAAAAGGTGGATTTAAGCCAGTTGAAGCTTGTGGGGATTATTCGTTCCCCCATGGGGCCAAGGGCTATGGTGGAAGAATCCAGTGGGCGTGGTTATGTCGTGGTGGTGGGGACTTATATGGGGCTGAATTCGGGTAAGGTTACGGCCATTGAGGGGGAGCGTCTTGTGGTTACGGAAATTGTTGAGACGCTTTCCGGGGAAATCCGTGAAGAGAGACGTGAACTGAGACTCCAGAAGCCGACCGGAGAATAGATTATGTGGGGGGTGAAGAAGGTGAAAAAAAAAATAGTTGTGATGGCAGGTATTCTCGTTTCCGGTTTTTTGCTGGCCTGTACTCCAAAGTCCGGAGGGGATGCGGTCGCTCTGAAGCCTGAGCCTGAAAAACCCCTTACCCGGATAGAGAAAATGGAGTTGCATGTCGTTGAGGGGGAGACCAGTCTTCTGGTGCGGGCAAATGCCCATCTTGCCTATACGGCAATCAAGGAAAATGATCCTCCGGGTTTACGTCTGTATTTCCCCGATACCGTTCTTGATTCCAATGCCTTACCGCAGGAAACCTATGGTGGAGATGTCCTCTCTTTTTTTGCGGAGAATATTTCTGAAGAAGAGGTGCGTCTTGCCCTTATTCTAAAGGCTGAATTTCCCTACGAGGTGAAAAATGAAGGAGATACTGCCCTTCGCATTGTGATTGATTCCGGAAAAGGGAGCCATCAGGATACGGTCTCTCATATGGATAGGCAAAGCGGTATCACGGAGGTACCGCTTACCGTGGATGCGGATGGGGTACAGCCTGTTCCCCAGGCACAGGGGGGGATTCTTCAGCTTCAGGATATAAGGGCAAGGGCGGAGGAAGGCGGTGTTCGCATAAAGATCCTTGCCAGTGCGCCCCTTCAGGATGTACATGCCTTTACCATTTCGGATCCTCCCAGAATTGTTCTGGATATTGCAGGATTGCTTTCACCCTTCAAGGGAGAACAGCGTCTTGAAGTGGGCACCCCCCAGGTACGTACGGTGCGACATTATGCGTATCCCGACAAGGTGCGTGTGGTTCTGGATACCACAAAAGAAGGCATGGCCGCTTATGAAGCCCTGACTGCGGAGGATGGGTATGCAGTTTTTGTTGCCGGTGTGTCTGCACTGAAAGCGGAATCTGTTCTTCCATCAAAGCCTCTGGGAGTGGCTGAGGTGAAAGATATGGGGTTTACGCCCTTGCCAGAGGGACGATCTCAGTTTTTTATCCAGACGACCCAACCTGTAGCGCATGAGATTGTACAGGAGGATACCAAGCGCCTTCGGCTTGTTCTTTCCAATACAGAACTGCCTGCAAGGCATCAGCGCCCACTGATCACCAAAGGTTTTGAAAGTGCTTTGGATCAGGTCGTGCCAGCAGTGGGAACCAAGGGAGACGCTGTTTTTCTTGTGGAGCTTCGAGAGGCTGTCCCTTATGTCCTTAACCATCAGGGCAATCGCCTGGAGCTTCGTTTTGAGGCGAGCGGCATAGGACCCCGTGATATTGAAGGGGCTTTTGTGGGGGGGATTTCAGAAGATCCTTCCGAAAGTGCCTCTGTTTCTCAGGTGATGTTACCGGATCAGATTCTGACTTCTCCAGATCAGACGGCAGAAGATTCTGTGGAAGAAGGGATTGTCCCCGAGGTTCAGGATGCGCCCATGACAGCGTCCGGGGGCAGGGGCAAGGTGTTTTCAGGAACGCCTATTTCCATTGATTTCTATGAAACCGATATTAAAAATGTATTCAGAATTTTACAGCATATCAGCGGACGCAATTTTGCCATTGATAAGGATGTTTCCGGCAAGGTAACCATGAGTCTTGAGCATCCTGTCCCCTGGGATCAGATCATGGATCTTGTGATGCGCATGAATGGTCTTGGTATGATGGAAGAAGGGAATATCGTCCGTATTGCCACTTTGGACACCCTGCGCAGGGAGGAAAGCGTCCGTCAGGCAGTTTTGAATGCAAGGCTTGAGAATGAACGCAGGGAAGTGGATCTTGCGCCCCTGATGACAGAATATATTCTGATCAATTATTCCAATGTGACGGGGGAAATTATGCCCCATATCCAAAATGTTCTGACGGACAGGGGAAAGGCCAGTGCGGATACACGCAACAACCAGCTGATCCTGACGGATACGGCGGAAGCCATAGCAAAGGCCAGAGCCATTATTGCACGTATTGATAAAATTACACCCCAGGTGGTGATTGAAGCCAGAATTGTGGAAGCCAGTGATGATTTCGGACGGGACATGGGAGTGAACTGGCAGGGGAATACGGGCGGATTGAATCAGAGTCCCTATGCAACAGTTCAGAAAGATTCTCTTTCCGGTAAGTATGGTTATAATGTTTCTTTAAACACTCCCACGGGCGCCGGGAACATCGGGCTTCATTTTGCACGCATTGCGGGATCCCAACTGGCTCTGAATGCCCAGTTGAACCTCAGTGAACAGCGCGGGGAAACAAAGATTGTCTCTTCCCCCCGTATTGTTACCCTGGATAATAAAACCGCTACCATCAATCAGGGTTTTGAATATCCCTATACCACCCGTAACAAGGATGGGGATGTGGTCACGGCTTTTAAAAATGTGGATTTGAAGCTGGAAGTAACTCCCCATGTAACTGCGGACAACCGTGTTTCCCTGAAGGTCAGCATTGATAAAAATGACATCCATACCATGACTACGGATGGCCCTGCCCTGAGAACCAAGAAGGTGGAGACAGAGCTTCTGGTTAATGATGGGGATACCATTGTGATCGGTGGTGTCGTGACCTCGGATCTGGCAACATCCAATAACCGGATTCCCTTTTTAAGTAATATTCCCCTTCTGGGATGGCTTTTTCAGAGTTCCACGAAAAAGGAAACCAAGTCGGAACTTTTGATCTTTTTGACACCGAGGATTGTGCAGCTGGAAAATTCAAAGATATAAGTAAACATTATGGTTGAGACTTGCTCTGTCACTTTTTCTGCATCGCAGAACTGGTATAAATGAAGAGGGGATCTTATGGATACGATGGGGAAAGAATGTAAACAGTGGGCTGCATTTTTGCTGACCATTTTTATTTGTTTATTGCTGACTGGGTGTGGAGCGGATGGAAGTAAGTCTGTCACTCAGTCTCCGGTAGTTCCGGAAACCCCGGGCAGTGGGGAGACCCCAGGACAAACAGAGAGCCCAGCGGTTGCATATCTTGCAATTGGGGCCTCAAGTCTTTCTTTGAAGACGGATGGGAACGATAGTACCGAAATATCAGTGACCGCTTTGGATGAAAAAAGAGTACCTCTAGCCAGTATCCCTGTCTCTTTTTCTACAACAGGAGGCCAGATAAGTGCTTCAAGCGTACAGACAGACACGTCTGGGAAGGCCTCGATAACCTTTTCTACGGGTCTTTTTGAAAAGACCAATCAGGTTGTTACGGTTACAGCGGGAACGACCAATGGAAAGCAGGCATCCATCCCTATCAAGATTGGTGGTTCCAAACTGGAAATGAGCCTTTCCAGTACAACCCTTCAGATCGGGGAAGAACAGAGTGTGACGCTTACTGTGAAGGATGGTAGTGACGCGCCCGTATATAAGACGGAAGTTGTTCTTGAGGGAAAAGGAATTCTTTTTTCTTCTGTTTCTGGATGGGATTTTGCCACGCAGCCTGAGGCAACGGAGAGCGGCAGTTTGAAAGGCAGTATTTTTTCGGATATCAATGGTGAAGTCAGATTTACTGTCAAGGGAGGGGCCTCTGCTGTGAAGGGTTTCCTTTATGCCCTGGCCCTGGGGGCAGAGGCAAAACGGGATATTGAGGTTGTGGCGGCCCAGTCATCATTAAGAATAACATCCCCTGCGGGAGAGAATATCACAAAAAATATTCAGGCTAACGGTCTTGTTTCAGAAATTGAGGTGGTAACGCCCTATGGCAATCCTGTTGATTTTTATACCTCACTTGGTACCTGGGAGGCTCTTTCTCCAGCAGGACTTGCCAACAGGACAGTTGCCCCGGATGGAAATGGTGCTGCCAAGCTGTCACTATATTCACAGAATGCGGGTGTGGCGACTATAACTGTTTTCACAAAGGATGGTGAGGCTAAGGAACGCAGCCATTCCGTGCGGATTGCCATGGTTTCATCGGCTGACAGGGCACATACGGTCGAACTTCAGGCCAGTCAGGATCGTATACCCCCCAGTGTCGGGGTCGATCTGAAAAATACGGCCACTCTTTACGCAAAGGTAAAGGATGATAAAGGGGGGGTGGTTGCCGGGGCTCCGGTATGGTTTTCTTTGAAAGATACAACAGGAGGAGGAGAGTATATCGATCCTGCTGTGGTGTATACAAACAGTGCCGGAGAAGCACAGGCTACATTCTTTGCAGGATCTCTTGTCTCCTCCGCCAATGGTGTTGGTTGTGTGGCCTCCGTATTAAAAAATAACGGAACACCGAGTACGGCAGAGCAGAGGGTTGTCATTAGTGGAGAGGCAAGCTCTGTCTCTATTGCCAGAGCTCTGCTGGCCAAGGAACATGAGGATACGGCGTATGACATGCCCATGTCTGTCCTTGTTACGGATGCAAAGGGAAACCCTGTAAAGGGACAGACCGTGTATCTTTCCGTCTGGCCAAAAGAATATTATATTGATGGCTTGGATCCGGATGGCAAAGTGATTTCGATAGGTTCTTATCCGAATGAGGACGTGAATAGAAATGGAATTCTGGATCCTGGTGAGGATGCAGGGGGAAATCCTGCACATGGAAACGGTCAGCTGGATCCAGCAGCATCGACTGCGGGAACAGTGCCTTTTTCTGTTGTAACGGATGAGCATGGCCTTGCCCAGTTTTCTTATATTTATCAGAAAATGTATGCTGTCTGGCTTGGAGTTGAGGTTTCGGCATCTACAAAAGTTTATGGTACAGAAACCATGTCAGCGCTGTCTTTTGTTTTGCCCATTCTTGAAAAAGACGCAAAATATATGCCCCCATCACCTTTTAGAAACTAAGTTTTATTGATGCTTTGGTATAGCCATGTCGGCGTGGTGATGAAACACACAAAAAGCCTGCAGGCTTTTACCTTCTCTACCGTTCTTTTCTGTTTGGTTTCAGGTATCAAACGAGCAAAATTTTTTATGTGATAATACGTGACAAAACAGCCGGAAGGGGGAAGCCCCTTCCGGTTTCTTCGTATAAACCGAAGCCCTACCCCGTCAGGATCGAATATTCAACATTTTTTTTAGGAGTGCTGAGGTAGATGGTGGCATTGGCGGAAGGAGCTCCCGGTACGGCATTCCCACGCTGGAGCATAGGATTGATAGGTGAAACAAAATACGAATCCGTTTGTTTTTTGACTCATACCAGAAGCTCCCAGCAGAACTCCACAATATTTCTTTCCTCTGCGGAAAAGGCCAGGCCCACGAGATAGAGTTTTCTGCCGTCCCCCCGGTATTTTTCAGGGTATCCCCTGTCTTTGATCTGCTGCAGGGCCGTTTCTGCCCCTTTTCCCTTTGTCGTCATTTTGAATTCAAAAATATAGACCTTGTCTTCTGTTCGCAGGCTTAAGTCCATGCTTCCTTTGTTTGTCCTGTCTTCCGGTGTGATATCCAGCCCCATGGAGGCGAAATAACTGTAAAAGACGGAAGCATAGTGGCCTTCACAGGCCTCAATGCCGTTTTTTCTGTACCAGTCGTGGGGGATGGAGGCGAGCAGGGCGTGAAAATGCCTGTGCAGGGTATCCGGATCTCCCTGAAGAATGCTCTCATAGAGGGGGATTCTTGCGGCTTCCCGCGGAT